>NZ_JBVJIJ010000053.1:0-52980 GCF_055586325.1 Dactylosporangium sp. NPDC051087 | reverse complement strand
TCCTCAAGGACAACCGCGCCAACCACAACTGACCTGCCCTGGAGGGGTCAAAATTCCCGAACCCAAAAGGGGTCAAATTTCAAAAATCGGCGACAACCGCATGGGTTTGCGTTGGCCGGCGGTCACGCCGTTGCCGCCCACGGCATCCTGCAGCGTCCGAGCGAGGACGTCGATCTCTTTGCTGACTGGCAACAGCGAGCCGATTTTCCTGCCGCAGTTGAAGTCGTTATCGCTGCTTACGTGGTGGCTGGCTACGATGTGGAGATCGACCACCGTACGGAGACCTTTGCCCGGCTTTATCTCACGGACCCGACGGAGCGAAGCGAACACCATCGCGTTGAGCTGGTCGCAAACTGGCGCTTACAGCCGCCGGTGCAGATGGACATCGGGCCGGTATTGCATGCAGACGACGTCATGGCTGGCAAGGTGGATGCCCTGTATAACCGCGCTGCCGCGCGGGACTTTCTGGACATCGACGCTGCGATCGGCGCGGGCCGTTACACGCTGGAGCGCTTGTGCCAGCTCGCAGAGGCGATTGACGCGGGGTTCGACCGTTCGATGTTCGAGCAGATGCTGCGGTCTATCCGACGTTTTGACGACGAGGAATTCGCTGAATACGGCGTCAGTTCGGAGCAGGTCGCGGCGCTGCGCCTCCGGGTCGACGAGTGGCGCGCCCAACTGGTCGCCAGCAACGATTCCGGGCCATTAGCAGGCCATTAGCCCGGGCGAAAGCTGGCCGCTCCAGGCCGCTTGCCGCATGTGTGACCTGCATGTGCGCGCGTCTGGTGAGGGTGACTTGTACGGTTCCCAAGCTGGCAGTGAGGGTTCGATTCCCTTCACCCGCTCGGACCTGGGGACCCTCTGTTCGTGGAAATGCGCGAACCGGGGGTCCTTCGCCATTCCAGCCTGGGGTCCAAGCCCCAGACCCATGATCTGTGGTGCTCGCCGTCGGGGTTGCTGCGCACCACGTACCTTCACTCGCCGCCGGCTGACGCTTCGGCTTCGGCGAGCCGCTGGCTGAGCCCAGCGTGCCATGAGCGGCTTTGCGTGACTGTCAGCTGTCGGCGTTGGCCTCGCTCTCTATGGTTATCCGTCTGTGCCGTGCCACAGACTCCTCACGGACACCGATCGGAGAAGGTTCATGACTACAGCCGAGGACCGTTGGTGGGAGTTCGTTGACCGCGCCCGCCGAGACGCAGGCGGCGAGCGGCCGGCAGCGCGGGCTGCGCTATTGGTCGACTGGTTGTCGCGGCTTGAGGTGGACGAGCTCGTCGCGTTCGACAGGTTCTTTCTGGAGCGGGTCAACCAGGCGTACCGCACCGATCTATGGGAGGTCGCCTACCTCATGAACGACGGCTGTTCTGATGATGGGTTCGACTATTTTCTGGGCTGGCTCATCAGTGAGGGCAAGCAGCGCTTTGTCGCCGGGCTGGCCGACCCGCGGGCGGCCGCGGACGGTGTCGACCCCGGTGACGGGCCGTTCGAGTGTGAGGGAATGTGGGGGGTCGCGTCCCGGGCATTCGTGGCGAAGACCGGCGAGAACGACGAGACGTACTACCAGCAGCATGCTCCGATGGTGCTGCGAAGCGACATCGGTGAACCGTTCGACGAGGACACCGTGGAGGACCGCTATCCCGAGGTGGCGGCGCGCTTCTCCTGAGCTTCAACCCATGAAACCGACCGTTGGATCGTCTCGGTGTGGCGAGACGCGTTCGGGCCATTAGCGTGCCATCGGCCCGACGGTCAGGCTGTCCTGATGCGACTCAGGCGGCAGCGTCGCGGTGGGGTTTGAAGGTGATGTCGAGTGCTGCTGCGAGTCTGGCAAGTAGGGGCACGGTGGGCGTGGCGCCGCCCGATTCGCTCTTCCGTTGTGTTTCATTGCCATTTTCGCTCGAATATTTCGAGTCTGCGGTGCGAGCCAGTAGCTGACGCGGACGGCCGACCTGTCGAGGCGGAACCGCAGCTCACGTCTGGATGCCTCAGGTGGCGACGTATCAGTGAGCGCTACCTAGTAAAGGGCAGAGGCGTCATCTGCTGAGTTTGGCGCGGACCTCGGCGGCGTCGGGGTGGTCGAGGTCGGCGAAGATTTCCAGGGAGCGGCGCCATGTGTCGCGGGCGGCTTTCGCGTCGCCTGCGGCCTGTTGGGTGTCGCCGAGGTGGTGCAGGGTGTCGGCCTCGAAGCCGCGGTCGCCGGTTTCCCTGAACAGCTCCAGGGCCCGTTCGAAGCAGGCCATGGCCTCCGTGTGTTCGCCGAGGTGGTGGTGGGCGAAGCCGAGGCTGTCCCACGTTTCCGCCTCGCCCTGGCGGTTGTCGAGTTCCTGGTGCAGGGCGAGTGCCTGGCGGCAGCTTGCCACCGCTTCACGGTGGTTGCCGAGTTGGGCGTGCAGCCAGCCCATCGCGTTGAGGGCGTTCGCCTCGCCGCTGCGGCTGCCGGCGGTGTGGAACAGGGTGCGGGCCTGGGCCGCCTGCCGGAAGCCTTCGTCGTGCCGGCCCTGGTGGACGGCGATCTCGGCGAGGCCCATGTGACCCTGCGCCTGCCGGCCGGGGTCGCCGAGTTCCTCGTACAACGCCAGGGCCTGGGTCGAATGCGCGTGGGCGTCGTCGGTACGGCTGAGTTTGAGGTAGGCGAGGGCGAGGAGGCGGTGCAGGTGTGCGGCGCCCTGGCGGTCGGCGGCGCGTTCGGCGGCGGCGAGGCCGAGCAGCGACGTGTGCAGCCATTCCCGCCACAGGCCCTGCCGGTCGAGGAACGTCGCCAGTGACCATGCCAGCTGCCAGGTGTGCGTGTCGAAGCCGAGCCGCGCGGCCTGGTCGACCGCGGCGAGCAGCACGGACCGCTCCGCGATGAACCAACCGAGGGCCTGCCCAGAGTCCATCAAGGGCAAAGCCAAGGACGGGGACAGGTCCAGGGTCTCCCGGTGCGGGCTCATCAGTCGCGCACCTGCGTAGGCGGTGTGCAGGTAGTGGTCCAGCATCCGCTCCTGCACGGCCCGCCGGTCCGCGGGCGGGTCGACCGCTTCGGCCAGTTCGCCGGCATACGCGCGGAGCAGGTCGTGGAAGGTGTACCGGCCGGCGACGGGCGAGGTCAGCAGGTGCGCCCGGGTGAGCTCGAGCAGCAGCTCCTCCACGTCACCCGAGTCGACGACATCGATGGCCGCCGCGGTGAAGTCGGGGCCCGGGTGCAGGCCGAGCAGCCGGAACAGCCGGGCCGCCGACGGGCTCAGCGCCGCGTAGGACCAGGACAGCACCGCCCGCGCGTTGACGTCCTGCTCGGCGCCGGTGAACGCGTCGAGCTGCCGTGCCGCGCCCCGTAGCGACGCCGCGATCTCGGCGAGACCGGAGGCGACGGCGGCGCGGGCCGCGACGATCGCCAGGGCCAGGGGGAGCCCGGCGCACGCCTCGACGATCTCGTCGGCCGCGGCGGGTTCGGCCGCGACCCGGGCCGCGCCGAGCCTGGCGACCAGGAGCTGCCGGGCGGCGGCGCCGGGCAGCAGGTCCAGCGGCAGCGGCTCGGCGCCCTCCGCGGTGTGCAGGCCGGACAGCTCGTTGCGGCTGGTCACCAGCACCAGGCTGCCGCCGGCGCCGGGCAGCAGCGGACGGACCTGTTCGGAGTCGCGGGCGTTGTCGAGCACGACCAGCATGCGGCGGCCGGCGAGCCGGCTGCGGAAGAGCGCGACCTGCGCGTCGAAGCCCGCCGGCACCCGCTGCGGCGGCACGTCGAGCGCGTCGAGGAACCCGCGGACGGCCTCGGCCGGGTCGGTCGGGGGTGCGGCACGGTCGAAGCCGCGCAGGTTCACGTACAGCTGACCGTCCGGGAACTGCTCGGCGACCTGATGCGCCCAGTGCACGACGAGCGTGGTCTTGCCCACACCCGCGGTGCCGGCGACGGTGCAGATCACGGTCTGCCGTCCGGTCTGCGCGACGAGCGCGTCGAGGCGGGCGAGCTCGTCGCCGCGGCCGACGAACCCGCGTACGGCCGGCGGCAGCTGCGCGGGCACCAGCCGCGGCGCGGTGGCCGGCGGCTGGCCCCGCAGCACCGCCAGGTGCAGGCTTTGGAGCTCGGGGCCGGGATCGAGGCCGAACTCGTCCGCCAGTCGCTGTTGATGCCGCCGGTACGCCGCGAGCGCCTCGATGCTGCGTCCGGTGGCGTGCAGCGCGCGCATCGACAGGCCGAGAAGCCCTTCCCGGGTGGGGTGCGCGGCGGTCAGCCGGGTCAGTTCGGGCAGCGCCTCGGTGTGCCGGCCGACGGCGATCTCGCAGGCCAGCCACTCCTCGGTCACGACCAGCCGCAGCTCGTCGAGGTCGCCGACGAGCCGGGGTCGCAACCACGGCGACACGGTGTCGTCGAGCGCGTCGCCGCGCCACAGTGCGAGGGCGTCCCGCAGCAGCGTGCCGCGTTCCGCCGGGTCCGTCACGCCGCGGGCCGCCGCGACCATCGCGCTGAAGCGCCGGGCGTCGATCTCGTCGTCGTCGACGTCGATCTGGTACGAGGTGCCGGTGCTGCTCAACGTCACCACCGGGTCCCGCAGGGCGCCCCGGACGCGGGAGACATGACTGTGCAGCTGCTGACGGGCGGTCGGCACCGGTTCGCCGTCCCACAACAGGTACACCAGCCGCTCCACGGGAACGGGGGCGTGGTTGTGCAGCAGGAGCACCGCGAGAAGGCACCGCTCGCGGCGGCGGCGAAGCACGACCGGGCCGTCGGACGAGTCGATCGTCAACGGACCCAGCAGCCGGAACCTCACAGCGGCAAACCGTAGCCGGTCGTCGGGGCGGGTCCGGCGCGGGCGTGTCAAGCGTGGCGCAAGCGACTGCCTCCATATTCGTGATGGTCAACGGCGACCGACGGGGACGTGCGGTGGTCGGCGGTCAAGGGCCGGCCACCGTACGCGGTGCGGCACCGGCGAGCAGCCGCTCCCGGATGAGCGCGTCCGGCGCCTCGAACCATTCGTCGGAGTGTGTGGCCGGGCCAAGGGTCTCGACGGCGGTGACGTACGCCGCACCGTCGACCTCCTCCCCGCTGCTCAGGCCGGCCAGCGCCCGCAGGTAGTGGAAGTCGCTGTTGCCCGGGTAGGTCTCGACCCCGGACGCGGCGACCGGGGCCGCCTGCTCGCCGAGGCCGAGTTCCAGCAGCGTGAGGACGATCCACCGGCTCACCGACGGGCGGATCGTGTGGTCGCCGCCCCGGTACACGGCGAGGAACCCCTCCAGCGCGGCGTCGGGGCGGCCCTCGGCGAGGTCCCGCAGCGCGGCCGAATGCGGCAGCCCCTGCGGCGGGGCGTCGGTGTGGGTTGGCAGGTAGGCGCGGGCGACGCCGGTGCCACCTGAGCGACGCCCGACGATCCGCCACCGTACGGCCCGGTGCCCCTTGACGGCGGGGAACGCCACCGGCACGGCGATGGCACCGGCGGACGTCGCCGCGGCCCGCTCCCTGAGCCGGAGCTCGAAGGACGCTTCGGGAAGGTGCAGGCCGGCAAGGTCGAATCGCCAGTCGCCGGACTGCGGAGGCGCCCAGGCGGCGCGGGTCGCCCGGTAGGCGCTCTCGATCCGGGTGATGATCGTGTCCCAGGAGTAGCCGGCCGCGGTCCGCAGGCCGCCGTCACGCAGCCGCGCCGCCAGCCGCGGCTCGTCGAGGACCCGCCGCACCTGGGTGAGCAGCCCGCCGGCGTCGCGGACGGCGGCGAGCAGCACGTTGTCGCCGTCGCGCGCGTACTCACCGACGCCGGTGTTGCTCGTCGACACGACCGGGGTGCCCGACGCCATCGCCTCCAGGCACGGCAGCGAGAACGACTCGTAGTGCGAGCAGCACATGTAGACGGTGGCGTTTCTGTACAGCTCGCCGAGCAGCTTCTGTTCGGGGGCGACGACGACCCGGCAGCGCGGCTCCAGCGGCTCCAGCGGCGGCTTCGGCGTGACCCAGACGAGCTCCAGCTCGGGCCGCTCAGCGCTGAGCACCGCCCAGACCTGCCGCATCTCGGCCATGCCTTTGAAGTCCTTGCCGTCCCACCCGACGAACAACACGTACGGCGTCCCGCCGGAGGGGCCCGGCCCGGTGGGGCGAAACACCGACGGGTCGATCGCGTTGCCGACGACCTTCGCCGCGACGCCGTACCGGTCGCGGATCACGTCGGCGACCGTGCCGCTCACGGTGAGCGTCAGGTCGGCGGCCTCGAGATGCCGGGCCACGATCGCGTGCGTCGGCGGCTCGATCTCCTCGAACAGATGGAAGTAGCCCTGCTCGAAGTGCGCGACCGGGGCGATGCCCAGGGCTCGGGCGGCCATGATCTGGTCCCAGTAGCCCGCGACGATCATGTCGCACGCCGGCACCGCCTCCGCGAGCTCCACACCGAAGGGCACCCGCACGAACGGCGCTCGCAGGTCGTACCAACGCGGCGGCTGATAATGGCTGAGCACCGTCACCTCGTGCCCGCGCCCGAGGAGCCGGTTCGCGTGCTCGAACAGGACCCGCGCCCCGCCGCCGACGTCGGTGCGGGGCATGAGTTAGCACAGCCGCATCGGGCCGGCGCCGGCGCTTTTGGGCTTGTTGCGGCGCTCCCGGCGGCTCGGCCGCGGCGCGAGGTCCGGCATGTCGCGCCTGGTCACGAACTCGGCGTTGCGAGCGGCAGCGATCGCCGCGGACAGGTCGGGCCGCAGCGGAGAGCTCACATCCGCCCATCGGCCACGGGCCTGACCGCCTGAGGAATTCGCCTCGGCAAACGTGCAGCAGATCGGTGGAGGCAGGTCTCTACATGGGGGAGGCGATGCGAGTGAGCGACACGGCCGATGAGGCGTTCGTGCAGTTCGTGCGGATGCGCGGGGCGAGCTTGATGCGGTATGGGTTCCTGCTCAGCGGCAATGAGGCCGACGCGGCGGACCTGCTGCAGGAGGCGCTCATCGGGCTGCGCGCGAAGTGGGCGAAGATCCGCAGGCAGGAGGCCGTCGAGGCCTATGTGCGGCGGTCCATGGCCCGGCAGTACATCAGGATCTGGCGCAGACGGAAGCGGGAGCAGCTGGTCGAGGTGCCACCCGATCGCGCCGCGCCCGACGACCCGTTCGCGCGGGTTGAGGCCGACGACACGCTGTGGGTGGCGCTGCGGGACCTCGGCCGGCGCCAGCGGGCGGTGCTGGTGCTGCGTTACTACGAGGACCTCGACGACGACGAGATCGCGGTGCTGCTCGGCATCGCGAAGAGCACGGTGCGCAGCCAGGCGGCGCGCGGGTTGGAGACGCTGCGGGCGCGGCTGGACGCGCACCGCCCGGCCGAGGTCAGGAGCCGATGATGGTGGAAGAGCAGCTCAGGATGACGTTGGAGCGGGCCGCGACCGACGGGCCGCCGCCCCCGCTCGACCTGCTGGAGCGGGTGGAGGTCGGGCACCGCCGCCGGCGGCGGACCCGGCAGGCGGGCTGGAGCGCTCTCGCCGGTGTCGCGGCGCTCGCGGTCGCCGGCGCCGCGGTGCTGCTACCCCGGCCCACGACGGACCCCGTGGTGACCGCGACCCCGACCCCGACCCCACCGCCGGCGGCGAAGGAGCCGGCCGCGAAGGACGCGCCACGGGCCGATCTGGTGTGGCCGCAGGCGGTGATCGAGATCCCGGCGAAGTTCGGCGCGGGGTCCAACGAGCCGATCACGATGCTCGACGAGCATCGGATGCTGCTGGCGATCCGGGTCAGCGACGACAAGGTGGTGTCGCTCGCGGTGTATGACACCCGCAGCAACACGGAGAAGGTCCTCACCGACCTGCCGGACCCGCCGGGGGTGCGCGGCTACTGGCCCGGTGAGTTCACCGCCGGCGACGGGTTGATCGTCTGGACGGCGTATGCCTTCGGCAAGGACGGCTCGCAGACGACCGAGTATTGGACGATGCGCGACGACGGCACCGACAAGCAGCGATCCACGCGGCCGGGCGTCGGCGAGCGGCTCATCATCGTCGACGGCACGCTGTATGGGTCGAATCTGAATCGGGAGGGCATCGTGCGGATGCCGGTCGCCGGCGGCGCACCGCAGGAGATCCCCGACTCGGAGGGCTTCGAGATCACGAGGTGGCCGTGGGCGGTCTCCGCCGCGGCGACGGGCACCGACGATCCGGTGGCGTGGAATCTGCTCACGGGCGAGCGGCGCACCCCGAAGCAGCGCGCGCAGCCGACGCGCTGGTGGACGGCCGCGGACCAGGACGTGTGGCTCGGGCTCGACCACAACGGACTCACGTTCGCCCAGGCCACGGACGGCTCGTGGCAGGTGACCACCAGTTCGTTCGACGCGAGGGGCATCACCGGCGGCCGGTTCGTCGTCGGCAACGTCAAAGACCGGCTGCATCCGAACGATCCGAAACCGCGGGCGATCTGGGACCTGCGCACCGGACTCGTCGGGACATTCGACGGTGACTCCTTCCGCCAGCAGGTGGCCCGCCCGCTGGCGTGGGCGACCGACGGCGACCGGCTGAGGGTGATCGACCCGGCAAAGATCTAGGTCTGGTGGCGTGGCTGCCGGAGAAAACCCGATAGTCACGCACCGGAGTCATACGGGTATCGTCGCCGAAGGCCTGTTTGAGAAGTAAGGCGGAAACCCGATGGTGCTGAAGATGTCCACGCTGTTCCTACGGACGCTCCGTGAGGATCCCGCGGATGCCGAGGTGACTAGCCACCGGCTGCTCGTGCGCGCCGGCTATGTCCGCCGCGTCGCCCCGGGCATCTTCACGCTGCTGCCGATGGGTCTCCGCCTGCTGCGCAACGTCGAGCGGATCATCCGCGACGAGATGGACGCCATCGGCGGGCAGGAGCTGACCTTCCCCGCGCTGCTGCCCCGCGAGCCCTATGAGGCGACCGGCCGCTGGACCGAGTATGGCGCGAATCTCTTCCGCCTGAAGGACCGCCGCGGCAACGACTACCTCCTCGGCCCCACCCACGAGGAGATGTTCACGCTCGCCGTGAAGGACTTCTACTCCTCCTACAAGGACCTGCCGCTCACGCTGTACCAGGTCCAGACGAAGTACCGCGACGAGGCGCGTCCCCGGGCCGGCATCCTGCGCGGCCGCGAGTTCGTGATGAAGGACTCCTACTCCTTCGACGTCGACGACGAGGGCCTGAGCGCCGCCTACCAGCGGCACCGGGTGGCGTATGGCAAGATCTTCGACCGGTTCGGCCTGGACTACGTCATCTGCTCGGCGACGAGCGGCGCGATGGGCGGCAGCGCGTCGGAGGAGTTCCTCGCGGTGTGCGACATCGGCGAGGACACGTTCGTCCGCTGCACGAACGGCGACTACGCCGCCAACGTCGAGGCGGTCACCACGCCCGCGCCCGAGGCGGTCGCGATCGAGGGCCAGCCCGCCGCCCAGGTCGTCGACACCCCGGAGACGCCCACGATCGAGACGCTCGTCGACCTGTTCAACGCGCGCGACGACCTGCGCCGCGACGACCGCGCCTGGACGGCCGGCGACACGCTGAAGAACGTCATGCTGATGCTGACGCTGCCCGACGGCAAGCGCGAGCCCCTCGCCGTCGGCGTCCCCGGCGACCGCGAGGTCGACCTGCGCCGGCTCGAGGCCCAGGTCGCGCCCGCCGAGGTCGCCCCCATGTCGGAGGCGGAGTTCCAGCAGCATCCCGCGCTGGTCAAGGGCTACATCGGTCCCGGCGTCCTCGGTGAGAAGGCATCGTCGGGCATCCGGTATCTCGTCGACCCCCGGGTGGTGGACGGCACCAGCTGGATCACCGGTGCCGACCAGCCCGGCAAGCACGTGATGCACCTCGTCGCCGGACGGGACTTCACCCCCGACGGCACCGTCGAGGCGGTCCGCATCCAGGACGGCGACCGCTGCCCCGTCGACGGTGGCGCCCTCGCCCTGGAGCGCGGCATCGAGATCGGCCACATCTTCCAGCTCGGCCGCAAGTACGCGAAGGCGCTCGGCCTGACCGTGCTCGACCAGAACGGCAAGGCCGTCACGGTCACCATGGGCTCCTACGGCGTCGGCGTGTCCCGCGCCATCGCGGTCATCGCCGAGCAGACCGCCGATGACCGCGGCCTGTGCTGGCCCCGCGAGCTCGCGCCCGCGGACGTGCACGTGGTCGCCGCCGGCAAGACCGAGGAGATCAAGGCCGGCGCCGCCCAGCTCGCCGACGCGCTCGCCGCGACCGGCCTGGAGGTGCTGCTCGACGACCGCAAGGACGTCTCGCCCGGGGTGAAGTTCAACGACTCGGAGCTGCTCGGCGTCCCGACGATCGTCGTGGTCGGCAAGCGGCTGGCCGACGGCATGGTGGAGATCCGCGACCGCAAGACCGGCGAGAAAGAGGAGATCCCGGTCGAAGGCGCTGCGGAGCGTATCGCCGGGATCATTCGCGCAGCGTGACAAAGCGGTGACAGCGCTGGGAGGGTCGGCCGTTCGGCTCCTTGTCGGATCAGCCGTTCGGCCGGACCTATCCCGTCAAATCCCCGCACGTAAGGCACTTCGGTTTGACTGGCGCCAGGGAGAGACCGATACGTTCGGTCACGGCCTTGCTGTCGACGAAGGGTGCTGACGTTGTCCGGCCGACACATCGCAATGAGCCGACGTCACCTCGTTCCATTGATCGCCGGCACCGTCGTGGTGGTCGCCCTGATCGGCGGCGCAGTCGCGACCGTCAATATGGGTTCCGATGACGCGAAGCAGACCTCGGCGAGCGACCTGATCGACGGCAGCCGCAGCGCCGACACCCGCGCGGACCGCGGCGACCGGCCGTCCCCCTCGGACTCGGCCGAGCCGTCGGCGTCCCCGTCCGCATCGCCGCAGGTCAGCAAGTCGCCCGAGGCGACCAAGACGCCGACGAAGAAGCCGTCGACATCGACGACGAGCAAGGCGCCGGCGCCGACCACCGTGACGAGCACCGGCACCTGCAAGGCGTCCTACTACGCCACCGGGTCGCGCACCGCCAACGGCGAGAGCTACAACCCGGACGGGATCACCGCCGCGCACAAGACGCTGCCGTTCAACACGAAGGTCAAGGTCACCAACACGGCCAATGGCAAATCGGTCGTCGTGCGGATCAACGACCGCGGGCCGTTCGTCGCCGGGCGCTGCCTCGACCTGTCCCGCGGCGCGTTCGTCACGATCGCTTCGGTGAGTGCCGGTGTGATCAACGCCCGGTATGAGGTACTCAAGTAACCGAGAGACCGGCCGTTTGTTTGAGCGGTTCAGCGGCCGGTTGGTGGCATGCTGTCGATCGGACCTATGAAACGACCGTTGCTTCCCGAAGCCCGCGCCGGAGTCGGCGCGGCCTTCGTGCTGCTCTGCCTGGTCTTTGCCGCTGAGGTCGCCGACGGCGTCGACGCCAACTACGTCGGCCTGCTCGCCGCCGCGCCGTTCCTCGCCGCCGCGTTCGCGTCCTGGCCCGAGGTCCTCGCCGTCGGCAGCGCCTCCACGGTGCTCGCGGTCGTGTTCTGCAGCATCGAGCTCATGCACACCCGGGAGCGGACCCTGGTGATGCTGCTCAACCTCGGCGCGGTCATCCTCGCCGCCGGCATCGCCTCCGCCGTCGGCGCCATCAGGCAGCGGCAGATCGCCCGCTACGCCGAGCTGTCCAAGCTCGCCTCCGTAGCGCAGCAGGCCGTCCTGCGCCCACTGGGGCCGCAGCTGGGACCGCTGACGATCGCCGCCCGCTACATCTCGGCCAGCGCGGCCGCGGACATCGGCGGCGACCTGTACGAGGCGCTCGACACCCCGTACGGCGTCCGCATGATCATCGGTGACGTGCGCGGCAAGGGCCTCGACGCGGTCCGGCTCGCCAGCATCGTCCTCGGCTCCTACCGGCACGTGGCCTTCGAGCGGGCGGACCTGCGGGCGATCGTCGCCGACCTCGACCGGGCCGTGGCGCGCTCCGTGGGCGACGAGGACTTCGTCACCGCGGCACTGATCGAGGAGCGCGGCGGCACCCTCACGATCGTCAACTGCGGGCACCCGGCGCCGCTGCTGCTGCGCCGCGGGCAGGTCATCCCGCTCGACCCGCCGTCCAACGCGCCGCCGCTGGGCTTCATGCCGGTGGTCAAGCCGCGCGTCGAGCGCCTGGAGCCGGGCGACCGGCTGCTGTTCTTCACCGACGGCCTGGCGGAGGCGCGGCGCGACGGGCAGTTCTTCCCGACGGCGGAGCGGGCGCAGCGGCTGCTGGGGCACGGCACCGTCGGCGACGGGCTGGCCTCGCTGGAGAGCGCGCTGCTGGAGTGGGTGCGCGGCCGCCTCGACGACGACATCGCGCTGGTCCTGGTCGAATACCAGGGTGTCAAAGCTCCGGCGACGGTCCCCAGCTGGGAGATCGGCGGCGCCGGAGCGACAGCCGTCGGCTGACTAGTCCGTCACGACCCGGGGGCGTGGGACGAAGCGCCGCATCGGGGCCCGGTGCCGGCCCGTGTAGAAGCGTGGGTACTTGGGTGCGAACAGGGAGCCCATCATCCTGACGATCATCGCGCTGCCCTCCCGTTGACTGCGAGTAACCGCTCAACGATCACGTCACCCGCGGGTGACGGCGTGTCGTGCGCACGTCACCCCCTTTCGCTACTCATCTGCCACCCTCCGCTACTCATGGATCACCCTGACCTGCCGAGATAGGTGACACCTCGACTCAGGAGGGTGTGACCGCTGTCACCCGCCGGTGCGGGTTGCCGGAGGTTACTCGCAAGTAATAAGATTCCTGTTACCGACTGGTAACCTCGGTCGTCCATGCTCGATCTACAAAAGCGACCCAGAGACGGGGGCCACTCCGCGATGAGCCATTACAAGAGCAACCTGCGGGACCTCGAGTTCAACCTCTTCGAGGTCTTCGGCGTCGACAAGGTCCTGGGCCAGGGTCCCTATGGCGACATCGATGTCGACACCGCCCGCAGCATCCTCGCTGAGGTCGACCGGCTCGCCCGCGAAGACCTCGCCGCCAGCTACACCGACGCCGACCGCAACCCGCCCGTCTACGACCCCGCGACCTACTCGGTGAAGATGCCCGAGTCGTTCCGCAAGTCGTATGAGGCGTTCATGGCTTCCGAGTTCTGGCGCCTCGACCTGCCGGCCGAGCTCGACGGCACCGCCGCGCCGCGCGCCCTGTGGTGGTCGCTCGCCGAGATGGTGCTGGGCTCCAACGCCCCCATCTGGATGTATGCGTCCGGCCCCTCCTTCGCCAACACGCTGCGCGTCGAGGGCACCGAGGAGCAGAAGCGCTGGGCGAAGATCCTCGTCGACCGGCAGTGGGGCTCCACCATGGTGCTCACCGAGCCCGACGCCGGCTCCGACGTCGGCGCCGGCCGCACCAAGGCGATCCCGCAGCCCGACGGCACCTGGCACATCGAGGGCGTCAAGCGCTTCATCACCAGCGCCGAGCACGACCTGTCGGAGAACATCGTCCACTACGTCCTGGCCCGCCCGGTCGACACGCCCGGCGCCGGCGGCCCCGGCACGAAGGGCCTCTCGCTCTTCGTCGTGCCGAAGTTCCACTTCGACGGCGAGACCGGTGAGCTCAAGGACCGCAACGGCGCCTTCGTCACCAACGTCGAGCACAAGATGGGCCTCAAGGTCTCCACGACCTGCGAGGTCACCTTCGGCGGGCACGGCGTCCCGGCCAAGGGCTGGCTGCTCGGTGAC
Organism: Dactylosporangium sp. NPDC051087; assembly: GCF_055586325.1. Lineage (NCBI taxonomy): Bacteria > Bacillati > Actinomycetota > Actinomycetes > Micromonosporales > Micromonosporaceae > Dactylosporangium > Dactylosporangium sp. NPDC051087. The sequence continues at coordinate 39,394 of NZ_JBVJIJ010000053.1, read as the reverse complement.
GTGCACGAGGGCATCCGCCAGATGTTCCTCATCATCGAATACGCGCGGATGATGGTCGGCACGAAGGCCATCGCCACCCTGTCCACCGGCTACCTCAACGCGCTGGACTACGCCAAGAGCCGCGTCCAGGGCGCCGACCTCGCCAGCACCGACAAGGCCGCGCCGCGCGTCACGATCACCCACCACCCCGACGTGCGCCGGTCGCTGCTGCTGCAGAAGTCCTACGCGGAAGGCCTGCGCGCGCTGGTCCTCTACACCGCGTCCTGGCAGGACAAGGTCGCCCTGGCCGAGGCTGCCGGCGACGAGAAGGCGGCGAAGATCGCGAAGCGGGTCAATGACCTGCTGCTGCCCCTGGTCAAGGGCGTCGGCTCCGAGCGGGCGTATGAGCTGCTCGGCCACGAGTCGCTGCAGACCTTCGGCGGCTCGGGCTTCCTGCAGGACTACCCGCTCGAGCAATACATCCGCGACTCGAAGATCGACACCCTCTACGAGGGCACAACCGCGATCCAGAGCCTCGACCTCGTCTTCCGCAAGATCGTGAAGGACCAGGGCAAGGCGCTGCTCACCGTCGCCGCCGAGATCCAGCAGTTCCTGGAAGCCGAGGGCGGCAACGGCCAGCTCAAGGTCGAGCGGGTCGCGCTGGGCAAGGCGCTCGCCGAGGTGCAGACCATGCTGGGCATCTTCACCGGCTGGCTCGGCGAGGCCCAGGCCGGCGACCCGCAGGCGCTGTACAAGGTCGGCCTCAACAGCCGCCGCTTCCTGCTCGCCCTCGGTGACGTCGTCGTTGGCTGGCTGCTGCAGCGGCAGGCCGAGGTCGCGCTGAAGGCGCTGGCCGGCGAGACCACGGAGACCGCCTTCTACGAGGGCAAGGTCGCCGCGGCGAAGTTCTTCGCCCGTGAGGTCCTGCCGCGGATCGGCTCGGACCGCCGCATCATCGAGGCCACCACCCTCGACGCGATGGACCTCTCCGAGGACGCGTTCTAGAGTTCGCCGGCAAACAGAAGAGCTGGCGGGAGGGCAATGGCGCCCTCCCGCTTTTCTGTTTCAGCCACGGGCCGTGTGGTGCGCCTTCAGCGGTGCGGCCTCCAGGTCGCGCCACTCGCCCGGGATCGTGTGGACCGCGATCCCGCTGGTGGCCAGGCCCTCGTCCGGCAGCGCGTCGGGAGCGAGCTGGTCCGACAGCAGCGACAGCGTCGGGTTGTGGCCGATCAGCAGCAGCGTCGCCACGTCCGGCGAGCCCTGCAGCAGGTCGAGCGTGTCGTGCGCGGGTCCCAGGTACACCCGGTGCTCGAAGACGACGGGGATGTCCCCGAGCTTGAGCCCCTCCAGGGTCTCCCGGGTGCGCACCGCGGTCGAGCACACGATCAGGTCGGGCAGGAGGCCCTGCTCGCGCAGCCAGTCGCCGGCCGCGACGGCGTCCCGGCGGCCGCGCGGGCTCAGCGGTCGTTCGAGGTCGGTGGGATACGGGTCCGGGTCGACGGACTTCGCGTGCCGGAGCAGTATCAGCGTGCGGTCAGCCATGTGCTCAAGCGTGCCCGATTGAGCGGCGTCGTAGGTGGGTAACCCGGTCATACAGACGGTTACCTACCCAACGCCCTGGAGGCCCTCGATGGGTATCGGCGGCAGCATCCTTCTCATCGTCGTCGGCGCGATCATGACATTCGGCCTGGACGACACAGATCTCGGGCCGTTCAATCTGGACACGATCGGCTGGATCTTCCAGCTGGCGGGCCTTTTCGGACTGCTCCTGACGCTCTACTTCTGGAACACCCGCCGGCGCACCACCGTGGTGCGGCAGGTCCCGCCGCCGCCCCCGACCGGCGGCACCGTGATCCCGCCGTCCGCGGACGAGGTCATCGAGCAGCGCCGCAACTACTGACGTCAGGATCCTGTCGCCATCTACTTCGCATACAACGCGAAGTAGATGGCGATGTGGTGCAGGATCGCCGCGACCAGCGTGCACGCGTGGAAGAACTCGTGATGGCCGAACACCGTCGGCCACGGGTTGGGCCGGCGCAGCGCGTAGAAGACCGCGCCGATCGTGTAGAACGCGCCGCCCACGATCGTCAGCACCAACGCGGTCACGCCGCCCGAGTGCAGGATGTCCGGCAGGACCACGACGGCGACCCAGCCCAGCGCGATGTACAGCGGCGCCGACAGCCACCGCGGCGCGTTCGGCCAGATCAGCTTCATGCCGACGCCGAGCAGCGCCCCGCCCCAGACCACCGCCAGGATCACGTCGCCGGTGTGCCCCGACAGCAGCAGGACGCTGAACGGCGTATACGTGCCCGCGATGAACACGAAGATCATCGAGTGGTCGAGGCGGCGCATCAGCTTGTAGCCCTTGGGTGACCAGACCCGGCGGTGATACAGCGCGCTCGTGCCGAACAGTGCGCACACCGTGAGGCTGTACACCAGACAACTCACGAACGGCGACCAGCCCGGACGAGCGGCGGCCAGCGAACACAGCACGATGCCGCAGATGATCGCGACGCCGAACGCATAGGTGTGCAGCCAACCGCGCATCCTGGGTTTGCCGAGGTCGACCGGGCGCAGGCGGGTCTCGGTGTTCACTGTCACGCCCTCCAGGTTACGGTACCGTAGGTTACTGGCAAGTATAGAAGCGGCGACCAACTATGGTGTCGGTCATGGAGATCCGCCCTGTCGGGAGATCTGCCCTGTTGATCGAGGTCGACGATCCGCTCGCATGGTTCGCCGCGCTGGACGCCGAGCGGGTCGCCGGGCGCCTCGCGGTCACCGATATCGTCCCCGGTGCGCGGACCGTCCTGCTCGACGGGGTGTCCTCGGCCGCCGCCGTCGCCGCGACGCTGCGCTCCTGGCCCCCGCCGCCCCGCACCTCGCAGGCCGCGGCCACGATCAACATCCCGGTCACGTTCGACGGCCCGGACCTCGCGACGGTGGCCAGGTGCGCCGGCCTTTCGGTGGCCGCCTTGATCGCGGCCCTGACCGAGACCACGTTCACCGTCGCGTTCGGCGGGTTCGCGCCCGGGTTCGCGTATCTCAGCGGCCTACCGTGGTCGGTGCCGCGGCTCGACAACCCACGCCCCCGGGTCCCCGCCGGGTCGGTGGCGCTCGCCGCTGAGTTCGCCGGCATCTATCCGACCGCGTCCCCCGGCGGCTGGCAGCTCGTCGGCCGCACCGACACCGTCCTGTTCGGCATCGACCGCGACCCGCCCGCCCTGCTGACCCCCGGGCTCTCCGTGCGGTTCGTCGCACCATGAGAACGCTCGCCGTGGACGTCGCCGGCCCGCTGACCACCGTGCAGGACCTGGGCCGGCCCGGGTTCGCGCACCTCGGCGTCCCACGCTCCGGCGCCCTCGACCAGCCCGCACTGCTCCTCGGCAACCGCCTCGTCGGCAACCCACCCTCCAGCGCCGCCCTGGAGATCACGCTCGGCCCGTTCACCGCGACGACGTCCTTCGCCGGCACCCTCGCCCTCACCGGCGCCGCCGCCCCGCTGCGCGTCGGAGGCCGCCCCGCACCGCTCAACGCCCCCGTCGCCTTCCGCCCCGGCGACCGCATCGAGATCGGCCGCGCCGTCGCGGGGCTGCGCGGATATCTGGCGGTCTCAGGAGGTTTTTGCGCGGCGTCGGTACTGGGTAGCCGCTCCACCGACACCCTTTCGGCGCTCGGTCCTGCGGTCGTGCGGCCGACCGCCTCCCTCGCTGTCGGCCCACCCGCCGACGAACCATCCACTGTGGACGTGGCCCCACGCCCCGCCCTCGGCGGCCCGATCTCGCTCGGCCTCTCCTGGGGCCCACGCGACGACTACTTCACCGCGCCGACTGCGTTGCTGACCAGCACGTACACCATCGGCAACGACAGCAACCGGGTCGGCGCGCGGCTCACCGGCCCCACCCTCACCCGCGCCCACCACCGCGAACTCCCGAGCGAAGGCATCGTCCTCGGCGCCGTGCAGGTCCCGGCCTCCGGCCAGCCGCTCGTCTTCCTCGCCGACCACCCCACCACCGGCGGCTACCCGGTCGTCGCCATCGTCGACCCCGCGGACCTGCCGCTCCTCGCCCAGGCCCGCCCTGGCGACACCGTCCGATTCCGCGGCCCCTGTTCCTAGCCCCGGGTTTCTGGCTCCGGGTTTCTGGTTCCGGGTTTCTGGTCCCGGGTTTCTAGCCCCCGGGCTTCTAGCCCCAGGCGATACCGTTCGTTTCCGTGGACCTCAACAGTGACCTCGGCGAAGGCTTCGGCGTCTGGACGCTGGGCGACGACGACGCCCTCCTGGAACTCGTCACCAGCGCCAACGTGGCCTGCGGCTTCCACGCCGGCGACCCCACCACGATGCGCCGGGTCTGCACCCGCGCCCTCGCCCTCGGCGTCCGCATCGGCGCCCAGGTCGGCTACCACGACCTGGCCGGGTTCGGCCGCCGCCGCATCGACGTGGACCCCCAGACCCTGACCGACGAGCTCCGCTACCAGATCGGCGCCCTGTCAGCCTTCGCCCCGATCTCCTACATCAAGCCGCACGGCGCCCTCTACAACACCGCCGCCGTCGACCCAGCCCACGCCTCCGCCGTGGTAGCCGCCGCCCTCGCCGCCGGCCCTTTGACGAGCGCCAACGGCTTCGCCGCCCACCTTGCCAGTCTCGACGGCGTCGCCGTCACCGCAGGTCCAGCCCGCGCCGGCACCGAGACCCCTGCTGGCATCGATAGTGTTGGCCTCGTCCCCAGAGCCGACGGCGTTGGAGCCTCAGCAAGCGTCGGCACCGGGAGCGTCTGGGGCACTGAGGACGTCCGGTTCACCGCGGGCGTTGGGAGTGCCGTGGACGTTGGCGATGCGAGAGCCGTTGCGGGAGTTGGCGACGCGAGGGGCGGTCTTCCGGTGCTGTGCCAGCCAGGTTCGGTGCTGGCCCGCCTCGCGGCCGAAGCCGGTCTCCGAGTCGTCGGCGAGGGCTTCGTCGACCGCGGCTACCTCCCAGACGGCCGCCTCGTCCCCCGCGGCACCGACGGCGCGATACTGACCGACATCGCCACCGTCGCCGAACGCGCCGTCCGCATGGCCCGGGACGGCGAGGTCGTCGCGATCGACGGCTCGGTGCTGCGCTTGCCGTTCGAATCCTTGTGCGTCCACGGCGACACCCCAGGCGCGGTCACCATGGCCGCCGCAGTCCGCACCGCCCTCATCGCCGCAGGCCTCCCGCCGACCCCCTTCGCCTGACCGACAACCCCACCCGTGGCCGGCCCGCATCGCCACAAGTCCCCCATGATCCGGAAGACCTTGTGCACCCATAGCAACACAAACTCTTCCGGATCATGAGTTGCCCGGGGCCGCGCATTGGCAAGGACGACGGCGGCAGGCGGACCAGGCACCATCGCCGGGCGCGCGAGCCGGGGCGTGCCAGCACCGCGGGCAACCCCGCGAAGAAGGCGGCTCCGACCGGGCCGCGCGTGAGATGCGGACCGCCGCCGGCTCCGAACAGGCACATGAGCTGCTCAGCGCAGGCCGCCGCCTTACCAGCGCAGCCGTGATCCGGAAGACCTTGTGCACTCAGGGCTGCACAAAGTCTTCCGGATCATGAGCGGTTCAGGCCGCGCAGCCTCAGGGCGACGGCGGTGGTCGCAGGCGGACCGGGCAGCATCGGTGGGAGCTGCGCGAGGCGTGGGACGTCGTGTGCGAGACGCCCAGCGCCGCGTGCGACATGCGCGCCGCTGCCTTGCAGTTGCGGCAGTGATCCGGAAGACCTTGTGCACCTTGGACTGCGCAAAGTCTTCCGGATCATGGGTTTGTTCGGGCCGCGCAGTGTCAACGCGATGGCGGTGGTGGCAGGCGGGCCGAGCAGTATCGGCGGGCGCCGCGCGTGAGATGCGGAGCGCGGCTGGCTACGTGCGGGCAGATGAGCTGCTCGGCGCGGGCCGCCTCCTTGCCGGCGTAGCCGTGATCCGGAAGACCTTGTGCACCCTGGACTGCACAAAGTCTTCCGGATCATGAGTTTGTTTGGGCCGCTCAGCCTCAGGCGCGATGGCGGTGGTGGCAGGCGGGCCGAGCAGTATCGGCGGGCGCCGCGCGAGATGCCGGGGAGCTGTGCGCGAGATGCCGGGGCGCTGTGCGTGACCTGCGCAGCGCTGTGCGCGACATGCGCAGCGGCACACGCGAGATGTGCGGCGGGAGGTGCGGGGCGTCGCGTGGGAGATTCGCGGTGTGAGATGCGGGCGCCGTGCGCGACCTGCGCAGTGCCGTGCGCGAGATGTGCGGCGAGGTGCGGGGGGCGTCGCGTGGGAGATTCACGGTGTGAGATGCGGACGCCGTGCGCGACCTGCGCAGCGCCGTGCGCGAGATGTGCGGCGCGAGATGCACGGCGTCGAGCGGGAGATGTGCGGCGCGGGATGCGCGGCGGCGTGGGCGAGATGCGGACTGCCGGCTTAGCGGTGCGGTGGTGATCCGGAAGACCTTGTGTGCTCAGGGCTGCACAAAGTCTTCCGGATCATGGTGAGCGGCGGCATGCTGCTGGGCACCCTCAGGGCTGGGTGTGGTGGGGAAGTCGGATGCGGAGTGCTGGGGGTCAGAGGGCGTCAGGCGTCCAGGCCTCGCAGGACCAAGGGGAGGCGCTCGGCGCCGTCCTTTGTCACGCGGATCGGGACGCCCCAGTCCTGGCGGGTGAGGTGGCAGGCGGGGAACTCCGCGTCGATGTCGCACGTTGCGGCCTGGGCGACGACCTGCAGGACCCCCTCGGCGACGTCAGGGGAGAGGACCAGGCGGCGGCGCAAGGACTGGGTCACGCCGGCGCCTTCCAGGAGCAGCTCCGGTGGTGAGGCTGACACCTCCAGGCGGGTCGACGGGCCGAACGACTCGTCGAGCTTCTGGCCCGGGGCCGGCTCGAAGATCAGGTCGAGCTCGACCTCGCCGGGGGCGAGCATGGTCGAGGGGCGTTCGGTGCGGTGGCGGACGCCGGCGACGTCGATGCCCGCCGCGGTCAGGGTGCCCGGGGCGAGGCGGACGAGGCGGTGGGCGCCCGACTCGACGACCACGATGTCGCCGGTCGCGCTCAGCACCAGATCGCTCGGCTCCTTCAGGCCCTCGGCGACCGTGGTGACGGTGTCGCCGGCGATGCTGCGGATGGCGCCGTTGTATGTGTCTGCGACCAGCACGCTGCCGTCGGCGAGGGCGAGCACGCCGAGCGGGTGCTGCAGCAGCGCCTGTGCGGCGGGGCCGTCGACGTGCCCGAAGTCGAACAGGCCCTGACCGGTGACCGTGTGCATCTGGCCGCCTTCGACATACCGCACGGCGCTGGACTCGCTGTCGGCGATCCACAGCTTCGTGCCGTCGGGGGACGGGGACAGGCCGGACGGCTGTGCCATCCACACCTCGTGCAGGGGGCCGTCGCGGAGCGCCTCGACGGTGGTGCCCGCATAGACGCCGGCGGTGCGCTGCACGGGGTTGAACCACCACAGCTGGTGGATGCCCGCCATCGCGATCACGACCTTGTCGTCGAACCACGCCACGTCCCACGGTGACGACAGGTCGACGGCGAGGGAGTCGTGGGCGTCGAAGTCGACGCTGCCGCGCCACTGGCGGCCGCTGCCGGCGACGGTGGTGACCTCGCCCGTGGCCAGCTTCAGTCCGCGCAGCAGGTGATTGACGGTGTCGGCGATGACGACGTCATAGCCCGCGATGTCGGCCACGTGCGGGGGCAGCAGGCACAACCCGCTCGGCTCGGAGAACTCGGGCTCCGTGCCGTCCTTGCGGCCCCGCTGACCCGTGCCGATCCGGCGGACCAGGGTCTCGTTGTCGGCGTCGAGCTCCACGAGGGACTGGTGCGTCGAGTCGGAAACCAGGAAGTGCCCGTCGGCGAGTGCCAGCGCCTTGCCGGGGAACCGCAGCACCGTCTGCTCCGTGCTGGGCGCGGCGTGCGGTGCCGAGCCCCGGCGCAGGGTGCCCCGCGCGTCGTGGACGCGGACGAGCTCCTCGACCAGCCGGGCCAGCCCCTCGGCGTGACCTTCGCCGGCCATCGTCGCCACGACGTAACCCTCGGGGTCGATGACGGTCAGTGTGGGCCAGGCCTTCGACGCATACTGCTGCCACATGTCCATCTCGGGGTCGTCCAGCACGGGGTGGTCGACCCCGTATCTCTCGACGGCCGCCGCGAGCGCTGCCGCGTCCTTCTCGTGCTCGAACTTCGGTGAGTGCACGCCGATGGTCACCAGCACGTCGGCGAAGCGCTCCTCGAGAGGGCGCAGCTCATCCAGCACGTGCAGGCAGTTGATGCAGCAGAAGGTCCAGAAATCGAGCACGACGATTTTTCCCCGCAGATCGGACAGGGTGAGTCCGTCTGTGTTGAGCCATCCGCGGCCCCGCAGTTCGGGAGCGCGGACGCGGGCCTTGAGCAGTGGCGACTGCGCCGGGTCGGTCATGCTCCAAGTTTGCCCGAACACCCCGGTCCGATGCTGGACCAGGGCGCTCGCGTCACGATCTGTCTACTTCGCGGATGCGGGGCGTAGGCAGAGGACCTCGTCCTTCTGCCCCTTGTGCTGCAGCACGACGTACGGCTGGCTGGCGTCCGAGCAGCTCTCCGGCTTCTCCACCTTCTGCACGATGGTGAACGCGTCCTTGTCCGAGCAGCTGGCCTTCTTCGCCGAGTCGCCGTCCTGCTTGACGCACGAGTTGACCGCGAAACTGGTGCTGTCGGCGTTGTTCAGCGCCACCACGATTCCGGTGCCGGCGACCGCGAGCAGGAACACGACCACGACCACGACGAGGCCGAGCACGAGTCCTCGCTTGCTCTTCGTTGCCGGCGGCGGCGTCGGTACTGCCGGATCCCCGCCCACCGGCTGCGCTGCCTGCGGCGGCGGTGGGTCACCGGGCATGGTGACGAGGTCGCTGTAGTGCGGTCCGGCCGGCGCGGTCGGCACCGAGGCCTGGTAAACGCCGGTCGCCGGGGGAGGGGCGGCCTGGTAGATGCCGGTCGCTGGCGGTGCCGACGTCGGAGGCGTGCCCGCGGGCGGGACCGAAACCTGGGCCCGGGCAGCGTACGCCGCCGGCGGGATCTTGCCGAGGTTCGGCGGCGCGGGCACCGCTCCGGCGGACTCGTCACCGGCGCCGTAGGACGCGGGCGGCGCGGAGGTCGGCGAACCATACGTGGCCGGCGGTGCCGACGACGGAGCACCGTACGTCGCGGGCGGTGCGGAGGTCGGCGAGCCGTAGGCGGCGGGCGGTGCGGAGGTCGGCGTGCCGGCCTGATTGCCATACGTGGCAGGCGGGGCGGACGTCGGCGGGGCTGCGACGGGCGGCGCGCCATACGCGGCCGCGGCGGCAGGGGTCGGCGTGCCGTACGTGGCCGGCGGCGCCGACGACGGAGCACCGTACGTCGCGGGCGGAGCGGACGACGGAGCGCCATAGGTCGCGGGCGGAGCGGACGACGGAGCACCGTAAGTCGCGGGCGGCGCCGACGACGGAGCACCGTAAGTCGCAGGCGGTGCGGAAGTCGGCGAGCCGTAGGCGGCGGGCGGTGCGGAGGTCGGCGGGGTGGCGGCGCCGGGGACCTGGGCGGTGCCGTACGACGACGGCTGGCCCGGGGACTGCGGCGTGCCGGACGTCGGCGGCTGGATGGCGCCCGGGACCTGAGCGCTGCCGGAGACCTGGGCGGTGCCGTAGGTCCGGGCGCTGCCGGAGACCGGGGCGGCGGAGACGGGGGCGTTGCCTTGCTGCGCGCCGGGCACCTGGGCGGAGCCCGCCGGCCCGCCTGACGCGGGGCCGCCGGCGACCGGGTGGCCGGGGACCTGGGCGTAGCCGCCGGACGGGCCGCCGGCCACCTGGGCGGAACCGGCCGCAGGCACCTGCGCACCGCCGGAAGCACCACCAAAAGCCGGACCGGAAGCACCACCGGAAACCGGACCGGAAGCACCACCGAAAGCCGGACCGGAAGCAGCACCGGAAACCGGACCGGAAGCATCGCCGGAAACCGGACCGGAAGCATCGCCGGAAACCGGACCGGAAGCAGCGGCAGGAGCAGTAGGGGCGGCAGGAGCAGTAGGGGCGGCGGTGGCCGAGGGGCCGAACGACGGGCCGGAGGCCGGGCTGCTCAGCGCGGTTCCAGCCGGTGCGCCCGGAGCCTGAACATCGGCCGGCGGCGGCGGAGTGTCAGAGGACTGCGAAGCAGGCGTGAAACCGGGGAAGCTGCCCGCCGGCCCCGGCGGCACGGGCGGCGGCACGCGGGCAGGCAGCGGGCTGACCGGCGGCGCGAACGGACCGGCCGGCGGGAACGGACCGGGCCGGGCCGGCTGCTCATCGTCTTCGGCGGTGTCACCCGAAGGTGCGGCGGGAGATCCATACGTGGCCGGCACTGGAGGCGCGGCCGGGGAGGTCGGCTGGACGGGAGGCCTGGACGGCATCGGGACCGACGCGGTGGCTCGCACGGTGCCGGCCGCCGGTGGCGTGCCGGGCGGGGGTGAGCTCGGCGCGCTCGCCGCACTCTCGTCCGCTTCGGACGGGTGGGGCTGGTCGGACGTCATCGTGCCTCCTGTGGGTCAGACCCTTGCGACCGTAGTCGACCCGAACCGTACATGGCAGAGCGGAGGGCCCAGGTTCGCACGAGCGGCGCTCCCAGGATAGGTGAACAAACAGAAGCCGCCCCGGTCCGGGGAGGGTCGGACCGGGGCGGCAGGAGTGCGGCGCAACAGGCTCAACTTCTGCTGAGCATGGCGTGGAGTTCGTCGCGCAGGGCGCTGGACGGGTTCTTGGCGATGGCGCGCTCGATCGCTTCGAGACGGCGGGCGGCGCTGCGGCGGGCGCGGTAACGCTCCATGAAGGTGCTCACGGCTGGCTCCTCGGGATGTAAGGACGGAACTTGGCTTGCATCCATTACACGCCCGGCGGAAGATCCTTAGCCAGCGAATAGCAGGTGATGCGGCGCACGTACCGACGATTCGTAGGCACACTGGCTGCGTAAATGCCCAGTTCGTCGGCCATATGACAGTGGCCCGGCGCTCAGCGCCGGGCCACCTGCCGTGAATTGGACTGCTCAGCTCCAGGCCAGGAGCGATCCCTCGGGGTCTTCGAGGAAGGCGCCGACGTCGCGCAGGAACTTCGAGCCCAGCTCGCCGTCGATGATCCGGTGGTCGAACGACAGGCCGAGCGTCGTCACCTGCCGGATCTTGATCTTGCCCTTGTGGACCCAGGGGGTGTCGCGGATGGCGCCGAACACCAGGATCGCCGACTCGCCCGGGGGCAGGATCGGGGTGCCGGTGTCGATACCGAACACGCCGACGCTCGTGATCGTGAACGTGCCGCCGCTCATCGCCGCCGGGGACGTCTTGCCCTCGCGGGCGGTGCCGACCAGGGCGTTGAGCGCGTCGGCGAGCTCCCGTGTGGTGAGCGCGTCAGCGTCCTTGACGTTGGGCACGATCAGGCCACGCTCCGTCGCCGCGGCGATGCCGAGGTTGACGTAGTGCTTGACCACGATCTCGGCGGGTCCGCCGGACGAAGGGCCCTGCCACGACGAGTTGACCATCGGGTGGCGCTTGAGCGCGACCAGGGCCGCCTTGGCGACCATGAGCAGCGGCGACACCCGGACGTCGCGCCAGTCGCGCTTGGCCTTCAGCCGCTCGAGGGCCTTCATCGACCGGGTGACGTCGACCGTCAGGAACTCGGTGACGTGCGGCGCGGTGAACGCGCTGGCCACCATGTTCTCGGCGGTCAGCTTCCGCACGCCCTTGACGGGGATTCGCTCCTCGCGACCGACCCGGGGGGCCGCCGTGACGGCCTGAGCGGGCGCGGCCGGAGCGGACGAGACGGACATGACGTCGTCCCGCGTGATCGAACCGTTCGGGCCCGTGCCGGAGATGCCGGCCAGGTCGATCCCCAGGTCCCTCGCCAGCTTGCGAACGGGCGGCTTGGCGAGCACCGGGCCCGCGGTCCGGCCCACCGGCTCGGACTCGACCGTAGCCACCGGATCCTGCGTCGGGGCCACACGCTCCGCCTCGACCGTCGGCGACGCTACGTGCGGGGCGGCGGGCGCAGGCTGTACACCTGCTGCGGCGGCTCGAGGACGGCGCTTCGCGGCACCGGTCTTCGGGCCATAGCCCACGAGCACCGCGGTGCGGCCGCCAGGCGCGGGACCGCCGATCATCCCGGGCTCGACCGGCTGGTCACCGGCGATCTCGACGGCCGCCAGCGACGCCGCGGAGGGCGCCGGGGCCGGCTCGACCGGCGCGCCACCGGGGTCGGTGTCGATCGCGATGATCGGGGCGCCGACCTCGACGGTCGTGCCCTCGGGGTGGAAGATCTTGGCGACCTGGCCGGCCCACTTGGCGGGGATCTCGACCGCGGCCTTGGCGGTCTCGACCTCGACGATCGGCTGGTTGAGCTCGATCGTGTCGCCGACGTTGACCAGCCACTTCAGGATTTCGCCCTCGGTGAGGCCTTCGCCAAGATCGGGAAGGTTGAACTCTTTGACCCGTGTCACTGCGCGTCCCCCTAGAACCCGAACGAGCGGTCGACGGCGTCGAGCACCCGGTCGAGGTCGGGCAGATACTCCTCCTCGACGCGGGCCGCCGGGTAGGGCGTGTCGAAGCCGGTGACGCGCAGGACCGGGGCCTCGAGGGAGTAGAAGCACTCCTCGGTGATCCGGGCCGAGATCTCCGACCCGAGGCCCAGATTGCCGGGCGCCTCGTGCACGACGATCGCGCGGCCGGTGCGCCGCACCGACTCGTACACCGGGCGCATGTCCAGCGGCGAGAGCGTGCGCAGGTCGATGACCTCGAGCTGGCGCCCGTCCTCGGCGGCGGCGGTCGCGGCGTCCAAAGCGGTGCGGACCATCGGGCCGTAGGCGAGCAGGGTGGCGTCGGTGCCGGGACGCACGACCCGCGAGACGTGCAGCGGTGCGCTCGCCGTGTCGACGTTGACCGGGCCCTTCTCCCAGTAGCGACGCTTGGGCTCCATGAAGATGATCGGGTCGTCGGACTCGATCGACTGCTGGATCATCCAGTACGCGTCGTCGGGGTTGGAGCAGGAGACGACCTTGAGGCCGGCCGTGTGCGCGAAGTAGGCCTCGGGCGACTCGGAGTGGTGCTCGACCGCGCCGATACCGCCACCGAACGGGATCCGGATGACGATGGGCAGGCTGACCTTGCCCTGGGAGCGGTAGTGCATCTTCGCGACCTGCGACACGATCTGGTCATAGGCCGGGTAGACGAACCCGTCGAACTGGATCTCGCACACCGGCCGGTAGCCACGGATCGCGAGGCCTACGGCGGTGCCGATGATGCCCGACTCCGCCAGCGGCGTGTCGATGACGCGCTCGTCGCCGAAGTCCTTCTGCAGGCCGTCGGTGATGCGGAAGACGCCGCCGAGCTTGCCGACGTCCTCGCCCATGATGAGGACCTTCGGATCGCGCTCCATCGCCCGGCGCAGGCCGGTGTTGAGCGCCTTACCGATCGTCAGGGTCTCGGCCATCAGTGCCCACTCCCCTCGAACGACGACAGGTACTTGTCGAACTGCTCCCGCTGCTGGTCGAGCTCCGGCGAGCCGTGCGGGTAGACGTGGTCGAACAGTGTCCGCGGATCCGGGTCGGGCATGTTGAGGACGCGCTCGCGCAGGTCGGCCGCGGCGACCCGGGCCTCCTCGTCGACCGCGGCGAAGAAGTCGTCGCCCGCGATGCCCTGCTTGGCCAGGAAGGCCCGCAGCCGGGTGATCGGGTCCTTCGCCTGCCACGCCTCGACCTCGCTGGCGATGCGGTAACGGGTCGGATCGTCCGACGTCGTGTGCGCGCCCATCCGGTACGTGTACGCCTCGATCAGCGACGGGCCCTGGCCGTGCCGGGCGTCGTCGAGCGCCTTGCGGGTGACCGCGTAGCAGGCGAGGACGTCGTTGCCGTCGACCCGCAGGCCGGGGAAGCCGAAGCCGCTGGCCCGGTGATACAGGGGGACGCGCGTCTGCCGCTCGAGCGGCTCGGAGATCGCGTACTGGTTGTTCTGGCAGAAGAACACCATCGGGGCGTTGAAGACCGAGGCCCAGATGAACGCCTCGTTGACGTCGCCCTGGCTGGTCGCCCCGTCGCCGAAGTACGCGATGACGGCCTCGCCGTCGTCGGAGCCGACCTTGCCGTCCTTGGTGATGCCCATCGCGTATCCGGTCGCGTGCAGGGTCTGCGCGCCGATGACGATCGTGTACATGCCGAAGTTGAACTCGTTCGGGTCCCAGGCGCCCTGGTCGACGCCGCGGAACAGCGTCAGCGGAGCGATCGGGTCGACGCCGCGGGTATACAGCACACCGTGCTCGCGGTAGGTCGGGAACGCCATGTCCTGCTTGCGCAGCGCCCGGCCCGAGCCGACCTGCGCGGCCTCCTGACCCAGCAGGCTCGCCCAGATGCCCAGCTCACCCTGGCGCTGCAGGGCGGTCGCCTCGGCGTCGAGCTTCCGGACCACGACCAGGTCGTGGTAGAGCGAGCGGTATTCCTCATCGGTGAAGTCGACCGTGTAGTCGGGGTGTTCGACCCGGTCTCCCTCAGGGGTGAGCAGCTGCACGAACGCGGGTTCAGGCGCGGCCCGTGTTCCTGACGTTCGGGCCTTTGCTTCGCCCTTCGCCATCCGTTTCTCCCTGTCGTCTCTCGCGTCGGCAGCGGGGGTGACCGTGCCGCGCAGCGGGGGTGGCTGCTACGCGGCTGCCCTGTTGAGGCCGGCGCGTCGCGGTGGGTGTGACTGGATCACGCCCGGGAGCCGGCCCTGAGGCTCAGTCGCAGGGTATGCGGACGATTCAGCCCCGTTGCCGGTGTGTGTCCAGCATCGCAGAAGCCGTGTCGATCGACACCATGGAGTCCGGCTTCACTAGGGGTTGAAGGTCGAAAAATCCCTCCAGACCGGGCAGATCCTCGCCCGGCGTGCGGCAGTTGTCCTTATGAGCTTCGTACTGCCTTCCCCCGCACACTGGAGCGCACCGAGTTGGAATCCGACGTCCGCACGCACCGCATACTCTCGCCGAACCGGCGCCCGCTGCTCATCTCCGCCCTGCTCGTGGCCCTGACCTCGGTGCCGACCCTCATCGTGGTCGCCGCCGGCAGCGCCTCGCTGGACATCGCGCCGTCCGTCCGCCCGCCGATCGTCGCCGAGCCACGCCCCGGCCCGCTCGTGCTCGCGCCGACGCCCAGCAGTGGGCTGCACAGCACGGACCTGCCGTCGCTCGCGGCGGAGCCGACCGCGCCGCTGCCCCCGGTGACCGCCTCGAAGCCGCGCGCGAGCGTGCGTGCCCCGGGTGGTTCCCGTGGTGGATTCTCCGTCGGTACCGGTGGCAAGAAGCCCGGCACGGTGCCGGTCGTGACGGCACCGGCTCCACCGCCGCCAGTGCCCGAGGAGGAGACGCCGCCGGCCACTACGCCTCCGCCGCCCGCTCGGGATCCGATCCAGAACAAGGCGTGGCCGGGCTGGGACGGCAAGCTCAAGGGCAAGAAGGAAGCGGTGAAGCTGCACCGTCGTCAACTGCCCCGAACGGGGTCGGCCGATCAGGCGGATCCGGCGGACTGCGTCTAGCGCTGGGTGATTTTGTGCCTGCTGGGCAGCGGCGCTTTGCGCGTGCTGGTCAGCGGCTGGCGCGGGTGTTGGAGTTGCGGGTCACCACTGCCCAGGCGGTCGAGAAGGGCTTGCAGGGCCAGTGCGCGCAGCCGGCCGAGCAGCGGGTGACCTGCTGGACCCGCAGCGGCTGGTGCCGTGCCACGAGGCGGCGTGCGTCGGTCACGGCGTGGTCGTAGATGACGGCCATCAGAACCCCTGCGCCGCTGGTGCGGTCCATAGGATCCGGGCAGGGTAGAGCTGCTGAGCGGTCGCGAGCGCGGCCTCCGCGGACTGGAAGACGGCGATCTCGGACTTCCCATTGCCCAGGCGCCACGTGAGCACGGCCTGGTCCGGCAGCTCATGACCCCAGGCGACGACTTGAGGATGGTCGTCGTCGAAGGGATCGGCGACAATTCCGAACAGCCGCGGAGCGCCCTCGAGCAGGATCACGTCGTCTTCGATCACGACGGATCTCCCTCCGGCAGAGGAACCATCTCTGACCGCCTCAGAATGCATGTGCAGGTTTCCCCCGGCAATACGTTCCGTCAAAGTTGAGTAGAGCAACCCAATCGCTCACTGACGGACATGCTTGCGCGACAACCCGGTAACGGACACACTCGTCTTGAGTAATGGAGGTGAGTGGTGTCGCACGCGCAAAGCCCCACGTTCCCCCGCTTCCAGTTGGGCAAACAGCTCCGGCGGCTGCGTGAGCAGGCGAAGCTCACCACCGAGGACGTCGGCCTGCAGCTTGACTGCTCGCCCAGCACGATCAGCCGCATGGAAGGCGGGAAGGTCGGCATCCGCCGCAGCACCCTCGAGCAGTTGCTCAAGATTTACGACGTTGATGATCGCGATCTCACGGAGACATTGATCGCGCTCGCGAAGGAAGGCAAGACGCGGGGGTGGTTCGCCCGCTTTGGTGACCTGCCGAGCCATTACTCCCGGTATATCGGACTCGAGTCCAACGCGATCGAGATGCGGGACTACGAGGCGCTGGTCGTGCCGGGCATGCTGCAGACCGAGGAGTACACCCGGGCGCTGCTCGCCGCCGCGTCTCCCTCGGGCGAGTCGGAGGACGCCGTCCAGGCGCACGTCAGCGCCCGTCGTGAGCGGCAGGAGCTGCTCACCCGGGCCGGAAATCCATTGCAGTTCATCGCGGTCCTCGACGAGAGCGTCATCAGGCGCCTCATCGGCGGGCCTGACGTCATGCGGTCGCAGCTCAAGCACCTGGCCGACATGGGCCGGGCGAGGAACGTGACGGTCCAGATCCTTCCGTTCAGCGGTGGGGCCTATGCCGGCATGGCTGGATCTTTCGCGATCCTCAAGTTCCAAGGTGCACCAAGTGTCGTGTATGCCGAAGCCATGGCAGGGGACATCTACCAGGAAGCCGGGGATGTCCAGCGGTATCACGACGTGTTCGAAAGCCTGCGAGCCGCCGCGCTCAGCCCATTCGAGTCGGTCAGGTTGATCGAGTCCGCGATAGCTGAGTCGGCCTGACAACGAAGGAGTGCGCAGATGGCTGCGCTGAACGAGGGGTGGCACAAGCCCACCCGAAGCGGTAACAACGGACAGTGTGTCGAAGCGCGGTTCGTCGACGGCGTCGTCGAGGTCCGCAACTCCAACGCCCCGGACGCGGGGTCGGTGCGCTTCACCCGCGCCGAATGGGAGACCTTCATCGCCGCGGTCGACACCGACGGTGAATTCCGCCTGCCGTAGGTCCGCCTCACCACCAGGCTGAGCAAACAGCGAAGGGACCGCCCCGACCGGCGGTCCCTTCGTCGTAGCTGCGAGCCGATTCGATGTTATCGCTAACCGGCCTGATCCATAACCTTCTGGTCGCGATCCGCGTGATGCTACAAAAGGCGTGAAACGGTCAGGGGACAGTCGGCCGGGGTGCAATACCGCGATGTGGGTGTCGCGGAGGCACGCACCGGAGTAAGCATGGATGCATGGTGACTGTTCGCGCAGATCAAGGCGTGGGTGGCAGTGTCGCGACGCTGCAGCCGACGATCCGGGCGTACCGACCGACGGACCATCGAGAGTGCCGCCAGCTGTGGGCCGAACTGACCGAGGAACACCACCACCTCTACCCGGCCACCCCGCCGGTGGGCGGTGAGCCGGGTGCCGCGTTCGAGGAGTACCTCACCCGGCTGGACCTGTCCGGGATGTGGGTCGCCGAGGTCCTCGGGGTCGGGGTGGTCGGCATGGTCGGCCTCATCCTCGACGGCCGCGGCGGGCAGGTCGAGCCGCTGGTCGTGGCGGCGGCCCGGCGCGGGGAAGGCATCGGGCGGGCGCTGCTGTCGCACGTCGCCGACCAGGCGCGGCGGCGGGGCCTCGGGCAGCTGAGCATCTCGCCGGCGGCCCGCAACCTCGACGCCATCCGGTGCCTGCACGCGGCGGGATACGACGCCCTGGCCAGGGTCACGCTCGCCATCGACCTGCACCCGGACGGGCAGGACTGGCGGGACGGGATCGACCTGCAGGACCAGCGCTTCCGGTATTAGGTCTGTCAACTGGTTCTTGGTGGCTGTGGATCGAATCGGACGTTGTCCACAGCCGAAAACCGCTAGTTCCAGCACGTGGCGGCGACCGCCAGGCTCGGGTGCATGACGACCGTGTCCTCCACCCTCGCGCAGCCCCGGCTGCGGCTGCGCACGCCCGCCGACATCCTCGCCGGCACGCCTTACCTCTTCGGGTTCCATCCGGCCGACAGTCTCGTCGCCCTCGGCGTGCGCGACAGGCGGCTGTGCTTCCACATGCGCGACGACCTGCCCGACCCCGAAGACGACATCGAGACCCGCGCCGAGAGCTATGGCGCCATGTTCGGGCGCCAGCACGTCGACCACGTCGTCCTCGTCGGCTATGGGCCGCCCGAGCGCGTCGAGGCCGTCATCTATGCGACCACCTTGGCGATGCGCCGGCGCGGCATCGTCGTGCGCGAGATGCTCTGGGCGCACGAAGGGCGCTATCGGTCGTTCATCTGCGAGTCGCCGCACTGCTGCCCGGCGGAGGGCCAGCCCTATGACGTGTCCGCGTCGGCGGTCGCGGCGACCGCCACACTGATCGGCATGGTCGCGCTGCCCGACCGCGCCACCCTCGTCGACAGTCTCGCCGCCCCGACCGGCCCGGCCCTGGACACGGCCGAGCGCGCGACCCGGCACGCCCAGGCCCGCCTCGCCCGCTCCGCCGGCGCACCGGCAGACGGCGAGGCCGCCCTCGACGCGGCGCTCCGACGCACGCGGGCCGGCGACCGCCTCACCGACGACGAGGTCGCCTGGGTCACCCTCCTCATCCACAACCTGGCGCTGCGCGACGAGGCGTGGATGCGCATCGACCGGGACCTCGACACCGCCCTCGAGGTCCACGAGCGGCTGTGGACCGACGTGCTGCGCCGCTGCGTGCCCGCCTTCGCCGCGCCCGCCGCGATGCTCGTCGCCTATGCGGCCTGGCGCTCCGGCAACGGAGTCCGCTCCCGCATCGCGCTGGACCGGGCCTTCGACGCCGACCCCGGCTATCGCGCCGCCAAGCTCATGGCCGAGATCCTGGACCGGGGCCTGTCGCCGCAGTCGCTCCCGCCGATCGTGCGACGGGACCGGCGGCCTGCTCCAGCCCGGCGACGCGTTGTGCGCCGCAGTAAACGTTGAAGGTCTGCCCACGCAGGAAGCCGATGAGCGTCAGCCCGGCCTCCGTGGCGAGATCCACGGCGAGCGTGCTCGGCGCCGACACCGCCGCGAGCACCGGGATGCCGGCCATCCACGCCTTCTGGGCCAGCTCGAAGCTGGCCCGGCCGCTCACCATCAGCACGTGGCCGGCGAGCGGGAGCCTTCCCTGCCGCGCCGCCCACCCGACGACCTTGTCCACCGCGTTGTGCCGCCCCACGTCTTCCCGGAGGCAGACCAGCGTCCCGTTCGCGTCGAAGAGTCCGGCCGCGTGCAGGCCACCCGTCGTCCTGAAGGCTCGCTGCCCCTCCCGCAGCGTGTCCGGCAGCGCGGCCAGCACGGTCGGCTCGACCGTGACCGGGTCCGCGGTCACGTCGAACCGGGACCGGGTGCGCACCGCGTCGATGCTCGCTTTCCCGCACACGCCACACGAGGAGGTGGTGTAGAAGTTCCTGGCCGGATCGACCTCCGGTGCCGGCACCCCGGCGGCGAGGACCACGTCCACGACGTTGTACGTGTTGGGTTCCTGATCCCCGGCACACAGCTGCGCCGTCCGGACGTCGTCGATCACCCGGATGACGCCCTCGGTCATGAGGAAGCCGATGGCCAGGTCGAGGTCGTCTCCGGGCGTGCGCATGGTGACCGCCAGCGGTGGCCTGGGCGTGCCGCCCGTCCCGACCCTGATCTCGAGCGGCTCCTCCGCCACCAGCGTGTCCGGCCCGACCTTGACCACGACGCCGGCCTGCGCCGCGGCAGGGTGGTCGCGCTGCGCTTCGCGTGTGCCTGCCCGGCGGTCGTGAGCGTGGCGTGCGGGGTCCGCTTCGCGCTGGGTTTCGCCGGGGTGCGCCGCGTGGTCCTGGGCGTGGTGTGGCGGGTGGTCCTCGCGGTGGCTGCTGCCTTGGCCTGCGGAGTCCTTCGCGCCCTCGGGCCCGGCCCGGCCAGCAGTGTGCTCGTTGACGACGTGCTCGGCTTGGCCGGCGGTGTGCTCGTTGCCGTCGGCAGCGCCTTCTTGGTGCTCGCGGTCGTGTTCTGCGGTGTGCCCGTTGCCGTTGCCGGCGGTCTGTGCAGGGCGGTGCTCGGCGGCCCGCACGATCGTGACACCAGGAGGAAGGCTTGTCACCTGGCTCGTACGCCGGTCCGTGCTCCGGTCCTCCGTGCAGGCTTCGTCCCGGTCCGCGCTCTGGCTGAAGGGCGCACCTTGAGTCGTCGGGTTGAGGGTGACCCGGGCGATCGTGCGCCGTTGCGTGACGCGTCCCATGGGTGAGCCTCCGGGGAGCGGGGAGTGGTTCCGGTCGTTGCCTGGTCGACGGTACGTTCTGGACATGGGTGCAGCCACCGCATGGCCTGAACTCGCGGCCGTGATCCTCGCCGGGGGTGGCGGCACGCGGGTCGGGGGCAGGGACAAGCCGGCGCTGCTCGTCGGCGGGGTGGCGATGCTCGACACGGTGCTCGCGGCGGTCGCCGGGGCGGGGCTGCGGATCGTGGTCGGGCCGCCCAGGGACGGGCTGCCCGAAGGGGTGCGCACTGTCAGGGAGAGCCCGGCAGGGGCAGGGCCGGCGGCCGCCACCGCGGTTGGGCTCGCGCTGGTTCCACACGAAGGTCCGGAGCTGGTCGGCGTGTTCGCGGCGGATCTGCCGCACCTGACCCCCGCAGCCGTGAAGGTGCTCATCGCCGCGACAAGAGATGACGTGGACGGGGCGGTGTTCGTCGACGGGCGGGGGAAGCGGCAGCTGCTGTGCGGGGTGTGGCGCGCCGGAGCGTTGCGGGGCGCGGTCGAGCGGCTCGGAAAGGCCGAAGGGAAGTCGATGCGAGCGGTGTTCGAGAGGCTGACCGTGGTCGAGGTCGGGTGGGACAGGCAGGGGCCGGCGCCGTACTACGACTGCGACACCGACGAAGACCTGCGCCGGGCAGAAGGAGCAAGCGCATGAGCGGGGACACGGCGGTGCGGGACCTCAGGGCCTGGGTGGTGCGCGCCTGTGCGGAGCTCGGGTTGGAGCCGCTGGAGGCAGGGGAGCAGGACGCGATCCTCGACCTCGCGCGGGACGTGGCGCACAACGTCGCCAGGCCGGGAGCGCCCGTGACGGCGTTCCTGCTCGGCGTTGCCGTCGGGCGGGGCGCCGACCTGCACGAAACGCGGGCGCGACTGGCGGCGCTGACGAAAATCGCCTGAAGGGCCCAGAGGGCACAAGGAGTGCATCGTCTGGATAGGGTGAGCCCGGGGGGATTGGAGGCGGTCATGGCGGATGATCAGGACTACGAGGCAGCGCTGTTCGACGACGAGGACCCGATCGGCGGGGACCTCAAGGAGAAGGTTGCCGAGGCCTGGCGCGACTTCGCGCGCCACCTGGTCGACGCGCTGCGGCAGCTCGCCCCGGGCACCACGCTCGATCTGACCCTCGACCCGACGGCGTCGGGCACCGGGGACGCCATCTATTCGGTGCAGGTGACCGGCGAGGACGGCGACATGCTCGCCGCGACCGCGGTCGGCAACGCCGATCTGCCCACGGCCTACCGGTTGGGCCGGACCGTGATCGCGCAGACGGTGGCGCTGGGGTGGTCGCCACCGGGGGTGGTGCCCGGTTCGGGTGAGGCGTTCGGGATCCGGGTGCCGAAGAGCGACGCCGTGCAGCTCAGCCGGCTCATCATGCGGACCTTGCGCGACATCTATGGCACGCCGCATCCCGCGTTCCTCACCTATCTCGCCCACGACGCGCAGGGCCTGGTGGCGGCGCTGCCGTCGCTCGGGGTGGCGCGGTCGCTCGCGTCGATCGTCGAGACCGACGGTGACGGGCCGGTGGCCGTGGTGCGGGCCAAGCACACCCAGGCCGGCGACGAGCAGGACGACCTGCCGCTGCACGACAAGGTGATCACGGTCGTCGCCCGGCTGATGAAGACGACGCCGGAAGAGCTGACGATCGACCCCGACGGGGACATCGGCATCCGGTCCGGGTCGGCGATGGTGTTCGTCCGGGTGCGGGACAACCCGCCGCTCGTGGACGTGTTCTCGCCGATCCTGACCGAGATCGAGCCCACCGAGCGGCTCTACGTGAAGCTGTCCGAGCTCACCAACCGGATGCCGATCGGCCGCCTGTATTGCACCAACGACACGGTGTGGGCGTCGGTGCCCGTGTTCGGCCGGGACTTCCAGGCGACCCACCTGATGCTCGCCGTGCAGGTGATGACCGGGCTCGCGGACGAGCTCGACGACCGCCTGCAGGGCGAGTTCGGCGGGAAGCGCTTCTTCGGTGAGAATGACGCCCCCAAGCAGGTCGAGGGCGAGCGCACGGGGATGTATCTCTGAGCCGGCAGGACGCTAGAGACCACACGAGCGGCGCAGGGCCCGGGACACCCGGCCGAAGAGGTCGACGTCCCGGGTGCGCAGCAGGGTGACCTGCGTGCCGCGGTAGTCGGCGAGCAGCATGTGCTGCCGGGGCCAGCGGCGCGCGTAGACGAGTCCCACGATCCAGGTGATCAGCAACGCCGACAGGGCGACCAGGATGACAGGGACCGAGCCGGTCGTCGCCGCCACGCCGAGGACTACGGCGTTGGCGATCCCGACCGCGATGCAGGCCCGGACCCCAGGGTGCAGGGCGCTGGTGCCGTGCGTCGGACGCGTCAGTTCAGCGATCTCGTAGCGGTTGCTGCCGGTGGCGAAGATCCGGTCGGTCACCAGGATCCCGTGCTGGTTGAAGTGGATGACAGGCCGCTGAGGTGCGTAGGAACTCATGGGATGCGCTCCTTGCTGCTGTGTCGGCGTCCGGATCGCGGACGCTGACGCGACGAAAAAGGAGGCGGCAACCGGCCACGGTGACGGCCGCCGTCCAGGAGAAGCTCTAGCGTCGCCGTCGCCGGGTGAGGCGGATCATGCAGTCTCACCGGTAAGCTTCTGTCTCTATTGCGCATCAAGTGGCTCGGAGATGCAAGTGCAACTCCGTGCCGAAAGTTCTCAGTATTTGTGCGTCGATGCGGTACGGTGTGCACGATGTCGTCGAAGCCGAGCCCGACTCTGCTCCGTCGCCAGCTCGGGGCAGAGCTGCGACGGTTGCGGGAGGCTGCCCGGAAGACGGCCGCCGAGGTTGCCGGCGAGCTCAAGTGGTCCGAATCCAAGGTCAGCCGGATCGAGACCGCCAACAGCAGCGTCCGCAACCCGGACCTGGCGAAGCTGTTCGACCTCTACAAGACCTCTGATGCCGATCGAAGCCGGCTCACCGCTCTCGCCGCCCAGTCCCGCCAGCGGGCGTGGTGGGAAGCGTATGGTGAGGCATTGCTCGGCGCCTATGAGACGTATATCGGGTTCGAATCCGAGGCGTCCGACGTCTTCATTTATGACGCGGTCATTCTCAACGGTTTGTTGCAGACCGTGGAATACGCCGGGGCGATCATCAATTCGGTGTCCGCCGGGGAGCGGCCCGATGTGGTGAATCAGCGGGTCAGCGTCCGGATGGCACGGCAGGCGGTCCTGACCCGGGATCCGCCGCCGAGGATCTGGGCAGTGCTCGACGAGGCCGTCCTCAAACGGCCCGTCGGCGGCACCAGCGTCATGAAACGGCAGCTCATGAGGCTGCTGGAGATCGCCGACAGACCGACGGTGACGCTGCAGATGGTGCCGTTCGAGGCTGGTGCGCACCGCGGGATCGACGGTGTGTTCACCATTCTCGAGTTCGCCGGCGCGACGGAGCAGTCGATCGTCTATTGCGACGGTATGACCGGTGGGGTGTTCCGCACCCGGCCGGAGGAGGTCCGGCGCTACCTGATGGCGTTCGAATCGTTGCGGACGGTGGCACTGAGTCACGCCGAAACACTCGAATACATTCAGCGGGCCATTCGCGAATACGAGTAGCCCGGGCATTTCCGCGAAGGGACAACGAACGATCATGAGCACTGTGTGGCGGAAGAGCACGCGTAGCGGGGCCAGTGGCTGCGTCGAGGTGCTGCTCGACCCCAGGGCCGTCGGCATCCGCGACTCGAAGGACGCGAACAGCCCCGAGATCTTCGTCGAGGCGGCCGCGTGGCGTGCGTTCGTGCAGCACGTCGTCGCCTCGCCGACCAAGTAAGCCGAGCAAGTAAAGGTATAGAACCGAAAAATCGTCCTATAGCGCGATCCAGGCCTGTTCGGCCAGGGTTGCCGCGTCGGTCGCCTTCAGGCCCTGGTCAGACAGGGTCCAGAGGGTGCCGCCGACGATCAGCGAACGACGGATCATCGTGTAGCGACCGGGGTGGGTGATCGCACCCGCCTCGGTGATCGCCGTGTCGCCCACCTTCAGCACCAGCACGCTCGGCTGCCGGTCGGTCCAGACCGGCACCGCGAGCAGCCCAAGCGGCTGCCAGAACAGAAACGCGTGGGGATCGTATTCGGCCTCCGAGCTGCCGCCCTTGCGCTGGTGCTGGGCCACCCGCGAAGGATGCGCCGGGTCCCGCACGTCGAACAACGACACCTGCAGCCCCTGCACGCGGCCCTGCGCGTTGGCGTCCTGCCCCAGACCCAGCAGCCGCCCGTCGCCGGCCGGGTGGAGATACGCGGAATACCCCGGAATCTTCAGCTCCCCGACGACCTTCGGTGCCGAAGGATCGCGCAGGTCGAGCGTGTACAGCGGGTCGGTCTGCCGGAACGTGACCACGTAACCGGCCGTGCCGATGAAGCGCACCGAGTAGATCCGCTCACCCTTCCCGAGGCCGTCGACCTTCCCGACCTGGGTCAGCCGGCCACCGTTCAGCCGGAGCACGTAGACCGCCGACGATGTCGTGTTGTCCAGCGAGTTGGTGGTCGCGATGCGCAGATGACCGTCCCACTCGGACATCGAATACTGGTTGAGCAGCCAGCCCGGCACCTCACCCGACGCCACGAAGCGCGGCTTTCCCGCGCCGCTGATGTCGAATCTGAAGACCTGCGTCACGGGAGCGGGAGGGGACGCGGTCTTTCTGACCGACATGACCCGCCAGCGCTGGTCGTTGGCGATGTACAGGCTGGGCCCGTTGGCATACACCGTGTCGCCGTCGGCCACGACCGACACCGGGTCGCCACCGCCGAGCGCCGCCCCGGCCAGGTCGAACGTCAGCACCGTGAGCATCGACGTCGCCGAGTAGGTGGCGGGCCGGCTCACCGCGCCGCAGTCGACGCGACCCTCGGTGCGCTTGCCGGCGGCATCCGTCGCGGTCCACCGCGGCAGCCATGCGTCGACGGGCGCGGCGTTGACCGCCGACCGGTTCGCCGCGATCCGCGCCTCGTCGCTGTCGAACTTCGACGCGTCGGGGAAGGCCACCTGCGGACGGGACGCCACGACGACCCGGGCGGTGCCGCCGACCTGCCGGGCGTCGAGCAGGCCGCCCTCGATCGTGAAGCGGCCGACCACCTTCGGCGCGCCCGCGAGGTCGACGAGCGTCATCTGCGCGCCCGCGACGCCTGGCTTCCCGTCGAAGTCGGACTTGTAGTCGTAGCCCAGCACGAGGGCGCGGTCGCCGGCCAGCAGCAGCTCGGTGACGTTGACGGCGCGCTTGCCGTTGGCGTCGTCGGCGCTGCCGAGCTCGAGCGACCCCGAGACGGCGCGGGTCGCCACGTCGACGACCTTGAGAGACCCGTGCGCGAGCGTCACGATCCGCTTGCCGTCGGTCTTCACGAGATCGGGCTCGTCGACCCCGGCCTCATGGTTGTTGGTGCCCGAATACTCCTGCCCGGCCGCCGGCGCCGCGCCCTTGTTGAGCATGCTGGTGTCGCCCTGCATCCCCGCGCGGCTGTCCGCGACCGCGCCGCCGCGCCACATGCCGCCCATGGCGGCGAAGCCCCACGGCCCGACCGCGGCCGCCGCGGCGCCCCGCAGCGACTGCAGCAGCTCCTCGCACGAGTCGAAGGCGACCAGCTTGAATGCCGGCGCCGGCCCGGGCACCGCCGGCGACGACGCGGGCCGAGGTGATCCGCCACCAGTACAACCGGCGACAACGAAACACAACGCACTCAACGCGGCGACCGAGCGTCTCATGCGTGCTAGGACGTGGCGGGTGTCGATCCGGTTCCCGGCCCGGTGACGACTTTCGGCGCGAGCCGCTCGACCAGCCTGGACAGGACGATCATGCTGCGGGTCGACGTCACGAAGGGCTCGGCGCGCAGCCGCTCGAGCGCCTCCTCGAGGCCCGCCATGTCGACGGCCCGCAGGTGCACGAGGGCGTCGGCCTCACCGGAGATCGTGTAGGCGCCGACGACCGCCGAGTGCCGCTTCGCGGCGTCCCGCAGCTGCTGCGGCGAGGTGCGCCCGGTGCAGAACAGCTCGACGAACGCCTCGGTCGTCCAGCCCAGCGCGTCGGGGTCGACGAGCGCCGTATAGCCCCGGATCACTCCCGTCGATCGAAGGCGGTCGACGCGTCGCTTGACGGCCGGTGCGGACAGCGCCACCTGGGATCCGATGTCGGCATACGATGAGCGGGCGTCTTCTTGGAGCAACGCAATGATCTGCTGGTCGATCGGGTCGAGGCGCAACGTTTCCCTCCTCGAAAGCAAGTTTTTTAGCTGTTTTGTACAACCCAGCAAATCTACCGTTTGATCTCGTGACCCACGTCGAGCGGCTGCCGCGAGAGCGCACCTACCTGATGTCACCACCTGAGCACTTCGTGGTGGAATACGCGATCAACCCGTGGATGGACGTGTCCACGCCGGTCGACACCGAGCTCGCCCTGAAGCAGTGGGAGGGCCTGCGCGAGACCCTCGTCCGGCTCGGCCACCAGGTGCACGTGCTGCCACCGGAGATCGGCCTGCCGGACATGGTCTACGCGGCCAACGGCGCGTTCAGCGTCGACGGCGTCGTCTACGGCGCGCGGTTCAAATACCCGCAGCGCATCGCCGAGGCGGTCGCGCACCGGCGGTTCTACGACAACCACGGCTGGAAGTTCGTCGCGCCCGCGGAGACCAACGAGGGCGAGGGCGACTTCGCCTACCTGCCCGACGCCCTCGGCGGCGGCGTGATCCTCGCCGGGCACGGCTTCCGGACCGAGGCGAGCGCGCACTCAGAGGCGCAGGAGGCGCTCGGCCGGCCGGTGATCTCGCTGCGCCTGGTCGACCCCCGCTTCTACCACCTGGACGTGGCGCTGGCGTCGCTGGACGACCGCACGATCGTCTACTACCCGGGCGCGTTCTCCGCCGCGTCGCAGCGGGTGCTCGCGCAGCTCTTCCCGGACGCGGTCGTCGCCGACGAGGAGGACGCGCTGTCCTTCGGGCTCAACCTCGTCTCCGACGGCCGCCACGTGGTCCTCAACAGCGAAGCCACCGCCCTCGCGGCAAAGCTGCGCCAGGCCGGCTACGTGCCGGTCCCGGTGGAACTGACCGAACTCAAGAAGGGCGGTGGCAGCGTGAAGTGCTGTATCGCGGAGTTGCGGGTCTAAGACGGCGAGCCGGCTGGAGTACCGGCCGGCGAGCCAGCCGGAGCGCTGGGCATGGACTGCACCAGCACGACCTGCGCCGTGTAGGTCGTGTTGGGCGTCGCCGTCGCACCCGCCGTCGCGCCGTTCATCGTGATCGGGCCGCCGACCACCACTTCGGTGCCCGCCTGCAAGGCCTCGGGCTGCAGGCTCTCGCGCTTGTCGAACACCTTGACGTTCTTGTCCAGGGTCCACGTCTTCGTGTAGCCGTCCGCCGACTTGATCGTCAGCGACGTGTCCGTGGCGGCCGTCGCCGTGCCCTTCTGCATGGCGACCCGGACCGGGCCTTTCTTCGTCTGCACGATGCCTTCACCGTGCAGCACACTTGAGAGCATGTCGTGCTGGCTGGTCTGCTCCGACGGCGTGGGATCCGCCAGAGCGACCCCCGGCAGGGAGCCGATGACCAGCAGGATCACGGCGCTGACCAGCAGGCCTATCCGTGAGCGTCGCATCGGGGGAACCTCCTCGAACTGGGCTGACGGGTGCTCTACCTCCGATCACCCGGCCCAAACCGTGCGTCACAGCGGGATCGTCACCGTGAAGCGCGCTCCGCCCTCGGGGGCGTGACCGGCCTCGATGCCGCCGCCGAGCCGCCGCGACATCCGCGCCGCGAGCGCCAGTCCCAGCCCGCTGCCGACCTTCCGCTCGCCCTGGTACCGCCGCGACAGCGCCCCACGCTCGAACGCCACCGCCAGGTCGTCGTCGGTGAAGCCCGGCCCGCCGTCCCGGATCTCGATCGAGGCCGCGCCGGCCCGCCACACCAGCGCCAGCACGACCGGCGCCCCCGACGGCACGACCCGCAGCGCGTTCTCCAGCAGCCCGTCGACGATCTGCCGGATCCGGCCCGGATCGGTGCGCGTCGGCACCGGCATCGGCGGCAGCTCCGTGCGCAGCGGCAACCCGGCCGCCGCGAGCCGCCCGCCCCACGCCTCGGCCGTCGTCGCCACCAGCTGGGTCAGGTCCACGTCGACCACCTCGATCGGCAGGTCCGCGGCCTCCAGCCGGGCCAGCACCAGCAGGTCCGCGATCAACCGGTCCAGCCGCTCCGCCTCGTCGAGCACCGTCTGCCCGGCCCGCTGCGCCCCGTCAGGACCGACCACGCCGTCCGAGAGCGCCTCCGCGTAGCCACGGATCGTCGTCAGCGGGGTCCGCAGCTCGTGCGACACCGACAGCAGGAACTCCCGCTCCCGCCCCTCGCTCGTGGCCAGGGCCGCCGTCAGCGCGTTGACCGCGTGCGCCAGGTCCGCGACCTCGGTCGGGCCGCGGGCGTCGAGGGTGACGGTCCGGTCTCCGGCGCTGAGCCGGTTCGCCGCCGCCGCCACGGTACGGATGGGACGCGCGATCCTCCGTGCCAGCAGCACGCCGGCCAGCAGTCCAGCCGCCAGCCCGGCCAGCAGGGCGATCCACAACTGCCCCCACAGCCGGGCCAGCGTCCCCGACGGCGGCTCCTCGGTCAGCACGACCCCGTTGCCGGCGTTGCCGATCGGCCGGCCCACCAGCAGCTGGACCTTCTTGTCGACCATCGCCCGGCGGACCGGCACCTGGCGGCCGGCCCCGACCGTCTTGACCACCCCTTCGGGTAGCCCCTCCCGGTCCGGCTGACCGGCCCGGATCAGGTAGACCTCGATCCCGCGGGCCCGTAGCCGCTTGACGATCACCTGCTCGTCGGCGCTCTTGGCGGTGTTGAACCGGGGGCGCAGCAGCTCCGCGGTCAGCGTCGCCTCGTCGGCGAGCCGGGTCCGCGCCGACGTGTTCGCCTCCTTGATGGCCAGCGGCGCCCCGACGAGCGCGGTGACCAGCACCGAGATGATGGCGACCGCGCAGGTCACCAGCGCGCTGCGCCCGACGATGGACTTAAGCACCCGCGGTGTACCCGACACCCCGCACCGTCCTGAGCACGTTCGCCGCGTCGCCGAGCTTGCCGCGCACCTGCGCCACGTGCACGTCCACCGTCCGCGTCCCCGAGTGCGCGGCGTATCCCCACACCGAGCCGAGCAGCTCCTCCCTGGTGAACACCCGGCCGGGCCGGTTCATCAGGTGTGCCAGCAGCGCGAACTCCGTCGACGTCAGCACCACGAGCTCGCCGTCCACCCGGCACTCCCGGCGGGCCGGGTCGAGGGTCACCGGCCCGACGGTGCGGACCTGCTCGACGTCCGGCGGCCCCTGCGTGCGGCGCAGCACCGCCTTGACCCGTGACACCAGCTCCCGCGGGCTGAAGGGCTTGGTCACGTAGTCGTCGCCGCCGAGCTCCAGCCCCAGGATCCGGTCGACCTCGTCGTCCCGCGCGGTCAGGAACAGCACTGGCGTCCAGTCGCCGGCCTCCCGCAGCCGCCGGCAGATCTCGGTGCCGTCGAGGCCGGGCAACGCGATGTCGAGCACGCACGCGACCGGCCGCAGCTTCCGCGCCGCGGCCAGCCCGGCGGTGCCGTCGTGCTCGACGTGCACCCCGAAGCCTTCGCGCGCCAGATACATGCGCAGCAGGTCGGCGATCGGCCGCTCGTCCTCGACGACCAGCACCAGCCCCTTGCCCTGATCCACCGCCCCATTCTGCCGCTGTCACGGGCTCCGCGGTGTTCGGGTGATGTTTGGATCTGCGATCTATCGGATACAAGAATATCGATCGGTTCACCCTCGGTCGTGGCACGCCAGCGCAGGCGGCAGGGGGTGGACCGATTCCTTCGCTAGGCGAAGCGCAGCACCGCTCGGGCCAGCGCCGGGACCCGCTGGCTCGAAGCCGCCGCGACCACCCCGAACGGGGTGCGGAAGGCCTGCTTGAGGGCCTCGTCGAGGCGCCACATCTCGACCTTGTCCGGCAGCCGGACCCACACGTTCTCGCGGACGCCGTCGATGGCGGTCACGCCGAGCTGGATGCCGGCGCGGCCGGGCTCCGGGGTCCACGTGACGTCGGCGAGCTGGTGCAGGTCGGCGTTGAGGTGCAGCGACACCCGGCGCAGCAGCGGCGACTCGGTGGTGATCACGAGCCGGTTGCGGGTCAGCATCAGCACGCTGCGGCGGGTGGCGCGGGACGTGCAGCGGGCGACGACGGCGACCGAATCGCGGTCGCCCGCGCAGCCGCGCAGCACCTGCACGTGGCGGCGGATGGTTGCGGGGGACAGCTTCGCCAGTGCCGTGGCCGGCAGGAAGGTGCACGAGAAGGTGTCCAGCGTCTCCATACCGAAGGCAACGAGGGTTCGCGCTCAGCGACACGCGTCGGCGATCCGATTTGGCGCCGATCTTGCGGGCGTAGTGCCGGGACGCTCCCACAGTGTCCCTTTTGCCACCACCACGACCGCAAGACCGGCGCACACCCTGTCCGGTGTTACGAGGTGGACGGGCGAGGGCTGGGCTTGAGGGGCGCGCAGGCGGTCACGGCGGCGGCGACCTTCGCGTCGGCGGTGTCGAGCTGGTCCACCGGGCCGCTGACGGTGACGCCGTGCTCGGTCAGGCAGTTGCGGTACGCGGCGTCGCGGCCGCCACCCCCGCCGTTGCCGTTGCCGCCGCCGGGACCGCCGTCGGGGAACGCGGTCGGGCGCAGTGACGCGCACGCCTTCTGCGCCTTCTCCCAGGTCTGCTGGTCGACGCCGTCGGGCGCCGCCGTACCGAAGAAGCCGCCACCGCCACCGCGGAAGCCACCGCTGCCGGACGGGCGCGGCTGCCCCGACGGGAACGCGGTCGGGCGACCGGAGGGGTTGCCGGACGGCCGGGCGGTGGGGCGGCCCGAGCCGTTCATCTGCGGCAGGTTGACGCCGTTTTCGCGCAGGCACGACGCATAGTCGGTGCCGCCAGAGGCGACCGTCGCCGGCGCCGCGGCGTCCGACGATCCGCAGGCTGTGGCGAAGACCGCCACCGCGGCGAACGCGAGGGCGGCGCCACCGATCCGCTTGTTCATCACTCGCGCCATGCAACGACCCGAACCTCGACGCCCCGTGGGCTGGACCTCAAAATTCGGTAATAACGCCTTCCCAGCCAACTTTGAGGTCCGGTCGAGCTGACGGGGAGCCGGGACCGGTCCACTTGCAGGCATGAAGGTCTGGTGGCTGGCCGGAGGGGCCGCCGTGCTCGCGGTCGCGGTTGTCGTGGGTGTCATGTTGACGGGCGGCGAGCAGGCCGCGCCGGCGAAGGCGAGCACGACGAAGGTGACCCGAGGACCGGTCTCGACGACGGTCTCGGCGTCGGGGACCGTGCAGGCACAGCAGAGCCGCACGCTCGGGTTCTCCAGCAGCGGCACACTGACCGAGCTCAACGTCAAGCCCGGCGACGAGGTCGCCGCAGGCGTGGTCCTGGCCCGCATCGACGCGACCTCCGCGCAGGAGTCGGTGGACGCCGCGCAGGAGAGCGTCGACAGCGCCGAGGACGCCCTCGACCGCGCCGAGACCGCGCAGGCGAGCGCGACCAGCACCCCGTCGGCGTCCGCGTCGGCGAGCCGGGCACCCGGGGGCGGCCAGCAGCAGGGCGCCGGCGGTGGCAACTCCGTGCAGAACGCTTCCGACAACCTCCTCTCCGCGCAGCAGCGGCTGAACAACGCCAAGCTCACCCTGACCCAGGCCAACGCCAAACTCGCCGGCACCGTGATCACCGCTCCGGTGGCCGGGAAGATCCTCGCGGTGAACGGCACGGTCGGCTCCAACGCCGGCTCGAGCGTCATCACGCTCGCCGGCACCGGCGACGTCGTGGTCAAGGCGCAGTTCACCGAGGCGGAGGTGGCGCACCTGAAGCTCGACCAGGTCGCGCGGATCACGCTGCCGGACAACGCGAGCGCCAAGTACGAGGGCAAGGTCATCCAGATCGACCCGGCGGGCACCGTGTCCAACCGGCTGGTGCGCTACGCGGCGCTGATCGCCTTCGACAAGGTGCCGGACACGCTGCTGTACGGCCAGAGCGCTACTGTCGCAGTGGTCACCGCATCCGCGGACGGCGTGCTGTCGGTGCCCTCCACCGCTGTGCACGACGGCAAAGTCGTGGTGAGGGTCAACGGGCGGGACGAGGCGCGCGCCGTCGAGACGGGTCTGCGCGGCGACGTCAACACCGAGATCAAGAGCGGACTTGCCGAAGGCGACGAAATCCTGACAGCAGGCCAGTGACGATGGAGCCGATGACCGCACTACCGCCGAGCGGCCTGCCGCTGCCGAAGGTCCTCGTCGTGGACGACGAGGCGAGCATCCGTGCCCTGCTGTCGGCGACGCTGCGGCTCACGGGCTTCGACGTCAAGGTCGCCACGGGCGGGCGGGAGGCCCTCGCGGCCGCCGCGGACTTCGCCCCCGACCTGGTCGTGCTCGACGTGATGATGCCGGACCTGGACGGCTTCGAGGTGGCGCAGCGGCTGCGCGGCGGCAACCGGCCCGTGCCGGTGCTGTTCCTGACCGCCCGCGACTCGGTGGAGGACCGGATCTCGGGCCTGACGGTCGGCGCCGACGACTACGTGGCGAAGCCGTTCAGCCTGGAGGAGGTCGTGCTGCGGATCCGGGCGATCCTGCGGCGCAGCCTGGGCGATCAGCAGCAGCTCGTCGACGGCGGGGTGCTGCGCTACGCGGACCTGGAGATGGACGAGGACGCCCACGAGGTGCGCCGCGGCGGCCACCGGGTCGACCTGTCCCCGACCGAGTTCAACCTGCTGCGGTACCTGCTGACGAACGCCGGCCGGGTGGTCAGCAAGGCGCAGATTCTCGACCGCGTCTGGAACTACGACTTCGGCGGCGACGGGCGCATCGTCGAGTCGTACGTCTACTACCTGCGCCGCAAGGTCGACAAGTGGGACCCGCCGCTGATCCACACGGTCCGCGGGGTCGGCTACGCGCTGCGCCTACCGCAAAAATGAGACCCTGGCGGCAGTGGACGGTCCGGACCAGGATCGTCGTCTCCGTGGTGGCCCTGGCCGGGGTCGCGCTCATCGCCGCGAACGCGATCGGGGTCGGGCTGCTCAACTGGTATCTGATGCAGCGCATCGACGACCAGCTGGAGCATTCGGCGCGCCCGCCCGCGTTCGCCGGCCGGAACCCGAACGCGGGCGCCAGCCCCGGCGTCAGTCCCAGCCCCAATCCCAGCGCTCCGTACGCGGGCACCCGCCGGGACCGGTTCAACGGCGAGTTCTTCCCCGGGCCGCTGTATCAGATCTACCGCTTCGACAGCGCCGGCAAGCTCAAGGAGCCGCAGACCGTCGTGCTGGACCCGGCGCTCTTCGGCGACATCCGGCAGCGGTCCGAGGACCCGAAGCCGTTCACGGTCACCAGCCCGACCGGCGAGGACTGGCGGGTCATCGTGTTCCCGCTGCCCGCCCAGATGGGCACCGGCTACGGCGCGAACGCGGTCTCCCTGGTCGAGATCCAGGAGACCCGCGACCGGATGCTGCAGTATTCGCTGCTGGTGAGCCTGATCGTGCTCGGGTTCGCCGGGTTCGCGACCGCGTCGCTGGTCCGGGTCGGCCTGAGCCCACTCACCCGCATGGAGGAGACGGCGGTCGAGATCGCGGACGGCAACCTGTCGAGCCGGATCGTCGACGCCGACCCGCACACCGAGTCGGGGCGGCTCGGCATCGCGCTCAACACGATGCTGACCCGGATCGAGGAGGCCGTCGACGACAGCGCCGAGTCGGAGCGCAGGCTGCGCCAGTTCCTCGCCGACGCCGCGCACGAGCTGAGGACGCCGCTGACCTCGGTGCAGGGTTTCGCCGAGTTGTACCGGCGCGGCGGTGCCCCGCCCGGACCCGCGCTCGACGAGGCGATGGAGTGCATCGAGGCCGAGGTGAGCAGGATGCGGCTGCTCGTCAACGACCTGCTGACCCTGGCCCGGATGGACGAGGAGCGGGCGCTGCAGCTGCACCCCGTCGACCTGCTCGCCGTCGCCGCCGACTCCGTCAGGGACGCCCACGTGCGGGTACCGACGCGATTCGTGCAACTGTCGGCGCTGGACGACCGGTCGGTGACCTTCGAGCCGGTGACCGTGGAGGGCGACGAGGCACGCATCCGGCAGGTCGTCGCCAACCTGGTCAGCAACGCCCTGCAGCACACGCCCGAGGACACTCGGGTGGTCGTGCGGGTCGGTCGGGCCACCCCCGGCGGGCCGCCGCCGACCGCCGCGATCGGGGCTCCGCTGGAAGGGCCGCTCGCCGCGATCGAGGTCAGCGACACCGGGCCCGGCATGAAGCAGGACGACGCCGCCCGCGTGTTCGAGCGCCTGTACCGCGCGGAAGGCTCCCGCTCGCGCCGGCACGGCGGCGCCGGTCTCGGCCTGGCCATCGTCGCGGCGATCGTGCAGGCACACGGCGGGCGGGTCGAGCTGTGGACGGCACCCGGCGAGGGCGCGCGCTTCCGCGTGCTGCTCCCGGCGTTGGACGAGCCCGATTTCAGCGAGGACTTTTCCGACGAAGCCGAGGAAACCAGATTCCGAGGTAACTCCGAGGGAAGCTGAGGGTCGCTCCGAGCGGCACGCTCCACGATTCCCCTCATGCGTTTGTCGCTGCCGTCTCTGCCACGGCTCAACTCCGTGGGCCTGATCAACGCCGCGCTCGCGGTCGCCGCGGTCGGCGGTGGGCTCTGGGCCTACCAGATCGTGTCCGGTCCGGCCGAGGCGCAGGCCTCGCAGACCAGCACCCGGACCCGGGTCGTCGCGGCGACGCAGGGCACGGTGTCGCAGACGGTGTCGGCGTCCGGATCGGTGGCCAGCTCCGCGACCGCCAACGCCAACTTCGCCGCCTCGGGCACCGTCACCGAGGTCGACGTGAAGGTCGGCGACGTGGTCACCAAGGGCCAGGTCCTCGCCAAGATCGACCCGACGGCCGCGAACGCGTCGCTGAACACGGCCAAGGCCAACCTGACCGCGGCGAAGGCGGCGCTCACGCGGGCGGAGAACAACAGCGCCGACGACGCCACGATCGCGTCCGCCGAGGCCCAGGTCGCCACCGCGCAGGCCAGCGTCACCTCGGCGCAGACGACGGTCAACGGCACGGTCCTGACCGCCCCGATCGCCGGCACCGTCACGGCCGTCAACGGCGCGGTCGGATCCTCGTCCGGCTCGTCCGGGTCGTCGTCGTCCGGCGGTACCGGAGCGACCGGATCCAGCAGCAGCGGCTCTTCGGGCTTCATCCAGCTCGCCGACCTCACCAAGCTGCAGATCAACGCCAGCTTCGCCGAGGCCGACGCGACCAAGCTCAAGGCCGGGCAGACCGCTGAGATCAGCTGGAGCGCGCTGAGCGGCACCCGCGCGACCGGCAAGGTCAGCTCGATCTCGCCGACCGCCACGACCAGCAACAACGTCAACTCCTACGCGGTGGTCATCGGGCTGGACACGCTGCCCGAGGGGGTGCGGCTCGGGCAGAGCACCACCGCGGTCGTGACGATCGCCGAGGCGCAGAACGCGGTGCGCATCCCGACCGCGGCCCTGCGCACGGCCGGCGGCCAGCGCACGGTCGAGGTGCAGGTCAACGGTCAGGTGGAGACCAGGACCGTCGAGGTCGGCATCACCGGCGGCTCGTTCGTGGAGATCAAGTCCGGCCTCACCGCCGGCGAGCAGGTCGTGATCACCACGACCACGACGAACTCCACGACCGGCACCACCAACCAGTTCCCCGGCGGCGGCGGTGGCAACTTCCCCGGCGGCGGAGGCGGCTTCCCCGGCGGTGGCGGCGGCGCCCGCCCGGGCAACTGATGGGAGCGCCAGCCATGCACCCGGTACTGGACGTGCAGAGGGTCAAGAAGATCTACGGGCAGGGCGAGACCGAGGTCCAGGCCCTGCGCGGGGTGTCGCTCACCGTCGAGCGCGGCGACTACGTGGCGATCATGGGCTCGTCGGGATCCGGCAAGTCGACGCTGATGAACATCCTCGGCTGCCTCGACATCCCGACGACCGGCAAGTACCTCCTCGACGGCGTCGACGTGAGCCGGCTCAACGACCGGCAGCTCGCGCTCGTGCGCAACCGGCGGATCGGCTTCGTGTTCCAGGCGTTCAACCTCATCGCGCGGACGACGGCGCTCGCCAACGTCGAGCTGCCGCTCGCCTACGCGGGGGTCAAGGGCGCCGAGCGCCGCCGCCGGGCCAACCTCGCGCTCGCCATGGTCGGTCTCGCCGATCGTGCCGACCACGAGCCCAACCAGCTCTCCGGCGGCCAGCAGCAGCGGGTCGCGGTCGCCAGGGCGCTGGTCACCGCGCCGGCGCTCGTCCTCGCCGACGAGCCGACCGGCAACCTCGACACGCAGTCCACCAACGACGTCCTGGCCGTCTTCGACCGGCTCAGCGCGTCGGGACGGACGATCGTGCTGATCACCCATGAGCCGGACGTCGCCGAGCGGGCGAAGCGACTGATCCGGCTCGTCGACGGACACATCGTCCAGGATGAGCGGCTGAAATGAACGTCGTCTTCGCCCTGCGGGCGATCACCGCCAACAAACTCCGCTCCGGCCTCACCGTGCTGGGCATCCTCATCGGCGTCGCCGCGGTCATCCTGCTCGTCGCGGTCGGCAACGGCTCCGCGCAGGCGGTCCAGAAACAGATCGAGGCGCTGGGCACCAACACGCTGACGGTCACCGCCGGCGGTGGCGGCGGCGCCCGCGGCGCGGCCTCGACGACGAGCACCGCCCTCAACATGGACCTCGTGCCGGCCCTTGAGGACAAGACCGAGGCGCCGCACGTGCGCAGCGTCTCGCCGGTCGTCACCGGCTCCCAGTCGGCCACCTACGAGGGCACCGACCACACGATCGCGCAGTTCGTCGGCACGTACCCGGGCTGGGTCGCGGCCTCGAACTTCAAGGTCGACAAGGGTGCGCTCTTCACCGCCGAGGACGTCAAGGACTCCCGCAAGGTCGTCGTGATCGGCAAGACCGTCGCCGAGGAGCTCTTCGGCACCGTCGACCCGCTGTCGAAGCAGGTCACCGTCGCCGGCAAGCTCTTCACCGTCGTCGGGGTGCTCGGCGACAAGGGCGGCACGGGCTTCACCGACCCGAACGACGTCGCGATCGCGCCAGTCAGCGCGGTGCAGGAGTCGCTGACCGGCTACGGCTCGCTGAACCAGCTGCTGATCCAGGCCACCTCGCCGGAGGACGTCACCGACGCGCAGAGCGAGGTGACCGCGATCCTCAACGCCAAGCTCAACATCACCGGGTCGAGCACCAGCGCGTACCGCATCCAGAACGCCTCGCAGCTGCTGGAGACCCGGGCGAACACCGCGGAGACCTTCACCCTGCTGCTCGGCGCCGTCGCCGGGATCAGCCTGCTGGTCGGCGGGATCGGCATCACCAACATCATGATGGTCACCGTCACCGAGCGGACCCGGGAGATCGGCATCCGCAAGGCGCTCGGCGCGCCGAAGCGCACGATCCTGACCCAGTTCCTGGTCGAGGCGACCGTGCTCAGCCTGATAGGCGGGCTGCTGGGCGTCGCCGCCGCGGTGATCGGCAGCCGCTTCACCATCGTCAGCATCCAGCCCGTCATCGTGCCCAGCTCGGTCTTCCTGGCGCTCGGGTTCTCGGTCGCGATCGGGCTGTTCTTCGGCAGCTACCCGGCCAGCCGGGCGGCGGGCCTGCGCCCGATCGAAGCGCTGCGGTATGAGTAGGCACTTTTTGGACGGGCCCGCCCGCGCGGGCCGGTCCGGGTTGCGGTGCCTGACCCCCCGCGGGCACCGCAACCCGGTCCACCCCGCACGGCAGTCGACGAGGAGATTCCTGTGAGCCACGCCTTTCGCCGGCCGAACGCGTCCACCTCGATCGACGAGGTCGACAATTCGGACACGGAGATCCTTGAACCGGTGCTCTTCGACGAGTCGGACGACCTTCTCGCGCAGCCGCTCGACGACGACCTGAACGAGCGGATCACCAAGGCGGCGCCCCGCCGGCTGGCCAACCGCGCCACGTTCGTCCTGGCCGGGCTGGCGCTGCTGGTCGCGGGCTTCGTCGGCGGCGCGCAGGTGCAGAAGAGCTACGGGACCGCGCCGGCCGCGACCGGCGGGCCCGGCGGCGGCGCCAACCCGGCCGCCCTGGCCAGCCAGTTCGCGGGCCGCGGCGGGTTCAACAACGGAGGCCAGGCCGGCACCGGGGCGCAGACCGGGACCCGCGGCGGCGGGATCACGGGCACCGTCAAGCTCGTCGACGGCACGACCGTCTATGTGGAGACCGCCGACGGCCAGACGCTGATCGTGAAGACCAGCGGGACGACCACCGTCTCGACGCCCGGCGCGCTGAAGGACCTCACCGCCGGCTCCAGCGTGACGATCGTCGGCCAGAACGCCGACGGTACGGTCACCGCCACCTCGATCACGAAGACGAAATAGCGCATGCTGGTCGCATGGACATCCGCAGCGGCGCCTTCTCCGCCTCGACACCGCAGCCGGCCGGGACCGGCACCGACCTGCGGTGGCGGGTGTCGAAGGGGTTCACGGCGCTGAAAGGCTGTGCGGCGATCGGCCTGCTGCTCGCGGGCTTCTTCGCCGCCGGCGACCGCCGGGCGCTCGCCGCCGCGCTGATCGCCGCGGCCATCCTCGGCGTCTATGCGTTGCGTGACGTCGTCGCGCCCGTCCGGCTCGCCGCGGACCTCGACGGGATCACCGTCGTCAGCGGCTACGCGGGGCGCCGCCGGCTCGACTGGGCGCAGGTGGAGCGGATGCGGGTCGACGCCCGCTCCCGCGGCGGCATGCGCAGCGAGCTGCTCGAAATCGACGCGGGCGAGCATTTGTTCCTGCTCAGCCGGTACGACCTCAACGCGCACCCCGCCGACGTCTACGAAGAGCTGCTGCGGCTGCGCGGCTTCTAGTACGGCAGCCGCCGTTCGGGATCATGGCTGAAGCTCGGCGCTGAGTCGTCGTGCGTAGTGGGAGCGGCGGGCTCGGGCTTGGTGGCGGCG
>NZ_JBVJIJ010000052.1:0-62629 GCF_055586325.1 Dactylosporangium sp. NPDC051087 | reverse complement strand
GTGACGAGGTCCTTGAGGAACGACACCTGCATCGTCGCGTCCTCGATGAGCATGCCGCGGTGCCAGCCGAAGGCGGCCTGCCGCTCCAGGAACACGGCGCTCACGGGGTCCTGGCCTGCCGCGTTGCGCTCGTGCACCGCGATGGCGAGCGCCAGGTTCGACGGACCGAAGCCGACCCCGACCAGGTCGAAGACCGGAGTTTCGTCCTCGCGCGGCTGTGGCATCGCAGTCCCATCGCTCACGTCGAGACCGGCTCGACCGCCCTGACTCCATCACCAGTCGGCGCAGAGTTAGGCTAGCCTAACCTTCATGATTGACGTTGTCACGGTGGCCCTTGAAATGAGGGTCCCGACCTGACCCCCGACGTTTCCGGATGCGGCCGGTGTACGGCCCGGACCAGGGTCAGCCGCACCTCGTGGACGGCCCCGCCAAGGACCCGGCCGAGGGGTCGAGAGCAGGAGCATCGGACGCCGGGGCATCGGTAGCCGGAAGACCGGAAACCTCCGGCACGGCGGCCGAAGGCGACGCCGACCCGGGCATCGCGGACCGGCTCGCCGCCGAGGTCTTCGGCGCCGCCGCCGTCGCGCCCGGGCGCTGCACGGTGCCGACGGTCAGCGTCACGCCGCTCAGCGTGGTGCGCCGCCCCTCGGTGTCGGTCACCCGGACGGTGAAGGGGCCGGTGCCGGCGCCGTTCTGCGCGATCCAGTAGTTGTAGTCGGTGCGGCTCAGCGCCTTCCACGCCGCACCGGACTGCAGCTCCACCGCCGACAGCGGGTTGCCGGTGTTGTCCAGGCGCAGCGCCAGCCAGTACCGCGACGAACCCTCCTTCACCCGGACGGTCATCGGACCGGGTGCGGGCGGGCTGGTCACCTTGCTGTAGGTCACCTTGATGATCCCGGCGACGGGATCGCCGATCCTCGCGAACGCCTGCCTGCTCAGATCCAGGTGCCCGGCGGCGCACTCGGGGCAGCGGTCGGTGACCTTGACCCGGACCGTGCCCTTGGGACCCTTGACGTCCAGGTAGCCGCCGCACGCGGCCCCGCCGGCGTACTCCGCGTTGCCCAGCGCCACGACGAGCGGGTCGGCGACCCGGTCGAACGAGCAGTTGCCGCTGCCGTCGGCCGCATAGTAGGTGGCCTGCCCGGACGCCGTCGCCGCGCACGCCGCGCCGGACGCCTGGGCGATCAGCGCGACGGTCGCGGTGCCGGCGACGACCGCGCCGGCGGCCGCGACCACCCACGTCCGTCGGCGCGTC
Organism: Dactylosporangium sp. NPDC051087; assembly: GCF_055586325.1. Classification (NCBI taxonomy): domain Bacteria; kingdom Bacillati; phylum Actinomycetota; class Actinomycetes; order Micromonosporales; family Micromonosporaceae; genus Dactylosporangium; species Dactylosporangium sp. NPDC051087. The sequence continues at coordinate 61,374 of NZ_JBVJIJ010000052.1, read as the reverse complement.
CACCACGGCTGCTGCGGTTCGGGGTTGTCCGGCACGCTGGGCATCGTAGCCGGGCATGGGACCGCTCCACCGCCACCAAAGGAACTGTTCAGGTTGTCTCGGCCGGTGAGGTTGCGGCTCAGACATGATCTTCTGCAAGAGGAGGGGGCGCCGATCGGCGCCCCCTCCTCGGCGACTACCTCAGGTAGTACCCGTAGCTTCTCCGATTGGATCCCCAGCTACAGGACGACTCGGACCACTCTCCGGTGCCGGGCGACTGCCAGGGCCCGAGGCGGGTGTAGTAGCTCCCAGCGAGTTCGCACTGCGTCCATGACTGGTATGCGCCCGTGCCCTGAGTGCAGACGACGAAGGAACCCCGCGCGCCGGTCGCACCGTAGTTGCAGGCGGACGGAACGGCGTGAGCAGGCGAGGCGACGGTGACTGCCAGCGGCACAGCGGCGAGCGTTGCCGCGAGTCCGTAAACGAGCCGACGGATACTCATCAATGATCCTCTCTTGGAGAGCTGCATGGATGCAAGGTTTCCAGCGGAAAGGCCAGCTGGTCAGCCGTGTTGCATCGAGGTTTTGCCCTGCATCAGCGCTGAACAGCGGCACCGGCCCTGTGCAGCTTTCGGCTTGCGGCCGGTATCACCTCACGGCGCCGGCACGCATCCGTCGGGCTGATTCGCCAGCCACCACGCGGCGGCCATCCGGGTGGAACCCGGCAGGAGCGCGTCGACCGACATCTCTTGCAGGAGCTTCACGTTGCCGGCAGTACCGATTGCGGCCGTGATCGCATCCATTACCTGAGCTTCGGCATCAGCGCATTCATGGAGCCACACGGACCGCTGCACGTCGAAGGCTCGACGCCATCTGTCGGCGCTCTGGTCACCCGAGCAGTGCGGAGCGGCCTTGGCGGCTGAAAGTCGGATCGGGCGGCCGAGATTCGGGTCGGCGAGAAGATCGATCAGTAGGCTCCGATGACCAGCTTCGCCGAGAATGGTGATCGCCTGCATCGTTGTCGCTGTCATCGGATCGAACTGAAGGCGAAGCGCGTTGTTCAGTTCAGCAGCGAGGAGTTCGGCCACCGGCCTCCGGTAAGGCGTCGCCGAGACTGCCAGCGTCGCATAGAGCCTGGTGTCCGAGTCGGCGGCGAACAGCACCTCCTGGAGAAGCTGCGTCAGCATGACGTCGCCGACCGGCAGCTCCACCTCCAGGCGAGACTGCGCGGACAGGGCCAGCCGCCTGCACAGCGGCCCGGCCTGCGCGGCCGGCAGGGTCAGACCGTCCCGCCAGACGGACCTGGCCACCGGGTCCTCGGCTATCCGACGGCTCCAGCGCGGCGTGACCGGCACACCCCAACGCGGTGCCAGTCGCACGAAGTCCACGGTCATCGGCATGGACCGAAGGTCGTGATCGTCCATGGCGAGCAGCTCACGAGCGGCTCGGGCCAGAAGCCCAACCGTACGGGGTTCGCGGAAGTGACCGGCCCGCGCTTTTCGAATGACCGCCTGCAATGCCGCCTGTCGCGCCCGGATGTTCAGCGGCTCGCCCAGCTGGCGGGCCAGAAACGTTGACGCGACCATGTCAGGTGTGCCGTCCAGCAGCGAGATCGGCTCGACGTACGACGGGATCCCGGGGTCAACGGCGACGTCGATGCAGACGGCGGCAGCGGCATTCGTGGCGTCCTCGTGCTCGAGCATACGGCTGATGGCCTCCAGGCGGACCATCCACTCACCGCCCTCGGCCGCAACCATTTCCGTCAGCAGCCGATATGCGACGCCGTCCCATAGATCGCGAGGATGCAGCACCAAGCCCGGATGAGACCGGAGCACGTCGCAGAACGTCAACCAGGTTGCCTCGTCGACCGGACCGCTTCCGCACACCCGATCGAGAACGTGATGCACATCAGCGTCGCCGGTCGTCTCTGCCCGTGTTGGCCGTGGATCGAACCAGCGCAGCAAGGCGTCGCGGACATGGCGCAACGAGGCACCCGGCAGCCCCAGGACCTCCTCGTACCGTCGAAGAGTCGCGACGCTGACACGGCTGGCTCCGGACTCCCAGCGCGATATCTGAGACGGCGCCAGCTCCGGCGCACCCGGCAGTGCGAATTCTTTCGCGAATTGCCGCGCCGACCTCAACCGAGGCAAGCGGGAGCACATTCGATTGACGCGCAGCAGCCAGGCGATGCGATCTTGAGCAGTGAACATGGAATCGCCCCGTCGACGCCGTTCGCCGCCGAAGCCATGATATCGACGCTATTGATGAACGGCTATCTTTATCTGGCTCCGGCGGGCCTCGACCCGGACGGGTGATTCACCAGCGGGTCGCCTCAGCGCAGGCCGGCGAACAGGTCGTCCTCCGGCAGCGGCGCGTTCGTCGTGTCACGCACGCGCAGGAACGTCTCCACGCCCATCAGCTCCGTGAAGCGCTCCTTGCCCATCTTCAGGAAGAAGATGTTCTCGCCCTGACTGGCGTGCGCGGCGAGGGCGTCGAACTTCTGCGACCCGTAGGCCTTCGTGTCGACCCACGTCGTGATCTCCTCGTCCGGCAGGCCGAGCGGCGGACCCTGCGGCGCCGCGTCGGAGGCCGGGTCCGGGGCGTCGAACTCCACGCCGAGCTCCCGCAGCGTCCTGCCGAACTCCTCCATGCCCGAGCGGGGCACGGTCGTCCAGTACACCTTGGCGGGGCTGCCGGTCAGCTCCACCGCGGCCATCGTGATGCGGTGCGCCTGGATGTGGTCGGGGTGCCCGTAGAAACCGTTCTCGTCGTAGGTGACGATGACGTCGGGCTCATACTGCCGGATCAGCTCGGCGAGCCGGGCGGCGGCGTCCGGCACGGGCGTGGTCCAGAACGAGCCGGCCACGTCGTTCGTCGACCAGCCCATCATTCCGGAGTCCGGATATCCGAGCAGCTCCAGGTGCGACACCTTCAGCGCCGCGCAGGCCGCCTCCAGCTCCTCGGTGCGCATCGCCGCCACCGCGTCCGGGTCGTGCCCGGGCTCCCCCGGCTTGACCCCGCCGGGCCCGTCGCCGCAGCGCCCGTCGGTGCAGGTCACGAGCACGGTCGTGATGCCCTCCGCGGCGTACTTCGCCAGCACTCCACCGGTGCCGGTCGCCTCGTCGTCGGGGTGCGCGTGCACCGCCATCAGCGTCAGGGGTCGCTCAACCATGCGACCACCCTATCCACCGCACCGCGGCACCCGCCGCCGCGCACCACCCCCGGCCGCGCCGTCCCCCGGCCGCGTCCCGATCAGGCTCAGGTCGGGGACGGAGCCGCCGATAACGAGGTGTGCGGGGTCGTGGGTCACGATCGGCGGGTGCGGGGCGCGTCGGTGATCCGGCGCGCCTGGAGACGCTGCACGACACCGGGCTGCTGCTGGCCGGCGGCGTCCCGTCCCTCGACCGGCTGACCCGGCTCGCCCGGCGCGCGGTGGGCGCGCCGGCCGCGCTCGTGTCCCTCCTCGACGCCGACCGGCTGGTGTTCGTCAGCGCCGCCGGGCGGACAGGTGTCCGGGAGTCGCCGCTCGCGCAGGCGTACTGCAGGACCGTGGTCGACGACGACGCGCCGCTGTTCGTGGCGGGCGGGCGGGACGAGGTCGTGGTCGCCTACGCCGGGCATCCGCTGCGCGCCCCGGACGGGCAGGTGCTCGGGTGCTTCTGCGTGATCGATCACACGCCGCGGCAGTGGAGCGCCGACGAGCTCGACACGGTCGCCGACCTGGCCGGCGCCGCCGAGGTCGAGCTGGCGCTGCGGCTGGCCAACAGCGAGCTCATGCTCGCCTCGACGCGGACGCAGGCGGTGCTGGACAGCGCCGCGGACGCGTTCGTGTCGCTGGACGCGGCCGGCACCGTCCACGCGTGGAACCTCGCCGCGGAGCGGATGTTCGGCCGGTCCGCGGCGGAGACCCTGGGCCGCCCGATGGGTGTCGTCGCCGAGGCCGACCGGGCGGCGTTCGCCGCGTGGCTCGGCGGGGCCGTCGGCAGCGGTACCGCGGGGACGTGCGAGGTGACGGCGGTCGACCGGGCGGGCCGCAGGTTCCCGATCGAGGTCGTCGCCCAGGTGCACGTGGAGCGCGACCGGCCGGTCGTCCACGCCTTCGTGCACGATCTGAGCACCCGGCGGGCGGCGCAGCGGCAGCTGGAGGCCGAGCGCGTCTTCCAGCGGGCGCTGCTGGACAGCCTCGACACCGCGGTCGTCGCGTGCGACAGCGATGGCCGGCTCGCCACCGTCAACCGGGCCCTGCGCGAGGCGCACCAGGGTGTCCCGGTGACCCCGTCGACCGGGCAGCACTGGGCCGGCACCTATCAGCTGTTCGCCGCGGACGGGCGGCGGCTGCTGCGCCCGGACCAGGTGCCGCTCGCCCGCGCGTTCGCCGGTGAGCACATCCACGGCGAGGAGATCGTCGTCGGCGAGCCCGGCGGGCCGCAGCGGCGGTTCCTGTGCAACGGCCAGCCGATCGACGCCCCCGGCGGCGCGCGGCTCGGCGCGGTCGTCGCCATGCACGACATCACCGACGCGCACCGGGCCGAGCGGCTGCGCGGCGCGCAGCTCGCCGTCGCCGAGGCGCTGACCACCGCGGGCGGGGCCGAGCAGGCGGCGGAGGCGCTCGTCGGGGCGGTCACCGGCGCGCTCGACTGGGCGCTCGGCGAGTACTGGCACGTCGACCCCGACGCCGGCGTCGCCGACCGGCTCGGCGTCTGGGTCAACCCCGGCCGGGCCCGGCCGGCGTTCGTCGACGACGCGCCGCCCGCGACCCGCGACGACGGCATGATCGGCCGGGTCTGGAGCACCGGCCGGCCGCAGTGGATCGACGACATCGGGCGGCTGCCCTACGCGTCGCCGCGCAAGGACGTCGCGCTCGCGGCCGGGCTGCACGCCGCGATCGGGCTGCCGGTCCGCAGCGGCGGCACCGTCCTCGGCGTGCTCGTCTTCGCCACCGAACGCCTGGAGCCGCCCGACCCGGACGTCCTGGCGATGCTCGACGGCGTCTGCGCGCACATCGCCCGGCACATCGAGCGGCTGCGCGCCGACGACCTCAGCACCGCGCTCGCCGCCGCCCGCCGCGACTTCGACCGGGTCATCGCGGGGGTCAACGACTACGTGTGGACCGTCGAGGTGCTCCCCGACCAGTCGGTCCGCTCCGTCTACGCCAGCCCCGACGGCGGCGGTGTCTTCGGCGCGCCGATGCCCACCGGCACCGACCTCGCCATGATCCTCGCCGACCGGGTCCACCCGGAGGACCGCGGCGAGTTCCGCGGCTTCAACGCCGCCATCGCCGCGGACCGCCCCGCGGAGATGGAGGTGCGGGTCGTCGGCTTCGACGGCGTCACCCGCTGGGTGTGGACCCGCGCCGTCCCGCGGCGGGAGGACGGGCGGCTGTTCATGGACGGGATGAGCACCAACGTCACGGAACGCCGGCTGCTCGCCGAGCACCGCGAGGAGCTCCTCGCCGAGCAGCGGGAGCAGGTGCGGCGGCTGCGCGAACTGGACCGGATGAAGGACGACCTCGTCGCGCTCGTCTCGCACGAGCTGCGCAACCCGATCGGCACCATCCTCGGGTACGCCGAGCTCATCGGCGACGAACCCGGCGACACCGACGAGGTGCGCCGCTCCGGCGAGGTCATCCGCCGGCACAGCAGCCACATGCAGCAGCTCGTCGACGACCTGCTGGATCTGGCCCGGCTGGGCAGCGCGAGCCTCGCCGTCGACCCGCGGCCGCTGTCGCTGACCAGCGCGCTGCGGGAGGTCGTCGAGGACCACCGGCCGGCCGCGGACGCGAAGGACGTCGCGCTGCGCCTCGAGCCGGGCGCGAACCTCACCGTGCGGGCCGACCCGGCGCGGCTGCGGCAGGTGCTGGACAACCTGCTGTCCAACGCCGTCAAGTACACCCCCGCCGGCGGTACGGTCACCGTCACCGCGACGGGCGACGCCGCCGGCGCGGCCACGGTCAGCGTCACCGACACCGGCATCGGGATCCCGGCCGAGCAGTACCAGCAGCTGTTCACCCGCTTCTTCCGCGCCTCCACCGCGCTCGCCCAGGGCATCAAGGGCACCGGCCTCGGCCTGGCCGTCACCAAGGCGATCATCGACGCGCACCACGGCACGATCACCGCCGCCCCGGCCGACCCGACCGGCACGACCTTCACCTTCACCCTGCCCTGAACCGCGCGCTGAAGCCTGCCCTGAAACCCCCGCTGAAGCCTGCTCTGAAACGGCCTGGACCGCCCTGAAGGTCCCGCGCACCGGTGCCCTCCCGGCCGCAGGGCAGGGCGAGCCGCACGGTCTGGCGCGTTCTGGGGATTGGACCACCGTCGATGCCGCCCTACGGTTGAGCTCCACCGCAGAGGGAGCAGCATGACCGACTACGACTTCGGCGCGAACGACCACTTCATCGGCGGCGCCGACGCCGACACGTACACCGCCGACTCCAACCACCTCTCCGACTCGCTCGGCGCCTCGAACACCTACCACCAGCTCACCGGGCCCCTGGTCGAGGAGCAGGACCTCAACCACGACGGCCGGGTCGACGTGGTCACCGCGGACGTCGACCGGGACGGCGTCGTCGACGTCTACCAGTACGACCTCAACGGCGACGGCGTCATCGACATGGCCGGGCACGACGTCGACGGCGACGGTTCGATCGACCAGAAGGAGTACGACCGGGACGGCGACGGCCTGATCGACGAGGTCCGCCTCGACAGCGACCACGACGGGTTCGCGGAGCTGGTGCAGTACGACAAGGACGGCGACGGCGTGCTCGACCAGCTGGTCCGCGACACCGACGGCGACCACCGCATGGACCGCGTCGACAAGATCCACGACGCGGGGCACACCCTGGAGCACTACGGCCCGAACGCCACCTACGGCAGCGCCTGACCCGCACATCGGACGATATGTACCCGGCAGGCCCCGGCCCAGCCCTAGGATGATCAACAGATCCGCAGGTACGGGGCAGGAAACGGGGGTGGCACCAATGGCGAAGAAGTCGAAGAAGGACAAGAAGAACAAGAAGAACAAGAAGAAGAAGTAACCGGTCGCGCCGCCGTCGCCTCCGCGCCACGGCGGCCACCACCCGCGACGTCGAGGGTCAGGCAACCATGCACAACGACATGCTCGCAATGCTCGACGCCCATCTGGCGCAGCTGTTCGCGGTCCGCGACCAGCTCGCGGCCACCCGGCGGGTCGCGCCCGGTGAACGCCGCACCGCCGCCCTGCACACCATCGCCCTCAGCGAGCAGTACGTGTCGGGAGCCCGCCGCCTGCTCGCGGAGGCCGACCTTGAGGCCGACCTGAGGTCCGACCTGGGGGCCGACGCCCGCCGGCTCGTCACACAGTGATGACGACCTTCGCCCTGGCGTGGTCCATCTCCAGGTAGCGGACGGCCTCCGCCGCCTCGCCGAACGGGAAGGTGCGGTCGATGACCGGGGTGACCGCACCGGACTCGATCAGCTCGCGCAGCGCCGCGAGGTTGTCCCGGCCCGGCACCGCGGTCAGCACCAGCACCCGCTGCCGCACGAACCGCGCGACCAGGCGGCCCCTGGTGATGAGGCCGACCGGGCCGAGGAGGCTCCCGCCGCCGGACACCCCGCCGCCGGACAGCACCAGGGTCCCCGACGGCGTCAGCACCCGCCGGAGGTCGGCCAGTGAGCGGTTGCCGACGAGGTCGAACACGACGTCGTACCCACCGCCGCGGGTGAAGTCCTCGCGGGTGTAGTCCACGACGTGGTCGGCGCCCAGCGACCGGACCAGGTCCACGTTGCGGGTGCTGCACACGCCGGTCACCACCGCTCCGGACGCCTTCGCGAGCTGCACGGCGAACGTCCCGACGCCGCCGGACGCGCCGTTGATCAGCACGCGCTGCCCGGCGCGGACCCCGGCGGCGTCGCGCAGGCCCATCAGGGCGGTGTTGCCCGCGAGGGGCACCGCGGCGGCCTGCTCGAACGTCAGGTTCGCCGGCTTGCGGTCCACCGCGCCGGCCGCCGGGACCCGCACGTACTCGGCGAACGCCGCGTCGACCTCGCCGTAGACCTCGTCGCCGGGGGCGAACGTGGTCACCCCGTCGCCGACCGCCTCGACCCGGCCGGCGAAGTCCGTGCCGCGGACCCGCACCTTCGGCGCGCCGAGCCCGAACGCCATGCGGGCCACGTAGGGGTCGCCGCGCATGACGTGCCAGTCGCGGGCGTTCACGGACGCGGCGTGGACCCGGACGAGCAGCTCGCCGGCGGCGGGCACCGGCGGGTCGACCTCGCCGAGGCGCAGCACGTCGGACGGGCCGTAGCGGTCCTGCACGATCGCTTTCATCACGAACTCCTCCATCGACGGACGCGACAGGTGTACGGCGTACACCCACGCGTTCGACGGTAGGGTGTACGACGTACACCAGTCAAGGGGCGATATCGTGACCGGAATGTCTCAGCAGGTGCGAAGGGAGCCGCTGACCCGGGACCGCGTCCTGCGCGCGGCGGTCACGCTCGCCGACGGGACCGGGATCGACGCGCTCAGCATGCGCAAGCTCGCACAGACCCTCGGCGTGGTGCCGATGGCGCTGTACAAGCACGTCGCCAACAAGGAGGAGCTCCTCGACGGGATGCTCGACGTCCTCGTCGGCGAGATCGACCCGCCGGCCGCGGCGGACGACTGGCGGATCGCGGTCCGGCAGCGGATCCTGTCCGCGCGCCGGGTCCTGCTGCACCACCCGTGGGCGTCGCGGGTCATCGAGTCCCGCACCGCGCCGACGCCGGTCGTCCTGGCGTACATGGACTCGATGATCGGCATGTTCCGCACCGGCGGCCTGTCGGTGGACCTCACCCACCACGTCATGCACGCCATGGGCAGCCGGATCCTCGGCTTCTCGCAGGAGCTCTTCGGCGCGCCGCAGCCGGCCGCCCCGCCCCCGGACGACGAGACCGCACGTCAGATGGCCGGGCGGTATCCGTACATCACCGAGATCACGACGAGGGTCGCGCACGACGAGGCGTCCGTGGTCGGCAGCGGGTGCGACGACCAGTTCGAGTTCGAGTTCTCCCTCGACCTGCTCCTCGACGGCATCGAGGGGCTCCGCCGCCGCGACTGGACCTCGCGGAGCGGCTGACCGGCGCACGATACCGTTGATCCCATGTCATCCGGGCCCATCGATGTGCTGGTCGTCGGCGCCGGCTGCGCCGGGCTGACCACGGCCCTGGTCCTGGTCGAGGCGGGGCTGCGTCCCGAGATCTGGGCGGACCGGCCACCGCTCGGGACGACGTCCGCCTCGGCCGGCGCGCTCTGGGCACCGTACGAGCTGGAACCCCTCGACCAGGTGATCCGCTGGCGGGAGCGCACCCACCGGGTCCTGACCCGGCTCGCCGACCGCCCCGGCACCGGCGTCCGGCTGACGCACGGCGTGGCGGCGGCCCGGACCGCGACCGGCGCGCGCGGCGCGCACCCCGGCGGCAGCACCCCGTGCGACCCCCGCGAGCTGCCGCCCGGATACGTGCGCGGCGACCGGGTCACCGCGCCGCTGGTCGACATGCCGGTGTACCTGGCGTTCCTGCAGTCCCGCCTGGCCGACGCCGGCGTCACCGTGCGGACGCGGCGGATCGGCTCCCTCGCCGAGGCCGAAGGGCACGCGCCCGTCGTGGTCAACTGCACCGGGATCGGCGCCCACGCCCTGGTGCCCGACCCGGCGCTGGTGCCGGTGCGCGGGCAGCTCGTCGTCGTGGAGAACCCCGGCCTGACCGAGTTCTTCTCCGAGGACAGCGGCGCCGCGCCCGAGCAGTGCTACATCTACCCGCACGGACCGAGCGCCGTGCTCGGCGGCGTCGCCCAGCCCGGGAACTGGTCCCTGCAGCCGGATCCGCTGGTCGCCGCCGGCATCCTCGCGCGGTGCGTCGCCGTCGAACCCCGCCTGCGCGGGGCCCGGGTCCTGGCGCACCGCGTCGGGCTGCGCCCGGCCCGCCCGCGGGTCCGCGTCGAGGAGGGCACCCCGGTCGGCGCGACCCGCGTCATCCACAACTACGGCCACGGCCGCGCCGGGGTGACCCTGTCCTGGGGCTGCGCGTCGGCCGTCCGCTCGCTGCTGTGAGCGTCGGCCGCGCCCTCGCCTGGGAACCGCGCCGATCGGTCCCCGGCGAGGGCGCGGCGGCTCAGCCCTTGACCGATCCCGTGAGGCCGCCGACGATGTGCCGTTCGGCGAACACGAAGAAGCCGATCGCGGGGATCATCGACGCCGCCGTGTAGGCGAGGATCCGGGCGGTGTCCTGGGAGAACTGGGACTGGAACGCGGCCACGCCGAGCGGCAGCGTGAAGTTGCCCGGGTCGCTGAGCACCAGCAGCGGCAGCAGGTAGGCGTTCCAGCTGGTGACGAACGCCAGGATGGCCACGGTCGTCAGCGCCGGCCGGCTCAGCGGGATGAGGATCCGCCAGAAGAACCCGAGCCGCCCGGCGCCGTCCATCGCGGCCGCGTCCTCGAGCTCGCCGGGGATCGCGGCCATGAACGGGCGCAGGATGACGATCGTGATCGGCAGGGCGAACGCGGCCTGCGGCAGCGCCACCCCGAGCGGGTTCTCCAGCAGGTCCAGCTCGCGCAGCAGCAGGTACAGCGGCAGCGCCGCCGCGGTGAGCGGGAACAGCAGACCGAGGGTGAACAGGGTGTACAGCGACTCCCGGCCGCTGAACGTGTAGCGGGACAGCGCGAACGCGGCCATCGCGCCGACGGTGACCGCCAGGCCGGTGGTGATGACTGCGATCAGCGCGCTGTTGCCCATCGCCCGCCAGAACACGTCGGAGGTGAGCACGTCGGCGTAGTTGCCGAGGTTCCACGGGTCCGGCCAGCCGACCGGGTCGTTGTTGATCTGCGCGTTGGTGCGGAACCCGCCGATGATCGTGAACAGCAGCGGCACGACGGTCACGCCGACCACGAACAACGCCACGAGATAGGCGGCGACCCGGCCTCCCCTCATCTGCCGGCCTCCCCGGTGAGGGCGCCGCCGGTGTCGCGGCGCAGGGCGAAACGCTGGTACAGCAGGGCGAAGATGAAGCACACGACGAAGAGCACGACGGCGACGGCACTGCCGAACCCGAACTCGTAGCGGCTGAAGCCGTGGTCGAGCAGGTAGGTCGCCATGGTCGTCGACGCGCCGGCCGGCCCGCCGAGCGTCATGATCCACACCAGGTCGAACAGCTGCAGCGACCCGATGATGGACAGGAAGATCCAGATCCGGATCGTGGGGCCGAGCAGCGGCAGCACGATGTGCCGGGTGGTCTCCCACGCCGACGCGCCGTCGGTCGAGGCCGCCTCGCGCAGTTCGGCGGGGACACCTTGCAGCCCGGCGAGGAGCAGGATGATGCCGAAGCCGATGTACTTCCAGGTGATGACGACGAAGAGCGTGTAGAGCACCAGGTCGCCGTCGGCGAGCCAGTCCTGGGTCAGGCCGCCGAGCCCGGCCGCGGTGAGGAGCTGGTCGACGAGGCCGTCGGGCTGCAGCATGAGCAGCCACACGACCGCCGTGATGGCCTCCGACAGCACGTACGGCGCGAAGACCACCAGCCGCAGCACGGCCCGCCCGCGGATCTTCCGGTTGAGCAGCAGCGCGAGACCGATCGACAGCGGCAGCTGGATGAGCACGGACAGCCCGGCGATGATCAGGTTGTGCAGCAGGGCGGAGCGGAACACCGGGTCCTCCAGGACCCGCTGGTAGTTGCCCAGCCCGTACGGGGTGCGCGGGCTGAACCCGGTCCACTTGTAGAAGCTGTAGTAGACCGCGACCGCGATCGGCAGCAGCACGAACCCGGCGAACAGCAGCAGCGCCGGGCCGAGCAGCAGCGTGAGCTCCAGCCGGGTGGTCCGGCGCCCCGGCCGGCGGGCCGGCCGCGGGTCGACGCGGCCGGCCTTCCGGGTCGGTGCCGTGACTGCGGAGGCCGTCACTTGTTCGCGACCGCCTTGGTGAAGGCGTCGACGATGCCCTGCGGGGTGCCCTTGCCGGCGAAGAAGTCGGCGACGGCGTCGTTGAGCGCCTGCCCGACGCTGGTGGGCAGCGCCTGGTCGAAGTACACCTGGATGTACGGGGCCTTGTTCAGGTACTCCTGCACGGTCTTGAGCGACGGGTCCTGGATGGCGGAGATCGCCGCCGGGTTCGAGGGCAGGCTGATCGTGTTCGTCTGCACCAGCTTCTGCTGCACGGGGGCGCTGGCGACGTACTTGAGGAAGTCGGCGCACGCGGGTCCGGCCTTGACGGCGCAGGAGAAGCCGTCGCCGCCGCCGAGCGCGGTGCCGGGGGTGCCCTTGCCGCCGGCGACCGTCGGGAACGCGAACCAGCCGAGCTTCTTCGCGAACTCCTTGTCCTCCGTCAGCGGGATCATCGTGGGCAGCTCCCAGTCGCCCTGCAGCTCCATCGCGGCCTTGCCGTTGGCGACGAGCCCGGCGGAGCTGCCGGCGCCCTGCTGGGCGGGGGTGCCGAGGAACGCGTCCTGGAACGGTTTGGTGTCCAGGAACGCCTTGAGGTCCTCGCCGGCCTTGACCCAGCACGGGTCGTCCATCTTGAGGTTCTTCACGGTGTTCTTCACCGTGTCCAGGGAGCACTCCCGGATCGCGAAGTAGGACCACCAGAACGCGTCGGGCCACTTGTCCTTGCTGCCGATGGCGATCGGGGCGATGTTCTTCGCCTTCAGCTTGACGACGGCGTCGTTGAGCTCCTCCATCGTCGTCGGCGGGGCGGTGATGCCGGCCTGGGCGAACAGGTCGGTGCGGTACCAGAAGCCGACGACGTGCAGGCCGTAGGGCACCCCGTACTGCTTGCCCTCGACCTGCCAGCCGGTGGCGCCGGCGCCGAGCTCCTTGATCCAGCTCGACGTCGCGTCGGTGATGTCCAGGATCTTGCCGGACTCCACCTGGGTGGCCAGGGCGCCGCCGCCCCACTGCTGGAAGATGCTCGGCGGGGTCGGCGACTGCAGCGCGACGGAGATCTTCGTCTTGAGTGCCTCGTTCTGTGTCGGTTCGACCTTGAACGACACGTTGGGGTGATCGGCGTGGTACTGGTCCGCGATCGACTGCCAGATGCCCTTGCCGGGCTCCTGAGCGGCGTTGTGCCACCAGGTCAAGGTCGTGGCGGCGTTCGGGTCGCCGCTCGAACCGGTCTCGTCGTCGCCGCATGCGGTCAGGGAGGGCACGGCCATCGTCAATGCGACGGCGATCGTGGCCAGCCTCCGTGGGGTGCTCAGGCGGACGTTCAAAGTGATCATCTCCTGACGGGGGCGAGCCGAGCCGAAGGGCTCGGCCCTCGATGACCGCAGAGTCTCCGCCTCAGGAACAACGCTTGTCAATCGTTGTTGATATCGTTATCGGAAGTTACTCTGCCCTCGTGAAGCCCAGCTCTCGAATCACGATCCGGGACGTCGCCGCCACTGCGGGCGTCTCGGTGGCGACGGTGTCCAAGGTGCTCAACGCCCGCTACGGGGTGTCCGCCGCCACCAGCGCACACGTCCAGGCCGTCATCCGGGAGCTGGGCTACGAGGCCAGCCTCGTCGCGCAGAGCCTGCGCAACCACAAGACCAACGTGATCGGCATCCTCGTCGCCGACCTGGAGCCCTTCAGCACCGAGCTGCTCAAGGGCGCCGCGAAGGCGATCAAGGGCACCGGCTACGAGCTGGTCGTCTACTCCGCCGGCGGGCGCACCAGCGACCACGCCGGCTGGGAGCAGCGCTACCTGTCGCGGCTGTCCGGCACCCTCATCGACGGCGCCGTCCTGGTCACCCCGACCGTGGTCGACGTGGACTACGGCGCCGCCGTGGTGGCCGTCGACCCGCACGCCGGCCCGTCCGGCCTGCCGACCGTCGACTCGGACAACCTCAACGGCGCCCGGCTGGGCACCCAGCACCTGCTCGACCTCGGCCACCGCCGCATCGCGATGATCACCGGCCGGCCCGACCTGGAGTCGTCCCGGCTGCGCGAGCAGGGCTTCCGCGACGCGATGCGGGACGCGGGCGTGCCCGTCGACCCGGCGCTGGTCCAGGTCGGTGACTACGACCCGGACTCCTCCTCGGCCGCGGCCCGGCTCCTGCTCGACGGGCCGGACCGGCCCACGGCGATCTTCGGCGCCAACGACGTCTCGGCGATCGCCGCCGTGGAGGTCGCCACGTCGATGGGCCTGCGGGTGCCCGACGACCTGTCCGTCGTCGGCTTCGACAACGTGCCCGAGGCGGCCCTGGCGAGCCCCGCCCTGACCACCGTCGAGCAGCCGATCCACGCGATGGGCCAGCACGCGATCGAGCTGCTCATCAAGCTCATGCACGGCGCACCGGTGTCGGACACCCACGTCCGGCTGACGACCCGGCTCGTGGTGCGGCAGTCGACCAGCGCCGCCTGAAACTTTCACCGATCCTGAGCCGCATTGGAGCCACCAGCGTGACCCTCGACAGCGGCGTCTCCGCCGGAACCTGGCAGGACACCACGGCGCCCGCGTCCGCACGCGTTGCCGACCTGATGACCCGGATGACCCTGCGTGAGAAGGTCGCGCAGATGTACGGCGCCTGGCTCGACGTCGACGACACCGCCGGGGAGGTGGCCCCGCACCAGCACGAGCAGACCCCGGACCCGATCGACTGGCCCGACCTCATCCCCCACGGCCTCGGCCAGATCACCCGCGCCTACGGCACCACCCCGATCGCGCCCGCCGACGGCGCCCGGCGGGTCGCCCGCCTGCAGCGCGACGTCGTCGCCGCCGGCCGCTTCGGCATCCCGGCGATCGTGCACGAGGAGTGTCTGACCGGCCTGGCCGCGTGGCAGGCGACGATCTACCCGGCGCCGCTGTCGTGGGGCGCCAGCTTCGACCCGGACCTCGTCGAGCGGATGGGCGCCCAGATCGGCCGCACCATGCACCGCCTCGGCATCCAGCAGGGCCTCGCCCCGGTCCTGGACGTCGTGCGGGACCTGCGCTGGGGCCGCGTCGAGGAGACCATCGGCGAGGACCCGCACCTGGTCGGCACCATCGGCGCCGCGTACGTGCGCGGCCTGGAGTCCGCCGGGGTCGTCGCCACCCTCAAACACTTCGCGGGCTACTCCGCGTCCCGCGCCGGGCGCAACCTCGCGCCGGTGTCCGTCGGGCCGCGCGAGCTCGCCGACGTGCTGCTGCCGCCGTTCGAGATGGCGTTGCGCGCCGGCGCCCGCTCGGTGATGAACAGCTACACCGACGTCGACGGCGTCCCCGTCGCCGCCGACGGAAGCCTGCTCACCGACCTGCTGCGCGGGCGGCTCGGCTTCGACGGCACCGTCGTGTCCGACTACTTCTCGATCGCGTTCCTGCAGACGCTGCACGGCGTCGCCGGGTCCCGCGCCGACGCCGCCGCCCTGGCGCTGCGCGCCGGGATCGACGTCGAGCTGCCCGGCGCGAACTGCTACGGCGCGCCGCTGCTGGCCGCCGTCGAGGCCGGCGACGTCGGCGAGGCCCTCGTCGACCGGGCCGTCACCCGGATCCTGTTGCAGAAGTGCGCCCTCGGCCTGCTCGACCCGGACTGGCGGCCACCCCTGGACAGCTCCACCGTGGACATCGACCCGCCGGAGTCCCGGGCGCTCGCCCGGGAGCTGGCGGAGCGCTCCGTCGTGCTGCTGCGCAACGAGGCCGCGCTGCCGTTGCGGCCCGGCACCCGGCTCGCCGTCACCGGCCCCGGCGCCGCGGAGCCCGGCGCGATGCTCGGCTGCTACTCGTTTCCCCGGCACGTGCTCGTGCACCACCCCGACGTGCCCACCGGGGTGGCGGTCCCGTCGGTGCTCGACGCGCTGCGGGCCGGGCACGACGTCACCTACGCCCCCGGCTGCCCCGTGACCGGCGGCGACGACGCGGACATCGCCGCGGCCGCCGAGACCGCCGCGGGCGCCGACGTGTGTGTCGCGGTGCTCGGCGACCTGTCGGGGCTGTTCGGCGGCGGTACCAGCGGCGAAGGCTGCGACGCGAGCGACCTGCGGCTGCCCGGCCGGCAGGAGGAGCTGCTCGAGGCGCTCCTGGCGACCGGCACCCCGGTCGTGCTGGTGCTGCTCGCCGGCCGGCCGTATGAGCTGGCCCGGCAGGTCGACCGGCTCGCCGCCGTCGTGTGCGGGTTCTTCCCCGGCGAGGAGGGCGCCGCCGCGATCGAGGGTGTCCTCAGTGGACGGATCGACCCGTCGGGGCGGCTGCCGGTGAGCTTCCCGGGCGCCGGCGCCGCCCAGCCGTCGACCTACCTCGCCGCTCCCCTGGGCCGGCGCAGCGGCGTCAGCACCGTCGACCCGACGCCCCTGTTCCCGTTCGGCCACGGGTTGTCGTACACGCCGACCACCTGGGGCGACGTCGAGGCGGCCGGGAGCTGGCCGACCGGCGGCACGGTCGAGGTGACGGTGCCGGTGACCAACGACGGCGAGCGCGCGACGAGCACCGTCGTGCAGGTGTACCTGCACGACCCGGTCGCCGAGGTGGCCCGGCCGGAGCGGCAGCTGATCGCCGCGGCCAGGGTCGACCTGGCGCCGGGGCAGCGGCGGCGCGTCACGTTCGGGCTGCACGCCGACCTGCTGTCCTACACGGGCCGCGACGGGCACCGCCTGGTCGAGCCGGGCGACGTCGAACTGCGGGTGGCACGGTCCAGTGTGGACGTCCACGCCGCGGTGCGCCTCCCGGTCGCCGGGCCGCGCCGCGTCGTCGGCCACGACCGGGTGCTGCACCCGACCGTCACGCTGTCCTAGTCGCGCCGGAAGGGCGGGACCCCCGATCAGGGTCCCGCCCTTCGTCATGCGGTCACACGGCGGTGCAGGCGCCGCCGTTCAAGGTGAACGCGGACGGCCTGCCGGTGTTGCCCGCGTGGTTCGCCTGGAACCCGAACGACACCGAACCGCCCGGCTGGATCGCCGCGTTGTAGCTCACGTTCCGCGCCGTCACCGCCCCGGAGGCCGGTGCGACGGTCGCGTTCCACGCCGACGTGACGCTCTGCCCCGACGGGAGCGTGAACCCGAGCGTCCAGCCGTTCACGGCGGTGGTGCCGCCGTTGGTGACCGTGACGGCCGCGGTCAGTCCCGTGTTCCAGGCGTTCGCGGTGTACGAGACCCGGCACCCCCCGACCGGCGGGTTGGACGGCGGCGGGCTCGACGGCGACGCCGACGAGCTGGACGGCGACGGGCTCGTCCCGCCGGACAGCCCGAAGAACGCGATCGCCATCGCGGCCTGCCCGGACAGCGGCAGGTTGTGCCCGACGCCGGCGAGACTGACCGCCTCGACCGGTGCCGTGGTGCCCGCGTTGCCGTACCGGGTGCGGGTCCAGCCGGACTGCGGCTGGTCGGTGAGCACCGGCGTCTGGCTCACCCCGAGCACGTTCGTCCACTGCTCGATCTCCTCACCGAAGTTCGGATACGCGAGCGTCGTGTCGTTGGTGCCGTGGAAGACCTGCATGCGCGGGCGCGGCCCGGTGTACCCCGGGTAGGCGGCCCGGACCAGGTCACCCCACTGCTGCGGGGTCTTGTTCAGCTGCCCGCTGGAGCAGGTGCTGTTCCACGAGGAGCCGTCGGTGGTGGCGAAGCAGCCGAACGGCACCCCCATGAACGCGGCACCGGCCTTGAACACGTCCGGGTAGTCGCCGAGCAGCACGTTGGTCATCATGCCGCCGGACGACGCGCCGGTGACGTAGACGCGGTTCGGGTCCGCGTTGTGCTGCTGCTGCACGTACGTGACCATCGACATGATCCCGACGGGGTCGCTGCCACCGCCGCGCCGCAGCGCCTGCGGCGACGACACGTCGAAGCAGTTGCCGCTGCGGGTCGCCGACGGGTAGACGACGATGAACCCGTAGCGGTCGGCGAGCGACGCGAACTCCGTGCCGGAGTAGAACGCCGGGCCCGAGCCGGTGCAGTAGTGCACGGCCACCACGACCGCCGGGCGGGCGGCGACGGTGTTCGGCACGTACAGGTGCATGCGCAGGTTCGTCGGGTTGGTGCCGAAGTTCGTCACCTCGGTGAGGGTCGCCGCGGCTGCCGGCGCCGCGAAGTACGTGACGCCGGCGACGGCGAGGACCGCGGCCGCCAGGGCCGCCTTCAACAGACGCATGTGGGTCCTCCTCAGCTCGCGGCGCAGGTGGGGCTGAGCGTGCCGGCGGTGCCGGTGGCCTGGAAGCCGAACTCGGTGAACTGACCGGCGTTGAGGCGGCCGTTGTACGAGACGTTGCTGAACGTGTTGCCGGACCGGGTGGTGCTCCACGAGTTGGTGAGCGTGACGCCGGACGGCAGCGGCAGGGTGACGGCCCAGCCGTTGGTGCCGTTCGCGCCGGCGGTGACGCGGATCGTGGCGACGAACCCGCCCTGCCACTGGTTCACCGACACGCTCGCCGTGCAGCCACCGGACGGGATCGGCGGCTGGCTGCTGCTGCTGCTCACCGGGGGCGTGCTCGGCGGCGTGCTGGTCGGGTTGCCACCGCCCAGCGCCGCGAGGGTGCTCGTGTACGCGGCCTTCTTGTTGCCGTTGCCGTCGAACAGCAGCGGCGTGCCCGACGCCCGCCACGAGTCGCTGTCCCGGATGCCCCACACGGTGATGCCGGTGCAGCGGGTCACGGCGAGGCAGGCCCGGGTCACGGTGGCGAAGTTGTTGGCCTGGGTCGTGCCGGAGCCCTCGATGTCCAGCTCGGTGATCTGCACGTCGACGCCGAGGTTCGCGAAGCGCTGCAGGTTGGCCTGGTAGTCCGACGGGACGGGGCTGGCGCTGTTGAAGTGCGACTGGAAGCCGACGCAGTCGATCGGCACGCCGCGCGCCTTGAAGTCCTGCACCATCGCGTAGACGGCGTTGGACTTCGCGTTCTGCCCGTCGGTGTTGTAGTCGTTGTAGCAGAGCTTCGCGCCCGGGTCGGCGGCCCGCGCGGTGCGGAACGCGACCTCGATCCAGTCGTTGCCGGTCCGCTGCAGGTTCGAGTCCCGCCGCCCGCCGCCGCCACCGTCGGCGAACGCCTCGTTGACGACGTCCCACGCGTAGATCTTGCCCTTGTAGTGGGTGGCCACCTGCGTCACATGGTTCACCATCGCGTTGCGCAGCGCGGTGCCCGACAGGTTCTGCGCCCAGCCCGGCTGCTGCGAGTGCCACGCGAGCGCGTGCCCGCGGACCCGCTGGTTGCGCGACTGCGCCCGGGACACGATCTGGTCCGCGGACCCGTAGGAGAACGATCCCTGCGTGGGCTCGGTCGCGTCCCATTTCATCTCGTTCTCCGGCGTCACCATGTTGAACTCGCGGTCCAGGATGCCGCTGTACACGGCGTCGCTCAGCTTGTACGCCGCGACCGCCGTGCCGAAGTAGCGCCCTTGCTCGGCGGCGGCCGCGCCCAGCGTGGACGCGGCGGCGTCCGCGGTCGACGCGATACCGAGCGCCACCACGACGGCCAGGGCACCCGCCCCGGCGGCGCCGAGCGCCCGCTTTCGATTCCTGTCCATTGTTCGGCCCTTCGTTTCGAAACATTCTTCGGCGGGGACCCGATCAGCATCGGGGAATCGCCACCCCGCCAGACCCGCCGGAGGACGGATTTCCGCACGGTCGCCGGGTTGCCCTGCTGACACGGTCCGACCTGGCAATTTTCGAAAAACTGATACTGAAACTTTCATTGATCAGCGCCGAGGATTACCGTTTCACGACCAGCCGGCTGTCGGATTCTTTGAACGCACGGCGCGGGAGGTGTTGATCGACCCGTGGAAACTTCCGCGACGCGGGGTCAGGCGGACCGGTGGACCGGGGTGGCGGCGGGGTACAGGGGGCGCAGGCCGAGCCGGGCGACCTCCGCCGCGCTCGGCGCCGGCGTCGCGAGGTCCCATTCCAGGAACACCTTGTCGCCGTCGTGGCAGGCGTAGCTGGTGGAGAAGCACAGCAGGGGCTCGTGCTCGACGAGGTGGCCCTCGCGGATCACGTCGTGGCCGAAGGCGGCGACCCGGCAGGACGGGTGCAGGGCGCGCAGGAACGCCGTCGCGCGGGCGGCGGTGGTGGTGCGGGCCCACAGCAGCGCGCCGGTCACGCCGGACGACGGCATGTCGGACAGCGGGACGTGCTCGAAGCCGGCGAGCGGAGCGGTGTCGAGGTCTGCGGCCGAGCTGATGACGGCGTGCGGGGCCGCGTGGGTGAAGGCGATCCCGGCGCCGGGCGCCACGGCGGCGAGGGGCCAGCCGGCCAGCCAGTCCCGCAGCGGCGCGAAGCGGGCCGGGCCGCACGTGGCCTCCAGGTGCGCGGCCTCGTCGGGGTGGAACTTCGCCAGGCGTGGGCCGCCGAGGTGCGCGTGCTCGTGGTTGCCGAGCAGGTAGTGGACCCGGCCCGGGAAGCGGCGCCGCAGCCGCCACGCCTCGTCGAGCAGAGTGGCCGACTCGTCGGTGTAATACGTGCCGAGGTGCTCCGGCCACTCGTCCGGGCTCAGCGCCGGACCGTGCACGAGGTCGCCGCACAGCAGGAGGTGCGGGTCGTCGGCGGCGTGGAAGCGGCGCACGAGGGCGCGGAAGTCGGCCAGGTTGCCGTGCAGGTCGGTGGCGGCCAGCAGGGTGCCGCGCCCGGGCAGGACGACGAGCCGCGACATGCCCGCCAGCATAGGCTGGTTCGCCGGTCGCGCCGGGAGACGCGACGGGTCAGGCCGACTCGAGGACCGGGTCCGGCGCGGCGGGGACCTCGGCGACGGTGACCAGGTCACGGCGGCGGGCCAGCGCGGTGACCGCCACGGCGTACAGCGGGAAGATCACCAGGTCGACGGCGAGGATCTGCCATTCCGCGTCCGCGGCGTTCTCGGACGAGGCGAGCTCGCCGAACGCCGCCGACGCGCCCATCGCGATCAGGTTGTTGACCAGGTGCAGGGCGATCGCCGCCTCCAGGCCGCCGGTGCGGATCGTGAGCCAGCCGGTCACCACGCCGAAGAGGATGAGGTCGATGAAGCCCCAGGGGGTGCCCGCGCCGTGGATGGCAGCGAAGGCGACCGCCTGGACGCCGATCGGCAGCCACGGTGCGCGGACGAACGCGCCGACGGCCTGCAGGAGCCAGCCGCGGCACAGGTACTCCTCGGCGGCGGTCTGCAACGGCACCAGGACGAGCAGCATCAGCAGGGCGGCCACGAACGCGCCCGCGCCGACCCAGCCGACATCGGACGGGACCTCCTCGTCGAGGCCGGTCGTCATGCCGGACAGGACGGTGGCGGCCACCACGATCAGCACCATCGCCGGCACCGCCACCAGCAGGCAGACGCCGAGCCAGCGCAGCCGCAGCCGGCCCTGCACCGACGAGACCGTCCCGGGGCGGCGGCGCTGCACCCACCAGGCGGCGAGCGCCACGCACGGGATCAGGGCGCCGAGCATCAGCAGCTCGACCCCGAAGCCGCCGGTGTCGCCCCAGTCGCTGACGCCGTCCGCGCCGACCGGACGGCCCACGACCATCCCGACGGCGTCCGAGAACGCGTACACGACGCCGACCATGAAGAACCAGGACACCGCCAGGACCAGGGTGCCCACCACGGGCCGCCACCAGCGGTGCGCGGCGGTGCGCGCCAGCCGGTGGTAGGGGACGCTGCTGAACACCTGCAAAAATTAACGCATGCGAGCAGATGACGTTGTCCCGCTGGGGCGGACCGGGCTGACGACGAGCCGGCTCGGGCTCGGGCTCGCCTCGCTCGGCGGCCTGTTCACGCCGGTGAGCGACGAGGACGCGGCGGCGACCGTCGACCGGGCGTGGGACTTGGGGATCCGCCTGTTCGACACGGCACCGGTGTATGGCTACGGCCGGTCCGAGACCCGTGCCGGGGCGGCCCTGCGGGGGCGCCCCCGCGACGGGTACGTGCTGTGCACGAAGGTCGGCCGGCTCATCGAGCCCGGCGGCCCCGACACGCAGGACATCTGGGCGGACCCGCCGCCGGGGGTCGGGCCCCGCCTCGACTACGGCTACCGGGCCGTGCGCCGCAGCGTCGAGGACAGCCTGGATCGGCTCGGCCTCGACCGGGTCGACGTCCTGCACATCCACGATCCCGAGCTCGACTACCCGGTCGCCGTCACCGAGGCGTACCGCGCCCTGGCCGACCTGCGCGGGGAAGGCGTGATCGGGGCCGTGTCGCTCGGGGTCAACCACGCCGACGTCGCCGCCCGCTTCCTGCGGGACGCGCCGCCGCCGGGGCCGGACTGCGTGCTGCTCGCCGGGCGGTACACGCTGCTGGACCAGTCGGGGCTGGACGAGCTCCTGCCGTTGTGCGCCGAGCGCGGGGTCGCGGTGCTCGCCGCCGGCGTGTATCAGGGCGGCCTGCTCACCGCGCCGGACCTCGACGGACTGGACGCGCCGGCGGCGATGCTGCGCAAGGTGCGGGCGGTCCGCGAGATCTGCGCCGCGCACGGCGTGCCGCCGCTCGCGGCGGCCGTCCAGTTCCCGTTCCGGCACCCGGCCGTCGCCGCGGTCCTCGTCGGCGCGCGGACCCCCGAGGAGGTCACGGCGAGCGTGGATCTCCTGGCCCATCCGGTGCCCGCCCAGCTGTGGGAGGCCCTGCGGGACGGCACACACCTTCGAGCATGAGGTCGATCGAGCGGATCGCGGCGTCCGCGTCGGCGGTCTCCACGACGCCCTCGACCATCGTGCACAGCAGCGCCAGATCGGACGGGGCCAGGTCGGCGCGGACGTGACCGGCCTGCTGGGCCAGGCGCAGCGGCGCGGTGAGCGTCGTGATCATGCGTTGCTGGTAGCGGTCCCGCGTCTGCCGATCGAGGCGCCGCACGTGCAGCACCAGCGGCCGCATCGCGATCTGGGTGCGCAGCAGCTCGGCGAGCAGGTCGCGGAAGGCGGCGGGCCGGTCGGCGTGCGCGGCGACGAAAGCCTCCAGCCGCGCCAGCTCGTGCGCGATGACGGCGGCGGTCAGCGCCTGCCGGTCCGGGAAGTGCCGGTAGAGGGTGGCCTGGCCGACGCCGGCCCGGCGGGCGATCTCCGGCATGAGCACGGTGGAGTGCCGGCCCAGCATCATCTCCGTGGCCGCCCGCAGGATCGCCGAGCGGTTGCGCTGCGCGTCCCGGCGACGCGGCGTCTGGACTCCGTACAGCACGGGCCGACCACCTCCCAGCAGCCACGACAGCGACTCATGTTACCCGCTGGTAACGATAATGTCATGAACTTCAAATTCTCGGTACCCGCTTCTACGCTCCCGCCACCCCGTTCCCTCTGAAGGAGAGCGCATGGCGAAGCGCCTGTCCGTCTGCCTGCTGTCCGTGCTCGCCGCGGCCGCCCTCACCGCGGCGGCCCCCGCCCCCGCCACCGCCGCGCCGCTGCCGGCCGCCGCCGCGACGGCCGCGGTGCCCACGACCGGGTTCCGGTTCGTGGACATCGCCGGCTCCGGCGGTGTCGTGCTCAAGGCCAACGTGATCGCCCCGTCCGCCGCCGGCCGCTACCCGGCGATCGTGTTCCCCGCCAGCTGGGGGCTCAACGACCTCGAGTACATCGCCCAGGCCAGGACCCTCGCGGGCCGCGGCTACGTCGTCGTGTCCTACACGCCGCGCGGCTGGTGGGCCTCCGGCGGCGAGATCGACACCGCCGGGCCGAAGGACATGGCCGACCTGTCGGCCGTCATCGACTGGACGATCGCGAACACCGCCGCCGACCCGTCCCGGATCGGCGCGGCCGGCATCTCGTACGGTGCCGGCATCAGCCTCCTCGGCTCGGCCTTCGACCCCCGCATCCGCGCCGTCGTCATGATGAGCGGCTGGACCGACCTCGTCTACTCGCTCTACGGCGACCAGACCCGGCACCAGCAGTCGGCCGGGCTGCTGCAGCTCGCCGCGGGGCTGCTCGGCAACGCCGGGCCCGACCTGTCGGGCAAGCTCGCCGACTTCAACGCCAACCGCAACGTCCCCCAGATCATGGCCTGGGCCGGGGTACGGTCCGCGGCGACCTACCTCGACGCCATCAACGCCAACCGGCCGGCCGTCCTGATCGCGAACTCGTGGGGCGACTCGATCTTCCCGCCGAACCAGCTCGTCGACTTCTACGGCCGCCTCGCCGGGCCGAAACGCCTGGAGCTGCGCCCCGGCGACCACGCGATCGCCGAGCTCACCGGCGTCATCGGCCTGCCCAACGAGGTGTGGGCCAGCGCGTACCGGTGGTTCGACCAGTACCTCGCCGGGCTCGACACGGGGATCGGCTCGGAGCCGCCGGTGCTCGTCAAGCCGCACAACGCCGCGAGCGAGAGCTACGCCGCGTGGTCCTCGCTCAGCGGCAGCGTCCGCCGGTACGGCCTGAGCCAGATCCGCTGGTGGGACGGCACCGGGCTGCTCGGCGGGAGCCCGAGCACGGGCTGGAGCAAGACCCTGCCGTCCGACCTGAACACCACCGCCGACGGCGGGGTCGTCCTGCTCACCAACGGCGCGGCGGCCCTCACCGGCATCCTGCCGCAGATCTGGCTGCCGACCGTCGACCGTCTCCGCGCCGGCGTCTGGGCCTCCGACCGGCCGTCGACCGTCCAGCGGATCCGGGGCGTGCCGAAGGTGCACCTGAACCTCACGGGCACCGCCGCCCAGGGCACGGTCGTGGCGTACCTGTACGACCTGGACACCGCCGGCAACGCGAAGCTCATCACGCACGCGCCCGTGTCGTGGCTCGGCACCGCGACCGGGAGCCGCAGCGTGGACGTGTCCCTGTCCGCGACCGCCTACGACGTGCCGGCCGGGCACTCGCTGACCCTCGTCGTCGACACGACCGACCCGCTGTACTACGACGCGAACACCCTCGGCGGCTCCGTCACCGTCGCCGGCGGCTCCTATGTGGACGTGCCGCTGCGGTAGCCGGTGCGTGTGTCGCACGACGCACGGCAGGTGTCGGCGGCGCGACCGTACGGTCGGCCGCCGGCACCTACCGTGGCGGGCATGCAGCGGCTCGCCCTCGTCCTCCTGGTCCTCGCGCTCTCCGCCTGCGCCGTGGAGCCGTTCGAGGACGGCGACGGCAAGCGCATCCGGCTCGCCGTCGAGCAGCTCTTCGGCGAGCTGGAACGCGCCGACTACAGCACCGCCGCGTCCCACTGGTGCGCCTCGTCCGGTACCCCGCCGACCGCCGACGAGCTGCGGGAGGACTTCACCGGGCTGCAGCGCCCGTGGCGGACGAAGATGGTCTCCTCGCAGCACACCCCGGGCGGCACCGGCACGGTCAACCTGACCCTCACCGACGGCGCGGGCGCCGAGCACCCGTTCAACGTCGACTTCACCATGGCCGGCGGCACCACCCAGGTCTGCGACGTCAGCACCGGCACCATGCACATCGACGTCGACATCTGACCCGCCCGTTCACGCCGGTGACGGGCCGCTGATATCACCTGGCGGGCGTGCGGGACGCGAACGCGGGCACCTGAGCCTCCACGTCGACGGGGTCCTCGCCCGGCAGATCGACGCGTGCGCCCTCACCGCCACCCAGGTCAAGGCGCCGGCGGTGCGGCCCGGCGGGCGGCGCGTGCGACGCTGGGCGACGATGGGCGCATGACAGGGTGGGAGATGGCGGCGGTCGCCGTCGCCGGGCTGGCCGCCGGTGGGATCAACGCCGTCGTCGGCTCGGGGACCCTGGTCACGTTCCCGGTGCTGCTGGCCGTGGGCCTGCCGCCGGTGACCGCCACCGTGAGCAACACCCTCGGCCTGGTCGCGGGCAACGTGAGCGGTGCCGTCGGGTACCGGCGCGAACTGCGCGGCCAGCGGCGCCTGGTGCTGCGGCTGCTGCCCGCGTCGGTGATCGGGGCGTTGTGCGGCGCGTTCCTGCTGCTGCACCTGCCGGCGGCGAGCTTCGAGGCGGTCGTGCCGGCGCTGGTCGGTCTCGCGGTGGTCCTGGTCGCCGTCCAGCCCGCGCTGCAGCGCGCCCTGGACCGGCGGTCGTCCCCGGACGCCGTCGCCCCCGCCGTGGAGGGCCCCGGCCGGGCGCGGCACGCCGGGCTGTTCGCCGGCGCCTACGCGACCGGCACCTACGGCGGGTACTTCGCCGCCAGCCAGGGCGTGCTGCTGATCGGCATCTTCGGCCTGCTCCTGCGCGAGCCGCTGCAACGGCTCAACGCCATGAAGAACGTGCTGACCACGGGCGTGAACGCGGTCGCGGCCGCCGCATACGTCGTCGTGGCCACCGACCGCGTCGACTGGCCGGCGGCGGGTCTCCTCGCCGCCGGCTCGATCATCGGCGGGTCAGCCGGTGCCCGTTACGGCCGCCGCCTGCCCGAAGTGGTCCTGCGCTCCGCGATCGTCGTGCTGGGCCTGATCGCCATCACCGTGCTGCTCACCCGGTAGGCCCGCCGTCAGGCCGGCGCCGGCCCCGTCAGGACCTCGCGGAGCTTGACGGCGAACTCCTCGGGTTTGCCGGCGTAGCCGAACTCACCGCCCAGGAAACCGCCGTGGTGACTGGGGAACACGGTGGCCTCCTGGCCGAGCAGCGCGGCGGTCGCCAGGGCGGTCCGCGCCGTGTAGGTCCCCGCCGACTCCTCCCCCACCGCGACCACGATCCGGGCCGGCGCGGCGGCGGCGAGGGCCGCGACGTCCGGCCGGTAGTCGGTGACCGCCCACGACCGCTTCGACAGCAGCGGGTCGTCGCGGGTCCCGTCGTCCTCGGCCGGCATCCCGAACATCGCCGGGTCCGGGGCCGGCTGCGCGAAGTACTCCTCGGTGAACTCGCCCTGCCACGACGTCATGACGATGAACGCGGCCATGCCCGCGCCCCAGCCCTTCGCCTCGTACGCGTCGTTGAAGCCGGCCCGGGCCCGCTCCGCGCCGGCCGCGTCGGGCAGCACGGTGCTCAGCGGCGGCTCGTGCGCCACCAGGGTGGCGACGTCGCCGGGGTGCGTGGCGACCAGTTCGAGGGCGGTGACGGCGCCGCCGCTGCTGGCGAACACGTCGACCGGTCCCGCGCCGAGCGCGCCGATCAGCGCGTGCAGGTCCACCGCCTGCTGCTGCGGCGTGTTGTCGGTCCCGCCGTCGGAGCGCACGCTGCGGCCGAGCCCGCGCGGGTCGTACGTGACGACCGTGCGGTCCTCGAAGTGCCCGGCGAGGACGGTGAATCCCTCCGCGGTCATCGGCTGGCCGATCATGAACAGCACGGGCTGGCCGCCGGCGGGCGGCAGCGGCCCGCGGACGTCGTAGACCAGGTCGGCCCCCGGCAGCGCGAGGGTGTGTGTCTGCGTCTGCACCATGCCGCCGAGCCTATGCCTGCCGGGTGCCTCCCGTGGCGAACCGCGCTGGGCCGTCTCGCACTCCCCGTACCGCCGTATACCTGATATCCGAATTACCCCCTAGGTGATTGTTTTCACTGTTTAAGGTGATTTCTGATATCAGGCGTACGGGGGAAGCAGTTGAAGCAGAGATTCGGTGCGGCAGGCACCCGCAGGCGACGGGCACTGGGCGCGATGGCGCTGACCGTCGCGTTCACCGGCGTGGTGGTGCCGCTCTTCCAGCAGGCTCCGGCCGCGGCGGCCGGGGTGCCGTGCACACCCACCGACGGCGGCACCGACTGCATGCGGTTCGCATACACGGGATCGGACCAGACGTTCACCGTGCCGGCCGGGATCACCCACGTCGGCGTCGACGTGTTCGGCGCGGGCGGGGCCGACTCGCTGGAGGGCAAGGGCGGCGGGGGCGGCTGGGCCGTCGGGACCGTCACGGTCACCCCGGGCGAGGTGCTCACCATCACCGTCGGCGAGGGCGGCAAGCCGAACTCCTCGGTCGCCACCTACGGCGGCGGCGGACGCGGCGGCATCATCGACGGCGGCGTGCTGCAGGAGCACGGCAGCGGCCGCGAGGAGAACGGCAACGACGACGGCGGCAGCGGCGGCGGCATGTCCGCGATCTGGCGGACGTCGTACGGCGTGGGCCCGGTGCTCATCGCCGGTGGCGGCGGCGCGGCCGCGACCACCACGGCCGACGACGGCGGATACGGCGGCGGCAGCAGCGGCACCGGCGGCGCCGGCGGCGCGACGGCCGGCGGCGGCGGCACGCAGATCGCGGCCGGTGCGGCCGGCAACAACGGCTGCGGCGAGGGCGACGACGGCGCCGCGCTCGCCGGCGGTGCGGGCGGCGACGGCTACAAGCCGGGCGGCGGCGGTGGCGGCGGCTGGTTCGGCGGTGGCGGCGGCGACTGCCAGGCGAGCTTCGGCAGCCCGACCTTCGCCGGTTCCGGCGGCGGCGGCTCCGGGTACAAGAACAGCACCGGTGTCTCGGGCGGCTACCTCTACGCGGCGAGCGACGAGAAGTCCGCCGCCGACGGCGACTCGGCGAAGACGGCCGGCAAGGGCGACCACGAGCAGAACGGCGAGGTCGTGATCCAGTGGACGACCCCGCTGACCGCGTCGCCGCTGACGTCGTCCGGCGAGTACGGCGCGGTGCAGACGGTGACCGTGCCGGTGCCGGCCGGCGGCTCGGTCAAACTGGTCGACAGCACGCCGTCCGACGTCAACACGGTGACCGTCGCCGGGCAGGGCGTCTACACGGTGGTCCCGGCCACCGGCGTCATCACCTTCACCCCGGACGCGGGCTTCTCCGGCACCGCGACCCCGGTCACGTTCAAGCGGAGATCCGGCGAGCTGGGCGCGACGTCGACGTACACGCCGACGGTCGGGCCGGCGCCGGCACCGGTGCATCCGGCACCGGCGCCCGGGGCGCTGACCAGCACCGGCGTCGGCACCGCGCCGCAGACCGCCACGGCGAGCGTCCCGGCCGGGAACACCGTCACGCTGCTCGGCACCGGCGGGCAGCCGACCACCACGGTGACGGTCGCGCAGCAGGGTACCTACGTGCTCAACGCGTCCACCGGCGTCATCACGTTCACACCCGTCACCGGGTACGTGGGCACGGCCACGCCGGTGACGTACCGGCTGACGAACGCCGCCGGTCTGACCGGCACCGCCACGTACACGCCGACGGTCACGAAACCGGCAGGACCGGCCGCGGCCGCGAAGACCAGCACGGGCCTCGGCACGGTCGTGCAGTCCGCCGCCGTGGAGGTGCCCGCCGCCGGGACGGTCGGGTTCGTGTCCGGTGGCACGGTGACCCCGACGCTGAACGTGGAGGGCAAGGGCACCTACGGGTTCGACGCGGCCGGCAAGGCGCTCACGTTCACGCCGTTCCCCGGCTACATCGGCGTGGTCACCGCGGCCACGTACCGGGTGACCGACAGCTACGGGCAGCACGCGGACGCGACCTACACCGCGACGGTGACGATCCCGCCGCCGCCGACCGCGCCGGACCGCACCACGAGCGGTGAGGGCGTCACCCCGCAGACGGCGACGCTGCCGGTGCCGGCGAGAGGCACGATCTCGCTGGTCGACGCCAACGGCAACGCGGTCACGTCGCTGTTCTTCCCGAACCAGGGCACGTACACGCTGCAGCTCGTGGCCGCGTCCTCGGCATCCGTCGCCGCGGCCGGCGCCTCCATCGCGGCGGCCGGCTCGGTGCCGAACCCGTCGCAGTCGCCGGGATCCGCGACCGTCATCTTCACCCCGGTGCTGGGCTTCCACGGCCAGCTGCCGCCGGTCGACTACCAGGTCACCGACGCGTACGGGCAGACGGCGAAGGCGACGTACACGCCGCTGGTCACGATCCCGGCCCCGCCGGCGCCGCCGAGCAAGACCACGCAGGGGCAGCCGGACCAGACGCAGTCGGCGACGCTGACGGTCCCGGCCGGCGGCTCGATCACGCTGCTGGACGCCAAGGGCCGGGCGGCGATCGTCGTGCGGATCCCGAACCAGGGCACGTACGTGCTGCAGCCGGCGAGCGGGCACATCAGCTTCGTCGCGGTGCCCGGGTTCGCCGGGCAGGCGAAGGCGGTCCGCTACCGGGTGACCGACGCCTACGGTCAGACGGCCGAGTCGACGTACTCGGCGTTCGTGTTCGGCACTGCCCTGGCCGTCACCGGGCTCGGGCTGCTCGACCTGATCCTCGTCGGCTCGACGATGATCCCGACCGGCGCGACGCTCGTCGCGTTCGGCAGCCCGCGACGCCGCCGGCGCCCCGGGATCGCCTGACCTTCCCTGCCCTGCGCGGGTCCGCTCAGCTGGAGCCGCGCAGGGTCAGGGTCGTCGGCAGGCGCCCGCCCGTGGGCAGGGCGGGATCCAGAAGGCGGCGGACCGCGGCGGCCGCCTCCTCCTCCACCGGCATGTAGACCGACGACAGGTCCGCGGCCTCGGCGAGGGCGCTGCCGTCGAAGCTGACGACGGCGACGTCGTCGGGGACGCGCCGGCCCGCCTCGCGCAGCGCCTGCAGGACCCCCATCGCGGACACGTCGCAGGCGGTGAACACGGCGTCGAGGTCCGGCTCGCGCAGCAGCAGCTCCCGCATCGCCGCATACGCCGTCGGGCGGGTGAAGTCGCCGTCGGCGGCGAGGACGGACTGGCCCGCACCGGCCATCGCCCGCAGGAACCCGGCCTTCCGCTCGTCCGCGCACGGCGTCGGCGGGCCGAACACCGCGCCGACCCGCCGCCGGCCGGTCGCGACCAGGTGCATCGCCGCCTGGTGACCGCCGCCGTAGTTGTCGGGTGCGACGAACGGGATGCCGGGCGCGGTCTGCCCCAGCGCGACCGTGCGGGTGCGCCGCAGCCCGGCGGCGGCCGCCGCGGGCATGTTGATGAGGACCTGCCCGAACGGCGGGTCCTCCTGCCGTGCCGCCGGCGTCGCGACCTGCCTGACCTGCAGTGCCACGTCGTGGCCTTCGAGGGCGCGGACGGCACCGGTCAGGACCCGCCCGTAGAAGGGCTTGCCGGCCAGCGCCGCCGGGTCGGGGTCGACGATGAGGATCTCGATGTGCTCAGGGCAGCCCGCGCCGGCCCGGCCGGTGGCAAGGGCGCGCGCGGCCGCGTGCGGCTCGAAGCCGAGCCGCTCGGCGACGTCGCGGACCCGCTTGCGCATCGCGTCGGTGGTGCCGGGCAGGCCGTTGATCGCCCGCGACGCGGTGGCCCGGGACACGCCGGCCACCCGCGCCACGTCGGCGAGCTTGGGACGCTGCTGCTCCATGTCGATCAACATAGCGCAGCGGGCGGTGTCACCTGCTGCTCAGCGCCCGCCGCAGCTCGTCCTTGGTCATCGACGAGCGCCCCTTGACGTTGCGGCGCTTCGCCTCCGCGTACAGCTCGTCGCGCGAGCCGCCCTGCCTCGGCCGGTCCGACGACCGCATCGTCGCCGACGGCTTGCCCAGCTCGTGCCAGTTGGTCTCGGTCATGTCGACGCCGTGGCGCTTCGCGGCCCGCTTGATGCGTTTGAACGCCTCGGTCCGCTCGGCGTCGGTCGCGTCGCGGACCTGGTCGAACCGGGCGATCGCGTTGCGCACGTGCGACGCGTCGTTGAGCGGCTCCTTGCGCAGCCGGGGGAACGCGAACGCGCTGTCGGGCATCGCGTTGCGGTCGTCGGTGTCCAGCTCGTGCCTGCTCTGTCTGCGTGCTGCCATACCGCCGGGATACCCGCCGCCGGCCCGTCCATGCGTTCCCCCGCAGGCCCAGACGGGGGTCGCGGTCTACAGGTGCGGGCCCAGGAGGGTCAGGTCGGCCGGGGAGAGCCGGTCGCGGGCCGTCTTCGCCTGGTGCCAGTACGGGTACAGCAGCCGCAGGGCGCTCACCTCGTCGAGGCGGCGGCGCTCCTCGCCGGTGAGGGTGAGGTCGGCGGCGGCGAGGTTGTCGGCGAGCTGCTCGCCGGTGCGGGCGCCGATCACCAGCGACGTGACGGCCGGCCGGCCGAGGACGTAGGCGAGGGCGACCTGCGCCGCCGACACGCCGTGCCCCGCGCCGATCTCGACGAGGAGCTCCACCGTGTCGTAGAGCCGCTCCTGGTCGTGCACCGGCGGCTCGTCCCAGTCGCTGAGCTGCCGGGAGCCGGCCGGGGCGGCGACGCCGCGACGGTACTTGCCCGACAGCAGCCCGCCCGCGAGGGGGCTCCACACGAGGACGCCGAGGTCCTGGTCGACGGCGGCGGGGATCAGCTCATACTCGGCGTCGCGGGCCTGCAGCGAGTAGTAGATCTGCTGGCTGACGGGGCGCGGCAGGCCGTGCCGGATCGCGGTGCCGACGGCCTTCATCAGCTGCCAGCCGGTGTAGTTGGACAGCCCGACGGAGCGGACCTTGCCCTGGCGGACCAGCAGGTCGAGCGCTTCGAACGTCTCCTGCAGCGGGGTGACGCCGTCCCACTCGTGCAGCTGGTAGAGGTCGATGTGCTCGACGCCGAGGCGGCGCAGGCTCGCCTCGCAGCCGGCGATGACGTGCTGGCGGGACAGGCCGGCGTCGTTGGGGCCGGGCCCCATCGGCATCCGCACCTTCGTGGCGACGAGCAGGTCGTCGCGGCGGCCCTTGATGGCCTCGCCGACGATCCGCTCGGACTCGCCGGCGGAGTAGACGTCGGCGGTGTCGATGAGGTTGACGCCGGCGTCGAGGCACATGTCGACCTGACGGCGGGCCTCGGTCACGTCGGTGGCGCCGACGGCCGCGAAGCCGCCCTTGCCGCCGAACGTCATCGTCCCCATGGTGAGGACGGAGACCATCAGACCTGACCTGCCGAGCGCGCGGTACTCCACGCCGTCACCTTACCTATCCGCGCAGCCGTTCGAGACCGTCCAGGAGCAGGTCCAGGGTGAACTCGAACTCGACCTGGCCGTCGCACCAGCCGAGGGTGGGGTCGGTCGCGGCGTGGACCTCGGCGGCGACCATCGCGGTCAGGTGCGGCATGGTGGCGGCGAGGGCCTCGAGCCCGGCCTCGGTGGCCTCGGCGTCCATGCTGCCGCCCGCGGCGGCGGGGCTGAACACCTCCTGCGCGAAGCCGAGCGGCATACTGCCGAAGGCGTGCAGGGCGCGGTGCGCGATCCGGTAGCTGAACCCGGCCCCGACCATGGTGCCGAGGATCCCGTCGTAGTAGCCGAACACGCTGGCCGGGACGGTCCGTCTGGTACCGAGGAGCCCGGGCGCCCACGGGTGCCGCAGCATCACCCGGCGGGCGGCGAGGAACTGGCCGCGCAGGACGTCCCGCCACGTCGCCCCGGCCCCGTCCGCCGCTGTCTTGGTCGCGCCCGCCGCCTCCGCGGTTGTGCCCGCCGCGTCCGCGGTTGTGCCCGCCGCCTCCGCCACGACCTCGGCGACGACGGTGTCGGCGACACCGTCGAGCAGGGTCTCCTTGTCGGGCACGTGGTAGTAGAGCGACATCGCCTCGACGCCCAGGTCGGCGGCGAGCCGGCGCATCGTGAGCGCCTGGATGCCGTGCCCGTCGGCCAGTGTCACGGCCGCGGCGAAGACCCGTTCCCGGCTGAGCGCTTTCCTCATTGCCTTCACCTTACAAGGTATGGTTACCTTACGAGGTAAGGTTGGATATTCCTCGGAGGCCGCCATGGTCCGCACCGCTCGTGTCACCGGTCTGCTCTATCTCGCTCTCGCCGTCACTGGCGGGCTCGGGTTCCTGCTCGTGCGGTCCAAGCTGTTCGTCGACGGCGACGCGGCCGCGACGCTGGCCAACGTCGCGTCGCACGCGACGCTGGCCCGCGCGGGCGTCGCCCTGGAGCTGCTCACGGTCCTCACCCAGGCCCTCGCGGCGCTGTGGTTCTACCGGCTGTTCCAGTCCGTCGACCGGTTCGCCGCCGGTGGGATCGCGGTGTTCGGCACCGTCAACGCCGTCGTCATCCTGGTCAGCGCCGCGTTGCTGGGCACGACGGTCGCCCTCGCCGGCGACCCGGTCGGCGACACCGCCGCCAACGTGCAGGTGCTGTATCTGGTCAGCGGCGCGCTGTGGAGCGTCGGCGGCATCTTCTTCGGGCTGTGGCTGATCCCGATGGGCTGGTGCGCGATCCGGTCGGGCTGGATGCCGCGCGCCCTCGGCTGGGTCCTCGTCGCCGGCGGGGCCGGCTACGTGCTGGCCGCGTTCGCCGCGTATCTGCTGCCGGGCGCGCCGGTCCTCGCGGACGTCCTCGTGGTGCCGGCGACCGCCGGCGAGGTGTGGATGGTCGGCTACCTGCTCGTCCGCGGCGTGCGCCGGACCGCACCCGCCCCCGTCGCCGCGGTGCCCGCCGCGGTGTGACGGTGTTCAATGGCGGCATGGAATGGATCGTGCCGTTCGCCGTGCTGCTGCCGTTCGTGCTCGTGCTGCTGGTCTCCGGCAGCGGGCGCCGGGCCGCCGCCGACGACCACGCCCGCCGGCTGGCCGCGATCGAGCGGAAGCTGGACCTCGTCATGGACCACCTCGGCATCCGCGAGCCGGAGCCGCAGGTGCCCGACGCCGTGCTGCGGGAGCTCCTCGCCGGCCGCAGGATCCAGGCCATCAAGGAGCTCCGGGCAGCGACCGGCGCCGGGCTGCGCGAGGCGAAGGAAGCCGTGGACCTGATCGCCCAGCGGCACGGCATCCCGATCTGACCGTCGCGGCCGCTGCTGCCGGTACACCAGCAGCGGCCGGAACACGGGTCAGCTGTAGTCGAGCGAGAAGCTGCCGTTGGTGAACGACGACCGGCCGGCGGTGCCGGTGATCTCGAAGCCGAACTGGACCTGGCCCACGGTCACGTCACCCCACCAGTTCTGGGTCCGCAGCCAGTTCAAAACGGCGAGGACGTCGACGGTGCCGGCGGTGGTGGTGCTGGTCCGCACGAACGAGAAGACGGCGTTGGCGCCGTTCGAGCCGCGGTAGACGTTCCAGGTGTGGCCGCCGACGCTGACGTTGCGGGCGTTGGGGACCGCGCCGTTGCTGTCGTAGGACTCGGCGATCGGGCCGACCGCGCCGTGCTGGTTCGCCCAGATCATGACCTCGTAGGCGTTGTTGTCGGCCCAGATGTCGTAGGCGGTCGCGTAGTCGCCGTCGGCGGGCACGGTCACGCCGAACGAGCTGCGCACCGAGCTCAGCGAGCTCAGCGTCCGGTTGAGGGTCTTGCCGGTGTGCGGGTAGGACTTCACGCCGCTGGTCCGCGGGTGCTCGGCCACGACGCCCCAGTTGGTGCCGGTGCGGGCCCAGATGGTCTGCGGTCCGGCGCCGGAGCCCCAGACGTCGTTGATGACGGTGTACCCGTTGTTCGTCCACTGGTCCCACGCGCCGGTGGCGACCCATGCCGCGTCGGACGGCACCCCACCGGACGGCGTGCTGCTCGGGGTCCGGCTCGGGGTCGGGCTGCTGGTCACTCCCCCGGTGCAGGCGGTGCCGTTGAGCGTGAAGCCGGCCGGGACCGGGTTGCTGCCCGTCCAGGATCCGTTGAACCCGAACGACGTGCTCGCGCCCGTGCCGAGGGAGCCGTTGTAGCCGGCGTTCCTGGCGGTGACCTGCGACCCGCTCTGGGTCACGGTCGCGTTCCACGCCTGGGTCACCGACTGCCCGGACCCGAACGACCAGACGACGGTCCAGGAGCTGACCGGGTCGCCGAGGTTGGTGACGGTGACGTTCGCCCCGAACCCGCCGGGCCACTGGTTGGCGACGGAGTACGCCACCCGGCAGCCGGTCGCGGCCGAGGCGGGCGGCGCGGTGATGACGACGCCGGCCGCGGCCGCGCCGAGTGCCGCGGTGGACAGGACTACAGCGGTGCGCCTTCGCATGACGACCCTCCCCATCTGGCGCTCTGTCGAAGCGCTTCGACTCGGCAACGTAGGGTCGTGTATCGACAACGGTCAACCGGTGGAGGGTCGCGCCGTGGCGGGGGCGTGAAAGTTTCGGTTCGCGAGGGTGGCGTCACCGCCGTAGTGGGCGAGCACCCGGTGGTCCATGACCCGGCGCCACAGCGGCGGGACCAGGGCGACGACGACCATCGTCGCGTAGCCGGCGGGCAGCCGCGGCGACTCGTCGAACGTGCGCAGCGTCTGGTACCGGCGCAGCGGGTTGGCGTGATGGTCGCTGTGCCGCTGCAGCTGGAACAGGAACACGTTGGTGACGAGCCGGTCACTGTTCCAGCTGTGCCGCGGGTCGACCTTCTCCGGCCGCCCGGCGGCGGTGCGCTGCCGCAGCAGCCCGTAGTGCTCCAGGTAGTTGACCGCCTCCAGCAGCGAGAACCCCGCGATCGCCTGCAGGACCAGCAACGGCAGCACCGTCCAGCCGAACACCGCGCTCAGCCCGGCGAACAGCAGCACGGTCATCGCCCAGCCGTTGAGCACGTCGTTGCGCCACGTCCACGGGCTGCGGCCGCGCAGCCGGAACCGCGCGGTCTCCAGCCGCCACGCCGAGCGCAGGCCGCCGCCGACGGTGCGCGGCCAGAACCGCCAGAACGACTCGCCGAGCCGGGCGCTGGCCGGGTCCTCCGGGGTCGCGACCCGCACGTGGTGGCCGCGGTTGTGCTCGACGAAGAAGTGCCCGTAGCCGGTCGGGGCAAGGGCGATCCGCGACAGCCGCCGCTCGACGAGCTCGCGCTTGTGACCGAGCTCGTGCGCGGTGTTGATGGCGATGCCGTTGACGATCCCGGCGGTGAGCACCAGCCCGGCGCCGTCGACGAGCCCCACCCCGTCCGCCCAGGCCCGGCACGCCACGACCAGCGCGGCGTACTGGGCCGGCAGGTACAGATACGTGATCCAGCGGTAGTACGGCGAGCGCTGCAGCGCCGGCACCGCCTCCTCGGGCGGGTTGCGCAGGTCGTCGCCGAACGCCAGGTCGATGAGCGGGATCAACCCGAAGACGACGACCGGGGTCAGCCACCAGCCCCACGGTCCGGCCCCGGCACCCGCGACCCCGAGGGCGGCGAAGGGCAGGGCGGGCACCACGAGCGCCAGGGGCCACAGCGGCAGGCGGCGGTCCCGCCACACATCGACGGTCATGCCGCCATGCTTTACATATTGCTGTCTTGTGTCAAGAATCTGGACACGAGCAGGCTCGACGTCTAGCATGCTGCCGGTGACGTACCGCGAGACGAACCGTGAGCGGCTCCGCGACACCCTCGTGACCGCCGCCCGGGACCTCACGATCGCCGGCGGCTGGGACGGCGTCCGGATGGCCGACGTCGCCGACGCCGCCGGGGTGAGCCGCCAGACGGTCTACAACGAGTTCGGCGACAAGGCGGGCCTCGCCGAAGCCCTGGCGACGCGGGAGATCGGCGGGTTCGTCGGCGACGTGCGGGCCGCGCTGCACCGGCACGGCCCCGACGTCCGCGCCGCCGCCCGCGCCGCCATCGGTCACACCCTCACCGAGGCCGCCGCCAACCCGCTGATCAAGTCGATCCTGACCAGCGCCGACGACCTGCTGCCCTACCTGACGACCCGGTCGACCCTGGTGCTGACCACGGCCGGCGCCGTCATCGTCGAATGGGCCGCCACACACCTGCCCGGCCACGACCCCGGAGTCGTGGCCCTCGCCGCGGACTCGATCGTGCGGCTCGTCGTCAGCCACATCGTCCAGCCGTCGCCCGCCGCTTCACTCGATCGGACCGCGGACGAGCTCACCGAGGTGCTGGTGCGGCTGCTCGCCGCCTGAGCCGGCCCCCTTCGAGGTCGTAGGCCTCGTCGATGTGCTCCAGACCGTCGCCGCGGTGGGTGAGCAGCAGGACCGTCCGCCCGGCGGCCGCGGCCAGCAGGTCGGCCATGAGCGCGGCCGCCTCCTGCTCGTCCAGGCCCTCTGTCGGCTCGTCGAGCACCAGCACCGGCGGGCCGGCCAGCAGCGCCCGGGCCATCGCCAGGCGGCGCCGCTGCCCGCCGGAGATGGTCGCGCCGCCCTCCCCCAGCCAGGTGTCAAGCCCCGCCGGCAGGCTCTCCAGCCACGCCCCGAGGTGCGCCCTCCCGAGCGCGGTCCGCACCTCGTCGTCGGTCGCCGCCGGCCGGGCGAGCCTCAGGTTCTGCCGCACCGTCGTGGCGAACACGTGGTCCGCGGCATCCCCGACCAGCCCGATCCTGGCCCGCAGGACGGCGTCGGGCAGGTCCCGCAGGTCGTCCCCGCCGAGCCGCACCCGACCCTCGCGGGGGTCGAGCATCCTGACGAGAACGGCCGCGAGGGTCGACTTGCCGCTGCCGGACGCCCCGAACACCGCGACCCGCCGCCCCTGCCGCAGCTCGAGGTCGAGCCCCCGCAACGCGGCCGGCCGCCGCGAATCCCACCCCGCCGTGACCCCCTCCACCGCCAGCACGACCCCGCCATCCACAGTGGACTCCCCCACCGTGCCGCTCCGGGCGGCCGGTCGCTCGCCCGCGCCCGTTCGTCCGGCGGCGTCGCCGGCACGGCGCATCTCTTCCGCCACGGTCACAGCGGGCGGTCCGGCCGCACCGTCCACGCGTCCGGCGGCGTCGCCGGCGCGGTGCGGCTCTTCCGGCGCGGTCGGGGCGGGCGGTCCGGCCGGATCGTCCGAGGTGGACGGGGAGGACGGGGTGACGGGGCGGGGCAGGGTGGTGAGGGCGTGCAGGCGGGCGCGGGCACCGGTGGCCGCGCGGCGGGCGACGGCCGCGTCCGGGAGGGTGAGGGCCGGTTCGGCGAGGACGACCGCGCCGAGCAGCAGGATCGCGGCGACCTCGGCGGGGTGGGTGGCCGCCGGCACGGCGAGGGCCACGCCCGTGACGGCGGCGCCCCAGCCGAGGTGGGCGACGGCCGAGGCGGCGCCGGCGGTGGACGCGGCCGTCGCCTCCAGGCGGGACAGGGCCCGGCTGCGGCGGTCGGGGACGGCGAGCGCGGCTGCGGCGTCGCGGGTCGCGAGGTCCTCGACGCCTTCGACGGTCTCGACGACGGCGTCACGCAGTTCGGCGCGGGCCCGGCCGGTGGCGGCGTCGGCCCGGGCCGCGTGCCGGGCGGCGAGCCACGGCGCGAGGAGCCCCGCGACGGCGATCCCGGCGGCCAGCGCGGCAGCGGCGGCGGGGCTGACCATCGCCGCTGCGGCGACGGCGACGAGAAGCGCGGCCCAGGCGGCGTACGCGGGCAGCCTCCCCCGCAGCACCCCGTCCACCCGCGCGTCCACGTCGTCGACGACCCTGGTGAGCAGGTCGCCGCGGCGGTGCAGGGCAGGGCCGGGGATGCGCGGGACCAGGGCGGCGTACACCTCGGCCCGCCACGCCCCGAGCCGGGCGAACGCGACCTCGTGCGAGACGAGCCGCTCCAGGTAGCGCAGCAGCGGCCTGGCCACGGCGCTGCCCCGCACCAGGACCACGGCACCGGACAGGGTGAGCACCGGCGGCAGGTCCGCGGCCCGGACGAGCAGCCACACCGCCGCCCCGGTGAGCGTGATCCCGGCGAGCCACGACGCCGCACCGAGCACGACGGCCACGCCCGCGCTGCTCATCCACCGCGGCGCAGTGCCCCGTTCAGGAGCGGTTGCCGCGGGTTCAGGGGCGACTGTCTCAGACGCGACGGCGGGGTTCTCCTGGACGGGATTCGCTGCGGCGACGGTACGTCCGGGAGGCGTGACCCGCACGGTCCGGTCGGCGGCGGCGAGGACGGCGGGGCGGTGCGCGACGACGAGGACCGCGCAGCCCTGGGCGGCGAGGGCGCGGAGTTCGGCGATGACGAGACGTTCGGCGGCGGCGTCTAGGTGGGCGGTCGGCTCGTCGAGCAGCACCACCGCGGGGGCGGTCCGGGCCTGCCGGAGCAGCCGGGCGAGGGCGAGCCGCTGCCGCTGGCCCGAGGAGAGGCCCTGGCCGCGCTCGCCGAGCGGGGTGTCGAGCCCGCCGGGCATGGCGAGGATCTCCGTGTCGAGGCCGGCGGTCCGCAGCGCGGCGAGGACGGTGCGGTCGTCGGGCCGGGTCTCGCCGTCGAGGGCGACCGCTTCGGCGACGGTCCGGGCGTGCGGCAGGGTGGGGTCCTGGGGCAGGTACAGCGGCCGTTCCCCGCGCACCGCCACCGTGCCCGCCGCCGGCTGGTGCAGTCCCGCGAGCACCCGCAGCGCCGTGGTCTTGCCCGCACCCGAAGGCCCTCCGAGGGCCACCAGCTCTCCACTGTGGACGGTCAGGTGCGGCAGCCGCAGCGCGTCGACGGCCGCGCCCTCGTGCCGGACCCGCAGGCCCGCCGCCGCGACACCCGGACCCGCCGAGACGGCTCGACCCAGCTCGACCCCCGGACCGGCCGCCGCGCCCGGATCCGCCGTGCCCGGACCCGCCGTGGCGCCCTGACCCGCCGTGGCACCCGGACCCGGAACGGCGCCCGGACTCACCGCGGCGGCTGGACCCGGCGCGGTCGCCGGGCCCGGGACGGTGGCCGGATCCGGGGCGGCGGCGACACCGGTGAGAATCGCGTCGACGTCGGCGATGACCGCGCCCGCGTCGGCGGAGGCGTGGAAGCGGGCCGCCACCTCGCGCAGTGGCCGGTACGCCTCCGGGGCCAGGAGGATGACCAGCAGGGCGGGGCCGAGGTCGAGGCGGCCGGCGGCGACGCGGAGGCCGGCCTCGACCGCGACGAGGCCGACGGACAGCGTGCCGACCAGGTCCAGGGCGGTCGAGGAGAGGAACGCGACCCGCAGCACCCGCACGGTCGCGGCGCGGTGCCCGGCGGTCATCGTGGCGACGGCGGCGGTCTGGCGTTCGGCGCGGCCGTACAGGCGCAGCGTCGCGATCCCGCGGACCGCGTCGAGGAAGTGGCCGGCCAGGCGGGCGCCCGCCTGCCAGCGTTCCTCGGCGCGCCGCTGGGTGGCCCAGCCGATGAGCGCGCCGAGCAGCGGGATCAGCGGCAGGGTGACCAGGACGATGACGGCCGAGGCGGGGTCGACGAACAGCATCGTGGTCACGACGAGCGGCGGCAGGGCGACGCCGAGGACGAGCGACGGCAGGTACCCGCTGAACCACGGCCGCAGCGCGTCGAGCCCGCCGCCGAGGACCGCGACGAGCCGGCCGGTGCCGTAGCCGGCGACCCAGGCGGGTCCGCGGCGCAGCGCCGCGTGCAGCACGGACCGGCGCAGCTCGTCGGTGACGCGGGCCGCGGTGCGCCGCCCGGCGACCTGCTCCGCCCAGGCGAGCGCGGCCCGGGCGGCGTACACGGCGGCGAGCGCGGCGACCGCCCCGGCACCGACCCGGCCGGAGCCCGCGAGACCGACGACGATGCCGGTGAGCACGACGGCCAGGACGACGGTCGCGGCGGCCTGCGCGGCGCCGATGACGGCGAGCGCGGCGATCCCGGCCCGGCTGCTGCGGGCGTGCCGCAGCAGCCGCGGGTCGACCGGCCCCCGAGCCTTGCGAGCGGCCGCACCCGTCGAATCGACCTCGGTGGGCGTCACCGCCGCACCGGACACGGTCTGCGCCGGCGTCACGGCCACAACCATCGCACCGGACGCGGCTTCCGCCGGCGCTACGACCGCACCTGTCGCACCTGGCGCGGTCCGCCCCGGCGTCACGACCGCACCTGTCGCACCAGGCGCGGCTTCCGCCGACGTCACGGCCACACCTATCGCGCCGGGCGCGGTTTCCGGCGGCGTCGCGGCCGGACCTGTCACACCGGGCTCGGTGGGCGCTGGCCTCGCGGTCGCGGCGGACCCCCCGGACGCGGGCTCGGCCCCGACAAAACGGTCAGCCGCCTGCGCGGCGGCGGCGGGGGTGCTCATGAGGCGATCCGTTCGCTCGCCACGCGCTGCCGGAACACGCGGTAGGACCAGGCCTGGTACACGAGGACGCCGGGGAGCACGACGACGGCGGCGGCGCTGATGAGCCGCAGCGCGGGCCCGGTCGCGGCGGCCTCGTCCATCGTGAGCGACCACGCGCCGGACAGGGTGCTGGGCAGGACGACGTCGCCGTTGGCGGTCAGCACGACGACGACGGCGGCGGCCACGGCGAACGCGGTCAGCCCGAACGCGGACGCCTCCCAGCGGGTGCCCGGGCGGCGGCTCAGGACGGCGACGCCAGCCAGCGGCACCGCGAAGACGGCGGCGAGCGCGGGCCCCCCGGTGATCAGGGCCCCGGCCGCGACGACGAGCGCGGCGACCGCGGCGCCCAGGGAGACCCGCCGGGCGAGCAGCGCGGCCCGCCGCCGGACCGGGCCGGTGGTGCGCAGCGCCAGGAAGGTGGCGCCGAGCAGGACCGCCGCGACCAGCGCGACCAGCGCACCGGCGAGGGCGGCCGGGGTGAGGATCGGGGCGAGGGTGCGGCCGAGGCCGCCGCCGGTGACGTCGCCGGTGGCGTCGAGGGCGAGGCCCCGCACGAAGACGGTGAGCACCGCGCCCCACAGCAGCACGACCCCGGCGGAGCAGCCGGCGAGCACGAGGTCGCAGCGGCGGCGCCAGCGAGGGTCGGCGTGCTTGCCGCGGAACTCCAGGGCGACGCCGCGCCCGGCGAGCAGCAGCAGGATCGCGACCATCGGCAGGTACAGGCCGGACAGCAGCGCGGCGTACCAGGACGGGAAGGCGGCGAACGTGACGCCGACCGCGGCGACCAGCCACACCTCGTTGCCGTCCCAGAAGGGGCCGATGGTCCGCACGGCGGCGGCGCGCTCGTGTTCGTCGCGGCCGAGCAGCGGGCTGAGCAGGCCGACGCCGAAGTCGAAGCCTTCCAGGACGAAGAACAGGACCCAGCAGAGGACGATCAGCGCGTACCAGATGACGACCAGGCTCATCGAGGTCTCCTCAGTAGCTCACGGCGGCGGGCTCGGCCGGTGCCGGTGCGCCCGCGTCGGCGGTGCTGAGCGGCTTGCGGGCGAGATGGCGCACGAGGCGCAGCCAGGCGACGGCCAGGACCCCGTAGACGGCGGCGAAGGCGAGCAGCGACGCGAGGACCTCGCCGCTGGTCAGGCCCGGGGAGATGCCGTCGGCGACCTTCGTCAGCCCGAACGCGATCCACGGCTGCCGGGCGGTCTCGGTGAAGATCCAGCCGAGGCTGTTGGCGGCGGACGGCAGCAGGGGCAGCAGCAGGGCGCCCCGGACCAGCCACGGGTTCGGCGTGCGGCCGCGGCGGGTGGCCCACAGGTACAGCAGCGCGAACCCCATCGCGAGCATGCCGGCGCCGATCATGAGGCGGAACGTCCAGAACGCGACGGGGACCATCGGGATGTAGCTGCCGGGTCCGTACGCGGCGCTGTACTGCGCCTGCAGGTCGTCGATGCCGGCGACGGTGGCGTTCGGGCTGCCGTACGCGAGGATCGACAGCAGCCGGGGCACCTCGATGCTGAAGCCGCCGGCCCCGGTGGAGAAGATGGAGAACGGCGCGCCGGTCGTGGTGCTGTAGAGCGCCTCCGCGGCGGCCATCTTCATCGGCTGCACCTGGGTGATGACCTTGCCGAGGTGGTCGCCGGTGAGGGCGGTGAGCGCGCCGCCGGCCGCGGTCATCCAGGCGCCGATCCGGGCGAGGGTGGTGAACGCGGCGCCGTCGCGCAGGTCGCCGCGGCGCCAGGCACCGACGGCGAGCAGCAGGGCGCCGCCGACCATGACGGCGCCGGACATGGTGTGCGGGAACGCGGCCAGGTTGACCTCGTTGAGCAGCAGCTCGCGGAAGCTGGTGAGGTGGGCGCGGCCGGTGACCGGGTCCAGCTCGTAGGCGACCGGGCGCTGCATGAACGAGTTGGCGGCGAGGATGATGAACGCCGAGAGCAGGGTGCCGACCGCGACGACGACGATGGTGGCGAGGTGGACGCGGCGCGACAGCCGGTCCCAGCCGAAGTACCACAGGGCGAGGAACGTGGCTTCGAGGAAGAACGCGAGCATGCCCTCGATGGCGAGGGTCGGGCCGAACACGTCGCCGTAGAAGCGGGCGAACTCGCTCCAGGCGAGCCCGAACTGGAACTCCTGCACCAGGCCGGTGACGACGCCGACGGCGAAGGTGACGATGAGCAGCTTGCCGACGAGCATGGTGAGCTGCCGGTACCGGTCGTTGCCGGTGCGCAGCCAGGCGATCTGCAGCCCGGCGGTGGTCGCGGACAGGCTGATCGACAGCGGCACGAACAGGTAGTGATAGATCGTGACCACGGCGAACTGCAGCCGTGTCAGGTCGAGCACGTCCATGACACCCCCCTCTACGACACTTCGTAGTACATACTACGTGCCGTAGTACGACGCGCACCGTAATTCCGGTTACACTCGAGGCAGTGGAGCGCAGCGGAGGTGGCGGCATGAGCGGCCAGCGGAGCGGCTCGGGCCGCTCATCATGTGACAGGTTCAGCTCAGGCCGACGCCGGAGCGCAGCGCAGGTGGCGGCATGAGCGGCCAGCGCAGCGGCTCGGGCCGCTCATCATGTGACAGGTTCAGCTCAGGCCGACGCCGGAGCGCAGCGGAGGTGGCGGCATGAGCGGGCTTGGGGAGCTGGAGCGCGAGGTCATGGCGCGGCTGTGGGACGCCGGGGAGCCGCTGACCGTCCGGCAGGTGCACGAGCGGCTCGACCCTGACCGGGGTCTGGCGTACACGACCGTGATGACGGTGCTGGACCGGCTCGCGAAGAAGGGCGTCGTCACCCAGCAGAAGGCGGACCGCGCCTACCGGTACGCGGCCACCCAGACCCGCGAGGAGATGACCGCGGCGCTCATGCTCGACGCGCTCAGCGCGGCTCCCGACGGCGCCGCCCGCGACGCGGCCCTCGCGCACTTCGTCGGCCGGATCGGCGCCGACGCCCTCGCCGCGGCACTGAAGGCCGCAGCGAAGCGGTGACCGCGCTCCTGCTGGGCGCGCTCGGGCTGACCCTGTCGCTCGTCGTGCCCGGCCCCCTCGCGCGGGCCCGCTGGACGGCCCGGGCGCCGGGTGCCGCCGTCGCGCTGTGGCAGGCGGTGACCCTCGCCGCGGTGCTGTGCGCGCTCGGCGTGGTGCTCGCCGCGCCCGAGGAGGTCGTCAGGGCGCGCGGCGCCGACCAGACCCTCGCCGTCGCCGCGCTCATCGCCGCCCTGGCGGTGGCCGCCGTGATCGTCGTGCGGCTGCTCGTGTCGTTGTGGCAGGTGGCGTACCGCTCACGCGTGCGCCGCGCCCGTCACCGGCTCCTCGCCGACCTGCTGGACCGGGCGGAGG
Organism: Dactylosporangium sp. NPDC051087; assembly: GCF_055586325.1. Taxonomy (NCBI): domain Bacteria; kingdom Bacillati; phylum Actinomycetota; class Actinomycetes; order Micromonosporales; family Micromonosporaceae; genus Dactylosporangium; species Dactylosporangium sp. NPDC051087. The sequence goes on along the minus strand of NZ_JBVJIJ010000052.1, from coordinate 16,682 downwards.
ACCGGGCCGACCTCGACGAGCAGGTGCGGGTCCTCGACGGCGGGCTGCCGTTCGCGTACTGCGTGCCCGGCCGTTCCCCCAGGATCGTGCTCAGTCAGGGCACCCTCCGCCTGCTGGACGCGACCCAGGTCGCCGCCGTCCTCGCCCACGAGCGGGCGCACCTGCGCGCCCGGCACGACGTGGTGATGGAGTCGTTCACCGCCTTCTACGAGGCGGTGCCGCGGCCGTTGCGCAGCCGGGCGCCGCTGGACGCCGTACACCTGCTGCTGGAGGCGCTCGCGGACGACGACGCCGGACGCCGGCACGGCGACGGGCCGGTGCGCGAGGCACTGCGGACCCTCGCCGAGGCGCCCGGCGTCACCGGCACCGAGGACCCCGACCGCGAGCGCCGGTGGCGCCTGGACCGGCTGGCGCCGGGCGCGCCGCGCACCGACGCCCGGCTCGGCGCCGCGGTCTACGTGCTCGCCGTCGCGATCCTGGTGCTGCCGACGGTGCTGATCGTCATCCCGTGGCTGGACCGGGCGCTGCGGCACTGGCCGATCTAGGCGTCGACGACCAGGCGGATCGTGACGGTGTCGCCGAGGTCGATCTCCTCGGCCTTGCGCACGCGGTCCTTCAGCGGCACGACATAGCCGCCGTCCTTGGGGAACAGCGACGTCGTCCACGTCGTGCCGCCGATCCGCACCGAGACCGGGATCATGCCCCAGCCGTACGTGACGAAGGACGCCGCCGAGCGCAGCACCGCACAGTCGTCCTCGGGCACCGTCACGAAGTGGAACGGTGCCGGGCCGCGCCAGTGCCACACCTCGCCGCTGAACTCCAGATCCACGCCGACCAGCGTAGATGCGTGACGTCAGCGGCGCCTGCCGTGCTGCGCCCGGCGCGCCAGGGGCGCGTTGTCGAGGATGACCACGCACTTGTGCTCCAGGCGCAGCCAGCCGCGGCTGGAATACTCGGCGAGGACCTTGTTCACCGACTCGCGTGACGCGCCGACGAACTGCGCCAGCTCCGACTGGGTGAGGTCGTGCATGACCCGGGTCGCGCCGTCCTCGGCCACGCCGAAGCGCTGCGCGAGCTGGATGATCCGGCTGGCGACCCGGCCGGGCACGTCGCTGAAGAGCCGGTCGTCGACGGCGGCGCGGTGGCCGCGGATGCCGCGGGCGATGACGCGCAGCAGCTGCTCCGCCACGTGCGGGTGGTGCGCGATCCACCGGTCCAGGACGGTCTTGGGCAGCACCGCGAGGCGGGCGTCGGCCACGACGGCCGCGGCGACGACCCGGGGGCCGCCGTCGAGCAGCTCGAAGTCGCCGAAGTGGTCGGCCGGCCCGAGCAGCGCCATGAGCCCCTCGCGCCCGTCGCGGGAGCTGCGGCTGAGCTTCACCTTGCCGGACAGCACGATGTAGAGCCGGTCGCCGGGGTCGCCCTCGGCGAACAGGACCGTGCCGCGCTCCGCGTCGAGCCGCTCGAACTCCTGCGCCAGGGCGGCGGCGGAGTCGGGGTCGACGCTGCGGAACAGGTCGGTGGAGCGAAGCGTCGGGTCATAGGCGAGCGCACCGACGGTCCCGGACGTCGCTGCGCCGGACGGAAACGTCAGGACCATGTGCTCTCCCCAGAACGGTGCGGTACTGCGTACCATTGGGACGGTACTGGATACCGCGACCGGAAAGCAACAGGTCAGAGCGATGCGCAAGGATGGGACCGTGACCGCGATTCCCGTACGAGACCGACTGGTCGACGCCGCCCTCGCGCTGTTCGACGAGCGGGGCTACGAGCAGACGACGGCCGATGACATCGCCGACCGGGCGGGCGTCGGCCGCACCACCCTGTTCCGCCACTACCGGTCGAAGGAGGACGTGATCTTCCCCGATCACGACCGCATGCTCGCGATCGTCAAGGAGCGCCTGGCCACGGCGAGCAAGGCCGACACCGCGATCGTCGCGGTCACCGAGACGGTCCGGCTGGTGCTGCTGCGGTACGTGGAGGAGGGCGACCGGGCCCGCCTGCGGTATGCGCTGACCAGCCGGATCGCGACGCTGCGGGACCGGGAGATCGCCAGCGTCGCGCGGTACCAGCGACTCTTCCGCGAGTTCATCGCCGAGTGGATGGGTCAGGCCCCGGGCGCGGCGCTGCGGGCCGAGCTCATGGCGGCGGCCGTCGTGTCGGCGCACAACCACGTGCTGCGCCGGTGGCTGCGGCGCGACACCACCGAGCCGGCCGCGGAGCTCGACGCCGCGATGACGGAGGTGGTGGCGCTGTTCGCGGAGCCGCCGGGCGGGAAGAGCAACGGGACCGCGGTGATCGTCCTGCACGACCAGCGCGACCCCGACGCCGTCGCCGCCACGATCCGCCGGGCGCTGCAGCAGCAGTCCTGACGGGGACGCGGCCGGTGCGGTCCGTCCTCCCGCTGGTGGTGCGGGCCGGCACGGCGGCGCTTGGAGACATTTCCATGTCTTCGGCACGGTCATAGACTGGCGCCGTGGATTCCGGGAGGCCGCAGGGTCCGGGCGGCCGCCGGCGCCGCGGCGAGGTGACGGTCGCGGCGATCGCACAGCTCGCCGGCGTGTCCCCGCCGACGGTTTCGAAGGTCCTCAACGGCCGGTCCGGCATCGCGGTGGAGACCCGCGACCGGGTGGAGGCGCTGCTGCGCGAGCACGGCTACCGGCGCGGCGAGCCCGCGACCGCGTCGCCGAGCGTCGAGGTGGCGTTCTACGGCCTGGAGAGCCACCTCGCGATGGAGATCCTCCGCGGTGTCGAGCGGGTCGTCCGCGACCGCGGGCTCGCCGTCGGCTTCACCGACCTGCAGGGTCCTGCCCCGGGCGGCCGGCGCACCGCGGACCGGCTCCTCGCTCGCCGGCCGACCGGCGTCATCGCCGTCAACACGGCGTTCCGGACCCGGCAGTACGAGCAGCTCACCGCCGGCGGCGTGCCCATGGTGGTCCTCGACCCGACGGGTGAGCCGATGCACGCGATCCCGTCGGTCGGCGCCACCAACTGGAGCGGCGGGATCGCCGCGGCCCGGCACCTGCTCGACCTCGGTCACCGCCGGGTCGGCGTCATCACCGGCCCCATGGAGCACCTGTGCGCCCGCGCCCGTCTGGAGGCGTGCCGCGGCGCCCTCGACGCCGCGGGCGTCCCGCTCGACCCGATGCTGCTGCGGCACGGCCGGTTCGACTTCGACGACGGGGTCCTGCTCGGCCGCCAGCTGCTGGCGCTGCCGGACCCGCCGACCGCGATCCTGTGCGGCGACGACCTGCAGGCGCTCGGCGTCTACGAGGCCGCCCGGCTCCTGGGCCGCCGCGTCCCCGACGACGTCAGCGTCGTCGGCTTCGACGACATCGAGGTCACCCGGTGGTGCGGCCCGCCGATGACGACGGTCCGGCAGCCGTTCGCCGAGATGGGCGCCACCGCGGCCCGCATGGTGCTGCAGCTGGCGGTCGGTGAGCCGGTCGAGCCGTCCAGGGTGGAGCTCGCCACGCAGCTCGTCGTCCGCGCCAGCACCGCTCCCCCACGCGCATGACGCCACCACCGCCCGTGGTTTCACCGCCGCTGGTGACGGCACCGTCGAGGAGCAGGCGGGCGCGCTGATGCTGGTGCCGCCCGACGAGCGCGGGCCGGCCATGGACCGGTCCGCGAAGGCCGTCATCTCCGAGCTGCTGGCCCGCGACGTCACGCCGGTGCTGCGGCGGCACGGGTTCACCGGCCACGGCCGTACCTTCCGCCGGGTCACGCCCGGCCGGCAGGAGCTGCTCACGGTCGAGCCGCACCGGTGGAACAGCCGGCACGGCGGGGCGTTCACGGTCGACCTCGGGGTGTTCGTCGACGCGCTCGACGCCGCCGCGTCGCCGGCGCCGCCCGGGGAGCCGCCGGACCAGCTCCGGTGTCACATCCGTTGCGGGATCGGCGATGTCGCCGCCGGCGGGTGGTTCGCGGCGCCCGGCGAGCGGCACTGGTGGACGTTCGGCGCGGCCACCGACCTGCGGGCGCTCGGCGCGGAGGCCGGTGCACGGGTGCGGGACGGGGCACTGCCGTGCTTCGACCGGCTCGCCACCGACGCCGGCGTCCTCGACTGGCTGCGGCGGACAGTGACGACACCTGAGTCACCGTTGCGGCGGCCCCCAGAGAAACCGGCCACACCGGACACACCGGGGTCGCGGGCACCGGAGACGCCGGGGCTGCGGCACGTGTACCTCGCCGCGACCGCCGGCGCGCCGGATCTCGCCCAGGACCTGCTCGACCGGGTCGTCGCGGACGCCGGGCCGCGGCCGCTGCCGGTGCTGCGCGAGGCGGCCCGGTTCGCGGCGCTGCTGGACCTGCGCTGCCCGCCGCCGGTGGACGCCCCGACACTGACGGCGACGTTCACCGACCCGCTGTCCGTGGACGCGGTCCGGCGCCTGTCGGACAAGCTGAGCGGGCACCTGACCGAGCTGCGGCTCGGCCGCCCCGAGGACGAGGCCGCCCGGATCTACCACACGCTCACCCGCGACGGATCCGTGTGCACCGCCGACTTCTACGGCGCCACTGCCGAGGACCTCCGGCGGCCGCTGCGGCGCGCGGCCGCGAAACTGTCCGCGGACTTCGCCCGGATCGACTTGGCCTAGAAGTCCCTGGTGGCGTCGAACCAGCGGGCCGCCGCCTCGGTGAGGTCGCCCGCCGGGGTTTGCGCGGTCAGCCGGTGTACGGCCTCGCCGGCATCCTCCCGTTGCGTGGTCTCGATGCCCGGCAGCGCGTTGACGGCCTCGACGAACGCCACGACCGCCGCCTCGACGGCCGCCGGTGCCGTGGCGGCCCCGATCGCCTGCTCCGCCGCGCGGTAGGCCGTCGTCGCCGCCTTCGCGGTGCGGGTGGGCCAGCCGGAGAACGGCAGCCCGTACCCGGTGGCGAACCACGCCGGCTTGCGCAGCTTCGTCACCGTGGCGTGCGGCCACGCGGCCCGCAACCGGCGGCCGGCGACGTCGTCCACATTGGACACGAGGAGCCGTTCGAGGTCCGGCCAGGTGTCCAGGGCGGGCAGGCCGGTGAGGTCGGGGCAGTACGTCAGGTGCAGGCCGCTGAGGTGCCGCAGGTGCGCGAGGGCGTCCACGTTGGCCAGCCGCCCGCTGAGGGTGAGGCCGCGGATGTCCGGGAACCGCAGCAGGCTCGCGCAGTCGAACGGCTGCCGCAGCGGCGCGACCGTCACGCCGACCGTGCGCGCGCCGGCGAACGCGGGCAGGTCCGGCAGCCGCAACGGTGCCGCGTCCGGCGACGGTGCCGTGTCCGGCGCGAACGTCAGCGCCGGGCATTCGGCGCCGTCCGGGAGCGTGACCGTCAGCAGGTCCCAGTCGCCGGTGACGGCGAGGCGCGCGTACCGCGGCACCGGCACGTTCAGGTGCAGCGGCGCGTCGCGCAGCGTGATGCCGAACGTGCCGATGTCCGCCGTGCCCGCGTCGACGACGTGCGCCGCCCGGGGCCGCCAGTCGAACGTCTCGATCGGACGCCTGTCCGCCCAGCGGACGAAGCTGGTGTCGTCGCCGTCGTACACGATGCGGCGCGGCCATGGATAGCCCGCCGGGACGGTGAACGGGTCGAACACGGTCCAGTCGATCGCGTCGCCGGCCTCGACGACCAGGTCCGGCCGCGGCCGGCTGCCCGGCGGCCCGATGACGACGACACCGACGCCGGGCTTCCGCACGATGCGGTGGCTGCCGGGTCCGGTCAGCGAGATGGGCGACGACACCTCGCGACCCTACCCGTGCCCCGCACCGGCGGGCCCTGCCGGTGACCGCGGGCCTTGCCGGCGAGCGCGGGCCCTGCCGGCGGGCGCGGGCCACCGGCGGGCGTGGGCCGGACCACGGTGCGGCGGCCGTGGTGGGCGGGGGACAATACGGATCGTGAGCAGGATCCTCATCGTCGACGACGACGAGCCGCTGCTGCGGGCGCTGCGGATCAACCTCACCGCCCGCGGCTATCAGGTCGACACGGCCGGCACCGCCGCGGCGGGCCTCATCTCGGCCGGCAACCACCACCCCGATCTCGCCATCGTCGACCTCGGCCTGCCCGACCTCGACGGCATCGAGGTGGTGAAGGGCCTGCGCGACTGGAGCGAGGTGCCCATCATCGTCCTGTCGGCGCGCCACTCGGAGCCGGCGAAGGTCGCCGCCCTCGACGCCGGCGCCGACGACTACGTCACGAAACCGTTCGGCGTCGACGAGCTCCTGGCCCGCGTCCGTGCGGCGCTGCGCCGGGGTACCGCGGCCGCCGGCGCCACGGCCGGTCCGTCGGTCGTCACGACGGCGGCGTTCACCCTGGACCTGGCCGCGAAGCGCGCCGTCGGCCCGTCCGGCGAGGTGCGCCTCACCCCCACCGAGTGGCATCTGCTCGAGGTCCTGGCCCGCTCCCCCGGCACGCTCGTCGAGCACCGCCGGCTGCTGCGGGAGGTGTGGGGGCCGAGGTACGAGACGGAGACCAACTACCTGCGGGTCCACTTCGCCAACCTGCGCCGCAAGCTGGAACGCGACCCGGCCCGCCCGCAGCATCTCGTCACCCAGCCGGGGCTCGGCTACCGCCTGGAGCTGTGACCACCGTCCGGCACGGAAGGGGGAGGCTCAGCGCGGGGCGACGCGGCGCAGGCAGGCGACGAAGCCCTGGTCCATGCTGACGAGCTCCCAGCCGCGGCCCTCCAGGTATTCGACCGCCGTCAGCACCTCGTCGAACAACGCGTTCTGGCCTGCGGAGGGATTGAAGGTGGCGCCGAGCGCGGTCGACACCGTCATCGACGGGCCCAGGACGATGTACCGGAACGGGTAGCCGTCGAGGACGGCCCGGCCGGTGGCGATGTCGTTGGCGTGGAAGACCCGGGACGGGCGCGGTGGCGGTGGCACCGCTGCATCGTCGCACGACCGGCGGGCCGGTGCCGTCCGGCCGTGCGACGACGCGGTGCGTCAGTAGGTCCAGAGCTGGTTGGCGGCGCCGGTACAGGTCCAGATCTGCAGGCGGGTGCCGTTGGCCGAGCTGGGGCCGGTCGCGTCGAGACACTTGCCGGAGCCGGCGTTGACCAGCGTCGAGCCGCTGCGGGTCCAGCGTTGCGCGCCGGATCCGTTGCAGTCCCACAGCTGGATCTTCGTGCCGTTGGCGGTGCCCGCGCCGGTCACGTCCATGCACTTGCCGAGGGCGCGCAGCGTGCCGTCCGACGCGCGGGTCCAGTTCTGCGCGTTGGTGCCGTTGCAGTCGTACATCTGGACCGCGGCCCCGTTGGCGGTGCTGGCGGCGGCGACGTCGACGCATTTGCCGCCGTAGCCGCGGATCGGGCCGGTGCCGCCGGCCGGCGGGGTGGTGGGCGGGTTCGTGGTGCCGCCGACCCAGGCGTTGGCCGCGGCGGCGCCGACCGTGTCGATGGTCGCGTTGTTCTCCACCGGGTTCGGCACGCTGCTCGGGAACACGATGAACGTGACGGGCCCGGCGGTGCCGCCGCTGGCCGGGTTGGGGTCGATGCCGAGCGCGACCGCCAGGGCGTAGGAGCCCTCGCCGATGATGCTGCTCGGACCCTCGTCGGCGAAGACCGCGTAGGCGACCTTGCCGTTGTAGACGACGGCGGCGACGCTGCCGGCGCGGATGCCGTTGGCGGAGTACGTGAAGCGGCTGCTGGGCAGCGGGACGACGAAGTAGCGGGTCACGTCGGAGGTGAAGTACGCGCCGGTCGACGTCGTGAACGAGGTCTGCGCCTGGTACCAGGGGTCGGTCGAGGCGTTGCAGCGCGACGTGGAGATGCCGTCGCAGTCGATGTCCATGTCGGCGGTCCAGAAGTACGCCGAGCCGTTCTTGCAGATCGCGACGGTCTCGGCGGCGCCGTCGTCGGTCGCGTACTTCCCGTTGGACACCTGACTGCAGGTGGCGGTCTTGGCGAGCAGCTGGGCGGCGGTGGGTCCGGCGGCGAGTGCCGGGGAGGTGCTGGTCAGGGCGTAGGCGGCGGTCGCGACCAGGGTCAGCGCGACCGATGCGAGCGCCAGGACGGTTCTGCGCATGGGGGCTCCAGACGTCGTCGGGCGGGCGGCGGGGGTACCGGACAGGTAACCTGACTAACAGATATCTGTCAATACATCCGCGCGCTTGGCCTGGCGACGCCCGTGCCGATCCCCGGTCACGGCCCGGCGGCGACCGGAAATCCACTGGTCAGAGCGGCGATCGCGCGCCGGACCCGGTCGGCGTCCGGGGCGGTGAGCGCGACGTGGTGCAGGACGGCGACCGCCGCGAGGGCGAGGTCGTCGGTGTCCAGGCCGGCCGGGACCCGGCCGAGGCGCCGCTCGGCGGCCAGGTACCGGGCCGCGGCGGCCTCGACCGCCTCCAGGCCGGCGGTCCGCTCCCCCAGTACGGCGCGGACGGCGGCGGCGAGTCCGGGCTTCGCGGCCGCCAGCCGGGTCAGCGGGATCAGCCCCTCGAAAGGGACGGCGAGCAGCGCGTCGGCGAGGTTGCCCGCGACCGTGCCGGACCCCGCCCGCTCCGGCAGGCCCGCGACCGCGGCCGCCAGCTGGAAGGCGCGGTCGACGGCGTACCCGACGAGGAAGTCGTCGAAGTCGGCGAAGTGCGCGTAGAGCAGCCCCGTGGCGACGCCGGCCTCGCGGGTCACGGCACGTCCCGTGAGGTGACCCGGCCCCTCGGCGGCGATCACGCGCTCGACGGCGGCGAACAGCCGCTGCCTGGGCTCAAGGATGGCGACTCCGCGGGGCATCCCCGGATTCTAGGCGTTGCGCACAGAATGAGCATCTGCTCATACTAGTTTGAACACTCGCTCATTTCTTTGGGGGACACATGCGTGCGGTGATCGTCGGAGCGGGCGTGGCGGGTCTCGCCGCCGCCGTCAGGCTCGGCCGCGACGGCTGGGAGACGCTCGTCGTGGAGCAGGCCCCGGCCCGGCGCAGCGGCGGCTACCTGGTGAACCTCCTCGGCCCCGGGTTCGACGCCGCCGAGCGGCTGCTGCCCGGCCTGGCCGACCGCGACCTGGGCCTGTTCACCACGGTCCTCGTGCGCGCCGACGGCCGGGCCAAGCTCACGGTGCCCGCGGAGCTCGCGGCCGCCGCCCTCGGCAAGCGGGCCCTCACGGTCTTCCGGGGCGACCTCGAGTCGGCGTTGTTCGCGGAGGTACGACCAGGCGCCGATCTCCGCTTCGGCACCACCGTCACGGCGGTCACGCAGGACGACGACGAGGTCCGGGTGACGTTGAGCGACGGCAGCGTCGAACGCGCCGACCTGCTCATCGGCGCCGACGGCGTGCACTCCGCCACCCGGACCGCGGTGTTCGGCGACGGTTGGCGGGTGCCGCTGCCGTACGTGGTGGGCGCCGTCGACCTGCCCGGCCCGCCGCCGGAAGTCCCCGAACGGTCCGGCACGACGTTCATCGGCCCGGGCCGCACCGCGGCCGTCATCAACCTGGGGCCGCGACGGTCGTCGGCGTTCTTCGCGTACCGCAGCGAAACCCCGGGCTCGGACCTGGACCGCGGTCCCGCCGGCGCGCTCGGCGGGACGTTCGGCGACCTGGGCGGCGGCGTGCCCGGCGCGCTGCGGCACCTCGCCCTGAACCCCGGCGCGGCCTACTTCGACACGGTCAGCCAGGTGGTCATGCCACGGTGGAGCGCCGGCCGGGTGGTGCTGCTCGGCGACGCCGCCTGGTGCGTCACGCTGTTCGCCGGCCACGGGGCGGGCCTCGCCCTCGCCGGCGCCGACGCCCTCGGCGCCGCCCTGTCTGCCCACGACGACGTCCCTGCCGCCCTGGCCGGGTGGGAGCGGGCGCTGCGCCCCGAGGTCACCCGGCGGCAGGCGCTCGCCAGGCGCGGCATGCGGCAATACGCCCCGCCGACCCGCTTCCACGTCTGGCTCGGCGACGTCACCGTCCGTGCGGTCACGCTGCCCGGCATCCGGACCCTCGTCCGCCGCGCGGCCACCCGCTGACCGCTGCAGGGGCCGGGGCAGGGCAGAGGTCAGGGCGCGAGCGGGGTCACGGGTGGGCGGGGGCGGGGTCCCTGGTGGGCAGGTCGACCTGCGGGCGGGACTGCCACAGTGCCCAGTCGGAGCTGATCGCGCCCGCCGACCGCTGCAGGTGCGGCAGGTGCTTGTCGAGAAGCTCCTTCAGCGTGGTCTCGGCGGAGTTGACGGTCACGTTCATCGCCGCGCGGACCTCGCCGCGACCGTCGCGGATCGGGACGGCGACGGAGCGGATGCCGGGGGCGAGCTCGTTGTCGGCGACCGCGAACCCCCGCGTGTTGACCTCGCGCAGCAGGGCGTCGACGGCGCGGCGGCCGTGCTGGACCCATGGCTGGATGCCGGACCGGCTCGGCGTGGCGAGCGCGGCGTCGAGGCGGTCGGGGGGCAGTGCGGCGAGGAGGACCTTCCCCTGGGAGGTGGCGACGGCCGGGAAACGGGTGCCGATCTGCACGCGCAGCGCGATGATCTTCGGGACGGCGACGCGGGCCAGGTAGACGATGTCGGAGCCGTCGAGCTGGCTGATCGAGGACGACTCGCCGGTCGCGGCGACCAGCCGCTCCATGTGCGGGCGGGCCATGTCCCACAGGGAGAGGGCGCCCACGTATGCCATGCCGAGCTCCATCACGCGGGGGGTCAGCTCGTGCACGCCGGCCGTGGCCCGCACGTAGCCGAGCTCCTCCAGGGTGAGCAGGATGCGGCGGGCGGTGGGCCGGGCGAGGCCGGTGGCGGTGGCGACCTCGGCGAGGGTCATCCGCGGGTGGTCGGCGTGGAACGCCCGGATCACGTCGAGCCCTCGTGCCAGGGCCTCGATGAAGTCGGGTCCTTCTCCGCGCTGTGCCATCGCCGCCTCAATCGTGGTTGGAGTTCGCCCAGCGAACACTAGTCCTTGCGCAACGGCAACGAGGGGACGACGACGAGCCGCCGGGTGGCCACGCCGGCGGCCTGTGCGGTCCAGGCGGTGCCGATCTCGGACAGCGGCACCGCGTCGTGGTCGGCGACGAGGCGGCCGGCGGCGGCGTGGTCCGCGAGGTACCGCATGGTGGCGCCCTTCTCGGCGGCGCTGAGCTCGGAGTTGGTGTAGCCGAGGACGCGCAGGGAGCCGCTGCGCAGCGTCGCGGAGTCCAGCGGCGCGGTCTCCCCGGCGGCGCTGCCGAGGTTGACGAGGCGGCCGCCGCGGCGCAGGGTGCGCAGCGCCGCGGCGGCCGGGATCCCGAAGAGGGGGTCGAGGACCAGGTCGACGGGGCCGTCGGTGGCGTCCTGGAGCCGCCGGGCGAGGGTCGCGACGTCGTCGGTGTCGTGCAGGGCGACGACGGCGTCGGCGCCGCGACGGTGCGCGCGTTCCCGGGCGGCCGTGGACCGGCAGGCGGCGATGACCCTGCGGGCGCCGGCGAGCCGGGCGAGCTGGATCGCGGCCTGCCCGACGACGCCTCCGCCGCCGAGGACGAGGACCTGTTCGCCGGGCAGGAGCGCGCCGCGCCAGGTGAGGGCCTGCCAGGCGGCGACGGCGGACAGGCCGAGCGCGGCGACGAGCCGGTGGTCGACGCCGGCCGGCAGCGGCACGACGTCGGCGGCGGGCACGGTGACGACCTCGCCCATGCTGCCGTCGCCGGGGCGCATCCCGGCGTCGGTCGGGAACCAGACGGCGGTGCCGTCGTCGAGGGTGCCGACGCCCTGCACGCCGGGCACGTACGGCAGCGCGGGCGTCCCGAAGTAGGACGTGCCGGACGCGCACAGCACGTCCAGCGGCGTGATCGGGGCCGCGGTGACCGTGACCGTGACGGCACCGGCCGGAGCGACCGGCGCCGGGCGGGTGACGACGACAGGCGGCGCACCGCAGCGGACGATGGTGGCGGCGCGCATCAGGTGGCGATGTCGGGGTACGGCAGATCGAAGTGGGCGAGCAGGGCGCCGTACTGCTTCTGGTAGGCGAGCGGCTCGTCGTGGTCGCGTTCGAACATCGCGATGAACAGGGTCAGTGTGAGGAACGGGTGGGCGCCGAGGCCGAACAGGGCGATGTGGTCGTGTCCGGTCAGCGCGGCCCGCTCCTCGTCGGTGAACCGCAGCCAGCTGCTCGCCTCGCCGGAGTGGCAGTTGAGCAGGGACAGGCCGGGACCGCTCTCCCACCAGGTGACGGTCCCCGAAGGATCGTCCCGGTAGCGCTCCACCAGTGCCGGGTCTCTGTCCACCGTGTACAGGAACTTGTTCAGCAGGTATCTGCTCATGACAACGCCCCCTGCGGGTACCAGGTGAAGTACGCCTCCATGGTGTGGAACAGGTCGTAGGTGTCGACGTAGTCGGCCTTCACGCCGTCGCCGGCGACGCCCATCATGAGCATGAAGTCCATGAACCCGTGGGTGGCGTTGCCGGGCGCGTGCAGGCTGTCCAGGGTCACCTCGGACAGGCAGCCGTCGAGGTCGCCGTTGGCGATCCACTCCACGGCCCGCCGGTCGAACTCGGGGTCGGGGCCGTGCGGGCCGAACTGGCGGGGTCCGCCGAGCTCCAGGGACAGGTGCCCGGTGCCGACGACCGCGACCCGCAGGTCGCTGGGCCACGACTCGACGAGCTCCCGGATGGTCCGTCCGAGCTGCACGAACCGGCGGGGTTGCGGCAGGGGCGGGGCGAAGATGTTGGTGTAGATCGGCACGATCGGCAGGTCCGCCTCGGGCCGCAGCGTGATGATCGGACAGGTGATGCTGTGGTCGATGCGCAGCTCGTTGCTGAAGGCGAGGTCGAAGCCGGCGTCGAGACCCTCGCGCAGCACGTGCGCGGACAGGTCCTCCTGGCCGCGCAGCAGCATGCGCGGCAGGCCGAACTCGCGTTCCTCGTTGTACCAGTTGGCGTCGTAGAACGGGGCCTTGCCGACGAGGAACTGCGGCATGTTGTCCAGCCACAGCTGGTGGAAGTGGTCGGAGCCGACCATGACGAGCACGTCGGGGCGGGCGCGGGTCAGCGTCTCCCGGAACGCGGTGACCTTGCGGACCCATTCGTCGGCGAACGGCGGGCGGTCCTCGCCGGTGGCGGTGCTGGCCTTGAAGTAGAACGGATGGTGGGTCGAGGCGATGACCGCGACAACCTGGGCCATGGCGCGGATCCTCTCAGTCGGGTGGGTTGACGTAGCGGGCGTTGCGGTCGACGGTGCGGTAGATCTCGAGGCCGAGGCCGGTGCGCTGCTCCTCGGCGAGGTGCCCGAGGAGCCCGGCGGCGCGGGCGAGGAGCGCGAAACCGCGCAGCATGGTGACCGGCAGGCCCAGGTCGGCGAGGGCGGCGCCGCACACGCCGGCGCCGTTGAGCGGCAGGGTCCGCCCGAGGATCGCCGGGTGCGCCCGGCCGACGGCCTCGAACAGTCGCAGGTGCGGCCCCCGTACACCGGCGTCGGCGGCGATCCGGATCAGCACCGGCGTGCGGGGGTCCTCGACCTTGTGCACCGGATGGCCGAGGCCGGGCACGAACTGTCCGGCGGCACGGCGGGCGGCGATCGCGCCGGCGGCGACCTCGTCCCAGCCGGCGTCGTCGGCGGGGGTCGAAGCGAGCGACGACACCACCGAGTGCAGGAACACGCCGCAGTCCTCGGTGACGCCGAGGAAGCGGGAGCCGCCGCCGAGCAGCCCCGCCGCGAGCGCGCCCTGCAGGGACTCGGGTGCGCTGGCGTACGTGACCCGGGCGGCGATGGCGGTGGGCGTGAACCCGTGGTCGGCGAGCGCGACCAGGACCGCCTCGAAGACGCGGGTCTCCCCGGCCGAGGGCCGGCGCCCGGCGACGAGCCAGAACGCGAGCTCCCCGAAACCGACGTTGCCCATCAGGTCGGCGGCGAGGTCCTGGCCCAGCAGCGTGATGCGGTCGGCGTCGGAGGTGCCGATGGACGTGGGGAAGCTCAGCTCTTCAGCCATTGCCGGATCTCCTCGCCGTGCTCGTCCAGGCCGGGCGGCGGCAGCTCGTAGCGCGGCGGGGTCGCCGACAGCGTGATCGGGTTGCGGATGCCGGGCACCTCGCCGGTCTCGACGACCGGGTCGAGGCCGAGCGACTCGGCGAGGGCGACGCCGCCGTCGACGGTGTTGATCGGCGCGCACGCCACCCCGGCGGCGATCAGCTCGTCGAACCACTCCTGCTTGCCCTTGGCCCGCAGCCGCTCGACGAGCAGCGGGCGCAGTGCCTCCCGGTGCGCGGTGCGGTCCTGGTTGTGCTGGAAGCGGGGGTCGTCGAGGAGGTCCTCGCAGCCGAGGACGGCGCAGAGCTTGCGGAACTGCCCGTCGTTGCCGGCGATGACGATGAGGTCGCCGTCGGCGGTGGGCAGCGGCTCGTACGGGAACAGGCTCGGATGCGCGTTGCCCATGCGGAACGGCACGGTGCCGCCGGCGACGTAGCCGCTGCTGTGGTTGACCAGGCCGGACAGGGCGGAGGACAGGAGGTTGACCTCGACGTGCTGGCCGGCGCCGGTCGCGGTGCGGTGATGCAGGGCGGCGAGGATGCCGATGCTCGCGTGCATGCCCGCCATCACGTCGAAGACGGAGATCCCGGCGCGGAACGGCGGGCCGCCGGGGTCGCCGGTGAGGCTCATCAGGCCGGACACCGCCTGCACCATCAGGTCGTAGCCCGGCATCGCCGCGCCCGCGCCGGACCCGAATCCGCTGATCGAGGCGTAGACGATCGCCGGGTTGCCGGCGGCGACGGTCGCGTGGTCGAGGCCGAAGCGGCGCAGTCCGCCGGGCTTGAAGTTCTCGATCATGACGTCGGCGCGGGCGGCGAGGGCCCGCGCCGCCGCCAGGTCCTCCGGGTCGCGCAGGTCGAGGGCGATGGACCGCTTGTTGCGGTTGACGCCGAGGTAGTACGTGGAGACGCCGTCGCGGGTCGGCGGCATCCAGGTGCGCGTGTCGTCGCCGCCGGGCCCCTCGACCTTGATCACGTCGGCGCCGAGGTCCGCGAGGAGCATCGTGGCGTACGGCCCGGCGAGGATCCGTGAGAAGTCGGCGACCAGCAGCCCGCTGAGTGGTCCCTCGCGCTCTGGCGCCGCCATCGGTTTCCTCTCGTCCGCGATACGGACACTTGTCCGCCACGCCAGTCTCAAGAATGCTCCTCGCGATGTCAACCGCCGCACCGTCGTCGTTTGCCGCGCCGGTACGACACGGGAAGGCGAGGCGGGTGCCTTGACAGCGCCCGTGACGGGGCACACACTTTCGCCGATCGCTCCTCTGACCGCTACACGGACATCTGTCCGGAAGGAGTTGACAGCGATGGACGCACAGCCGGTGCTGTTCCGCAACGGTCTGGTCCTCACGATGGACGACGCGCACACCGTCCTGCCCGGCGCCGACGTCCTCGCAGTGGACGGGCGCATCGCCGAGGTCGGCGTCGGCCTCACCGCCCCGCCCGGCACCGTCGAGATCGACGCGAGCGGCGGCATCGTCATGCCCGGCATGATCGACACCCACCGGCACCTGTGGCAGACCGCGATGCGCGGCTACGGCGCCGACTGGACGCTCACCCAGTACTTCGTCTGGTACTACCTGGAGTCCGGCCGGCACTTCCGGCCCGAGGACATCCACGCCGGCAACGTCCTCGGCGCCTGGGAGGCGCTCGACGCCGGCGTCACCACGACCGTCGACTGGTCACACGGCCTGCAGACCCCGCAGCACGCCGACGCCGCCGCCGACGCCCTCGAGTCGGTGCCGGGCAGGTTCGTCCTCGCCTACGGCAACATCCAGCAGGGCCCGTGGGAGTGGGCGACCAGTCCCGGCTTCCGCGACTTCGTGGAGCGGCGCACGCGCGGCGCGCTCGGCTTCCAGATGGCGTTCGACGTGACCGGCGACCCCGCGTTCCCGGAGCGGGCGGCGTTCGAGGTGGCCCGCGAGCTCGACGTGCCCGTCACCACGCACGCCGGGGTGTGGGGCGCCACCAACGACGACGGCATCCGGCTCATGCACGAGCACGGGTTCATGACCCCGTCGACGATCTACGTGCACGCCGCGACGCTGTCCGGTGACTCGTACCATCGCATCGCCGCGACCGGAGGGTCCGTCTCGGTGTCGACGGAGAGCGAGCAGAGCGCCGGGCAGGGCTACCCGCCGACCTGGCAGCTGCGCGACCACGGCATCCCCGTGTCGCTGTCGATGGACACCAGCGTGTGGTGGAGCGGTGACCTGTTCTCCGCGATGCGGGCCACGCTCGGCGCCGACCGCTCCCGCGAGCACCTGCGGGCGCACGACCGGGCGGAGACCGTCACGCACCTGCACCTGCGCGCCGAGCAGGTCGTCGACTGGGCGACCCGCGGCGGCAGCAGGGCCCTCGGCCTGGACGGCGTCGTCGGCAGCCTCCAGCCCGGTCGCGCGGCGGACGTGGTGCTGCTCAAGAACGACGACTCCCCCGTCATGTTCCCGATCCTCAACCCGTACGGCCACGTCGCCTTCCAGGCTCAGCGCGGCGACGTGCACACGGTGCTCGTGAACGGGCGGATCGTGAAGCGCGACGGCAGGCTCGTCGGCGCGGACCTCGCCAAGGCCCGCCTCGACGTCGAGCGGACCGTCGAGCACCTCATCACGGCCATGGGCCCCGAAGCGTGGCGGCAAGGCATGAACCCGGACGTCCCAGCCACGAAGGTGCTCGACAACCCGTACATGTACACCGAATGGAAGAACCAGCCTTAGCCCTGATCCACCGATGAGATTGATGTGGCGGAGGCATCTCGGACGCGACAATGCCCCCGCGAGCTGGAAAGATAGAGGTTCTTGAGGCATCTA
>NZ_JBVJIJ010000051.1:53300-64669 GCF_055586325.1 Dactylosporangium sp. NPDC051087 | reverse complement strand
AGCCTGCCGATCAGCCAGTTCTACATCGTCAAGGCCGGCGCCACCGCCGCGTCGATCAACGCCGCCCTGGCCGCTGGGCAGAACCTGCTGTTCACCCCCGGTGTGTACAACGTCAGCGACACGATCCGGATCACCCGGCCCGACACCGTGGTCCTCGGCCTGGGCCTGGCCACGATCGTGCCGCAGAACGGCGTCACCGCGATGAGCGTCGCCGACGTCGACGGGGTGAAGGTCGGCGGGATCCTCTTCGACGCCGGCACCACCAACTCGCAGGTGCTGATGGAGGTCGGCCCGTCGGGCTCGTCGGCGTCGCACGCGGCGAACCCGACCTCGCTGCACGACGTGTTCTTCCGGGTCGGCGGCTCGATCGCCGGTAAGGCGACCGTGTCGCTGCGGGTGAACAGCAACAACGTGATCGGCGACCACCTGTGGATCTGGCGCGCCGATCACGGCAACGGCGGCACCGTCGGCTGGAACATCAACACCGGCGCCAACGGCCTCGTCGTCAACGGCAACAACGTCACCATGTACGGCCTGTTCGTCGAGCACTACCAGCAGTACCAGACCATCTGGAACGGCAACGGCGGCCGCACCTACTTCTACCAGAACGAAATCCCCTACGACGTGCCCAACCAGGCCTCCTGGTCCAGCGGCGGCGGCGCACAGGGCTGGGCCGCCTACAAGGTCGGCGCCAACGTCACCAGCCACGAAGCCTGGGGCCTCGGCAGCTACTGCTACTTCTCCACCAACCCCAGCGTCGTCCTCGGTCACTCCTTCGAGGTCCCGCAGACCCCGAACGTCAGGTTCCACAACATGGTCACCGTCTCCCTCGGCGGGACCGGCACGATCGCCCGCATCATCAACAACACCGGCGGCCCGTCGAACTCCTCGTCGAACGTCGCCAACTGGGTCAACTACCCCTGACCCCTGCCGATCAGAGCGGCGATGTGGTTCGTCGCCGGTCTGATCGCGGTGTGCGCCGCGGCTCAGGCCGCGGTGCTGCTCGTGCCCACGGCCGGCACGATCGCGGCCGTGGGCGCGGCCACCACACTGCTGGCACTCGCCACGAACGTGCGGCTCTTCACGCGGTTCTCCCGCGGTACCGGCCGGGCGAAGGTCGCGTGGCTCTTCGCCGGGATCGCGTCCAGCGCCTGGACCGTCGCGTGCGTGCTGTACCTGCTCGACGTCCTCGCCGCCCGCGACGGCCCGCCGCCCCGCGCCGGCGACTGGGCGTCGCTGCTCGCCGTCAGCCTCGCCCCAGGTGTCCTGCTCAGCGCGCCGTCCGCCCCGCAGTCCCTGGAACAGCGGGTCCGGCTCACCCTCGACGGGATCATGGTCGCGGCGGCGCTGTTCGTGCTCGCCTGGCCGCTGCTGCTGCGCGACACGATGCACGAGATCGGCACCGTCGGCGGGTTCCTGGTGACCGGCGTGCCCGGCGTCCACATGGTCTGCATCGCCATCGCGATCGTGCTGCTGTCCCGCACCCGGCTCGGCGGCACCACCGCCGTGACCGTTCTCACCGGCGGGTTCGCCGTCTTCGCCGGGACCACCCTCGTCTACCTGTACGCGGGACGGCACGGCGGCTCCTGGTACGTGCACAGCCTCCCCGCCGGATACGGCACGGCGAGCGGGCTGCTCTACTACGCCGGCCGCTTCCAGATGCCCGCCGGCGGCGAGGAACCCGCGGTCGCGCTCGGCTGGCGCGGCGCCCTGCCCTACCTGCCGGTCGCCGGCGCGTTCACCGTCGCGGCCGTCGCCTACCGGATGAGCGACCTCGACGGGGTCATGGTGTCGGCGCTGCTGCTCGTCGCCGGTCTGGTGCTCGTGCGGCAGTACCTCGTGCTGCGGACCAACGCCTACCTGCTCGACGAGGTCAACCGGCAGCGCGCCGAGCTCGCCCACCAGGCCACCCACGACCATCTCACCGGCCTGCCGAACCGGGCGCTGCTCTACCGGGCCCTGCGGGACCTGCACGGCGGGCTCGTCCTGCTCGACCTCGACGGGTTCAAACAGGTCAACGACACCCTCGGCCATCCCGCCGGCGACCGGGTCCTGATCGAGGCCGCCGACGCGCTGCGGGCCGCCGTCCGCGCCGGTGACCTGCCCGCCCGGCTCGGCGGCGACGAGTTCGCGATCCTGCTCGCCGACGTGCGCGACGAGCGGGAGGCGGTCGCGGTCGCCGACCGGGTCATCGCCGGGATCGTCGCCCGGGTCGCCGCGTCCGGCTGCCCGGTCGCCGTCGGCGCGAGCGCGGGCGTCGTCGTGCGCACCCCCGGCGTCGACGACGAGACCATGTTCCGGCTCGCCGACGCCGCCCTGTACCGGTCGAAGGCCGCCGGGAAAGGGCGTGTCGAGCTGCACGTCCCTGCCTGATCCCGCCGTGGCATGCTGGCCCCGTGCGCACCGTCCTCATCCTCGGCGGCACCGGCGAGGCCCGGCAGCTCGCCGGGGCGCTCACCGGCTGCCGGGTGATCAGCTCCCTCGCCGGTCGCGTCGCCGACCCGGCGCTGCCGCCCGGCGAGATCCGCGTCGGCGGCTTCGGCGGCCCCGCCGGGCTGGCCGCCTACGTGCGGGCCGAAGCGGTCGACGTGGTGGTCGACGCGACGCACCCGTTCGCCGCGAGGATCAGCGCGTCGGCGTCATCAGCAGGGTCGTCGGCAGGGGTACCGCTGCTGGTCCTGCGCCGCCCGGGCTGGGTCGCCGGCCCGGGCGACGACTGGCACCGGGTGCCGGACCTCGACGCCGCGGCGGCGTTCATCGCGGCATCGCCCCACGAGCGGGTGTTCCTCACGACCGGGCGGCAGGGCCTCGGCGCGTTCGCCGCGCTGACGGACCGCTGGTTCCTCGTCCGCAGCGTCGACCCGGTCGCGCCGCCGCACCCGCCGCGGCTCGAGTCGCTGCTGGACCGGGGCCCGTTCACCGCGGACCGTGAGGAGGCGCTGCTCACCTCGTACCAGATCCAGCTCCTCGTCACGAAGGACAGCGGCGGCACCATGACGGCCGCGAAACTCACTGCCGCGCGGCGCCTCACCCTGCCGGTCCTCATGGTCGACCGGCCGCCCGTCACCCCGGGCGTGCCGGTGGTGGCGGACGTCACCGGCGCCCTCACACACCTGCGGGACCTCGGCATCGGCTGACACGATCGCGGCATGCTGCCCGCGGACCTGCACACGCACACCGAGTTCTCGTGGGACACCGCGACCGGCGACATGGAGGGATCCTGCGCGCGGGCCGTGCAGCTGGGGCTGCCGGCGATCGCCTTCACCGAGCACACCGACTTCGTCACCTGGGAGGTGTCCGCGGCCACGCTGCCGGACCGGTACCAGCCGCTCATCACCGACGACGTGCACCTCGCCCCGCCGCCCCTCGACGTGGAGGGTTACCTGGCGGCGGTCGACCGCTGCCGGACCCGCTTCCCCTCACTGAAGATCATCACCGGCGTCGAGCTCGGCGAACCGCACTGGTTCCCCGGCCAGACCACGTCGCTGCTGGCGGCGGCGCCGTTCGAGCGGGTCATCGGCTCGCTGCACTCCCTCGCCGTGGCCGGCCGGCACCGCCTGGTCGAGGACGAGTACGCGCTGCGCCCCACCGCCGAGGTCCTGCGCGACTACTTCACCGAGGCGATCCGCATGATCGAGACGTGCGACGCGTTCTCGACCCTGACGCACCTCGACTACGCGGTCCGCTACCTGCCCGCCGGCGCCACCTTCACCATCACCGACTTCGAGGACGAGATCCGCGCCGTGCTGCGCGCTCTCGCCGGCACCGGCCGCGCCCTGGAGGTCAACACCCGCCGCGGCCCCGAACCCGAGTTCGCCACCTGGTGGCGCGACTGCGGCGGCCGCGCGATCTGCTTCGGCAGCGACGCCCACCGCCCCGACCTGGTCGCCACCGGCTTCGCCGAGGCCGCCGCCATGGTCGAGGCCGCGGGATTCCGCCCCGGCCGCGATCCGCACGACCACTGGCTGATCTAAGGTCACCGCATGGGTTGGAACACATCGGCGCTGTTCGTCAAGGGCGTCTCCGAGGAAGCGGCGGTCGCCCTGCTCATGCCCGCGACGCCCGGGCCCGGCCAGGTCGGCGCGGACGAGGCGACGAGCGGCCTCGCCACCGGCGTGCTCTTCGCCGCGGAGACCGGCGGGTGGGCGCAGGTGTGGGACCCGTCGATGGAGCTCGCCCCGGCCTGTGACCCGCCCGGCGACGCGCTCGCCGTCCTGTTCTCCAGCGTCGCCAGCAGCTACGCCTACACCCTGTTCACCGCCGGCCGGGTCACCCGGCAGCTGGTGTACGCCGACGGTGAGCCCGTCGTCGACTTCGGCGACCCGCTGCCCGTCGAGTCGGCCGTCGAGATCCCGTCGTGGGGCCCGGACGAGGACTTCGTGTGGGCCGTCGTCGAGGCCGTCACCGGCACCGGGTATCTCCCCACCCTCCAGTACCGCCGCTGGCACCGGTAAGGGACCGGCCAGCCGTCACGGCGACCCGTAAAGGGCCGGTCGGCGGTCCACAGTGGTGCGATCGGACCGTTACAGTTACCAGGCGACCCCGTCCAGTGATCGGAGGCGCCCGGCCCATGACCGACCCGCTGCTGGCATCCGCGGAGTCCTCGCTCATCGCCTCTGACCTCGACGCGGCCAAGATGCTGGCCGGGGAGGCCGCCACGCTCGCCGAGGCGACCGGTGACCGGGGCGCGCACGCCCGGGGCGTCACGTTGCTGGCGCGGGTGCTGTACATCCGCAGCGAGACGGCCGAGGCGATGAGCTGCGTCCTGAAGGCGATCGACCTCAGCCGGTCCGTCGGGGACCTGACGTCGACCGCCAGGGCGCACGAGGTCGCCGCGCGGATCCTGCTCGACGTGGGCGAGACCGCGGCCGCCCTGGAGGAGGGGCTGGCGGCGCTGCGGGCCGCGGACACCGCCGGGGACCTCGCCGCGACCATGGCGGCGATGCGGGCGATGGCCAACGTGTATGCGGCACTGCACCAGTGGGACCGGGCCCTCGAATACGGCGAGCGCTACCACGAGACGGCGCGGCTGCTGCGCGACCCGGTGGCGGAGAGCGCCGCGATCGAGACGGTGTCGTTCATCTACGGCGGGATGGCCGCCGAGGCCACCGACCGCGGCGAGCGTGACCAGGCCCGCGCGTGGAACGAGCGGACCGTGCTGCTGTCCCGCACCGCCATGCTCATGGCGCGGGACGCCGGCAACCGGCGCGGCGAGAACACCTGCCTGGCCAACCTCGCCGAGTCCCTCGCCGACGTCGGCCGCCCGGCGGAGGCCCTCGAGCTGCTCGACAGCTGGCCCGCCGACCCGGCGCTGGACTCGGTCGCCAACATCGTGCACCACCGCGAGACCCGCGGGATCGTGCTCGCCGCGCTCGGCCGGCGGCAGGAGGCGGCGCAGCTGCTCGCCGTCAGCGTCGCCGAGGCACCGACGCGGCAGCACGAGATCACCGCCCGCCGGGCCCTCGCCGGGCTCCTCGAGGACATCGGCGACCTGCGCAGGGCGCTGGAGCACTACAAACGACTGTTCGTCCTGGTCTCCGAGCAGATGTCGGAGCAGGCGGAGCGGGCGGCGAGCGTGGCCGCGGTGCGGCTGGAGACCGCGCAGGCGCAGGCCCGGGCGACGGCGCTGCAACGCTCGAACGAGCACCTCAACCGGCAGGCCCTGGAGGACCCGCTGACCGGCCTGCCGAACCGGCGCCGCCTCGACCAGCTCCTCGCCTCCGACCTGCGCGCCTGTTCGGTCGTGCTGCTCGACGTCGACCACTTCAAGCGGATCAACGACGGCTGCTCCCACCTCGTCGGCGACGCGGTGCTGCGGGACCTGGCGGTCGTGCTCGCCGCCGCCTGCGGGCCGGACGGCACGGCGGTCCGGTTCGGCGGCGAGGAGTTCGCCCTCGTGGTGCAGGGCGCCACGGCCGACGGGGCCCTCGACCTCGCCGAACGCACCCGGGCGGACATCGCCGCGCACGACTGGACCGCGCTCGCACCGGGGCTCACGGTGACGGCCAGCTTCGGGGTGGCGCTCGGCGACGAGGCGGCGACCGGGATCGAGCTGCTGGCGCTCGCCGACCACCGCCTGCTGTCGGCCAAGTCGGCGGGCCGCAACCGGGTCGTCGGCCCACCGCCCCCCTGCCCGGCTCCCGCTCTTCCGGACCGGCTGCAGGACGGCCTTCCGGCAGGGCTGCCGGCGTTTCAGGCGGCGCAGACCGCGTAGGCGGTCGCCGACCAGTCGCCGGCGTAGCCGTCCTCGTCCTCGGTCGCGGTGATGCGGACGCCGCCGGCCTGCGGGTCCACCTCGAGCGCGACGATGCGCACCTGCCCGCCACCGCCGGTGATCTCGCCGCCGATGCCGTGCACCGGGCCGACGCCGAGGCACGACGCCACGACCGTCTTCGTCTTCGCCGAGTCCATCGCGGTGGCACCGGCCCGGCGGGTCTGCGTGGCGTGCGGCCGGCCGCACACCGCCTGCGCGCTCACGGACCAGCCGCCCGCGGTGCCGTTGTCGTCCTCGGCCGCGGTGACCGTCACCGAGGTCAGGTCCGGCGAGACGCGCAGCCCTTCGAGGAGCACGTCGTTCAGCCCGCCGGTGACGCCGCCGCCCGTGGTGTACACCTTCATCCCCGGCCGGCAGCTGACCGTCTGCGTGCGCTGCGCCGCCGAGCTGGACGGCCCGGTCGCGGTCATGACCTCCCAGCCGACCGGCGGCAGGTGGCACGCGGCGGCGACGTGGACGTTCCACTGCCCGGCGAACCCGGTGTCGTCCTCGTTCGCCACGACGGTCACCTTCCCGAACGGCGTCCAGGCCAGGTTCGTCAGCCCGACCTCTGCCCCGCCGCCGCCGATCCCCACGCCGGCGGCGAGCGGCAGCTCGTCGGGCCCGTTGCAGCCGCCGGCGAACGCCTTGTTCAGGCTGTTCGTGTCCGACGTCCTGGTGAACCCGGACGGGTTGTCCCCGTGCGCTGCCCCGGCCGGCCCGACGGCGAGCGCCACCCCGGCCGCGATCGTCAGCCACGCTCTCACTTCGCGCACACCGCCTGCCCCGCGAGGGTCCAGTTGCCGCCGTACCCGTTGCCGTCCTCCGTCGCCACGGCCAGCATCGACGGCCCGCTCCAGGTCGCCGCCAGCATCGTGGTCAGCCGCGCCTGCCCCGCGCCGTTCGTGATCGCCGCGCCCATTCCCTGCAGGTGCTTGCCCGCCGGGCAGCGGGGCGCTGAGCGCCTTCACGGTGCTGGAGCTGGCCGGCACCGTCTCGGTCACCAGCTCCAGGCCGGCCAGCCGGCTCGTGCACACGGCCCGGGCCACGACCCGCCAGACGCCGGCGAACCCGTCCTCGTCCTCCGCCGCCGCGACGCTGACGCTCCTCAGGTCGGCGGTGATCCGCACGTCGTCGAGGACCACCTGCCCCTTGCCGCCGACGATCTCGGCGCCGGTGCTCATCACCCGGCTGGTGCCGGGACACGTCGCGACGGCCACCCGCGTGGCGGCGGACCCCAGCCCCGACTGCGCCGTGACGAGTTGCTGGTCGGCCGGTTTCACGCCGCAGATGACCGACGCGTACAGCCGCCACTGCCCGGCGAACCCGGTGTCGTCCTCGGTGGCGGCCGCCTTGACGGTGGCGAGGGTTTCGGCCGGTCCCAGCCCGGTCAGGAACACGTCGTCCTCACCCTGCATGACCGCCGCTCCGGAGCCGATCAGGTCGGAGGACGAGCAGTGGTTGTTCTGCGTCTTCTCCGCCGTGCTGTCGGTCGCCGTGGCCGCGAACCCGGCCCCGGTCTCCCCCGCTGACGCCGTTGCCGGCGCCGTCGCCACGACGAGCGCCGCCGCGGTGGCCACCGCCCAGCCCTTCACGCCACGTCTCCGAGCATGTGCGGAGCGTAACAGCGGGTGATCATCCGGGTAGCCGTACCCAGGCGAAGTTGAGCACCGGCACCGATCCGCCCCGCGCCGGCGGGCGGCAGCGTGGACGGCATGCGTGAGCAGCGAGACCGGTACGTCGACCTCCTGCGGGTCGGGTCACTCGGCGTCGTCGTCCTCGGCCACTGGTCGATGGCCGTCGTCGCGGTCGGGGACGACGGCGTGGCCCGCCCCGGCAACGTCCTCGCCGTCGTGCCCGCGGTGCAGCCGGCGACGTGGCTGCTGCAGGTGATGCCGGTGTTCTTCTTCGTCGGCGGGTTCTCCCACTCGGTGGCCTGGGCGTCGGTACGGCGCCGCGGCGGGCGGTACGCCGACTTCGTCCGCTCACGGGCGGGACGGCTCCTGCGGCCCACCGCCGTCTTCGCCGGGGTGTGGCTGGTCATCGCCGCCGGGATCGAGCTCGCGGGCGCCGACCATGGCGTGCTGCGGCTCGCGACCAGGGTCGTCGCGCAACCGTTGTGGTTCATCGGCGTGTACCTCGGTGTCGTCGCCCTCGCTCCCGCGATGCTGCGGCTGCACCGGTGGGCGGGGCGCTTCGCGCCGGTCGTACCGGCGGCGCTCGGCGCGATGACGGTCGCCGTCGACGTGGCGAGGTTCGCCTACGACGTGCCGCTGATCGGGTTCGCCAACGTCGCGTTCGTCTGGCTCGCCGTGCACCAGGCCGGGTTCCTCTACGCGGACGGCAGGACCTCGACGCGCGCCGGGTGGACGCTGGCCGGTGCGGGGCTCGCCGCCACGGTCGCGCTGACCACCCTCGGCGGGTACCCGACGTCGATGGTGGGGGTGCCCGGCGAGCGGGTGTCGAACATGTCGCCGCCCACCGTCGCGCTGCTCGCCTGCGCCGCGCTGCAGATCGGCCTGGTGCTCCTCGCCCGCGGGCCCGTCACCCGCCGGCTGCGCCGGCCTGCCGTGTGGCGGGCGGTCGTCACCGCCAACGGGCTGTCGATGACGACGTTCCTGTGGCACCTGACCGGCATGTTCGTCGTCAGCGCCGGCACCCTCGCCCTCGGCGTCGCCCAGCCCCCGGTCGGCTCGCCCGCCTGGTGGTGGCTGCGGCCCGTGTGGATCGCGCTGCTGCTGGTGCCGACGGCGATCCTGGTGGCGGTGTTCCGGCGGGCGGACCGTCCGCGCCCGGCGAGCGTGCCCGGCGCCGGGGCGACGGCCACGCGCCGGCGGACCCCGGTCGCCGCGGCCGGCATGATCCTGTGCACCGTCGGCGTCCTGGGCGTCTCGGCCGTCGGCTTCGGCGGCGTGCTCGCCGGACGGACCAGCACCCTCGTCATCCTGCCGGTCACCCCGCTGCTGTCCGTGTGCCTGCTGGCCGCCGGCGCCGGGCTGCTCTTCCTGACCCGCCCCGCCCGGAACCTCGGCGAGTGTCCATAAACTGGACGCGATGGACGAGAGACCGACGCGGGTGCGGCGCGGCCGGCGCCCGGGGCAGAGCGACACCCGCCAGGCGATCCTCGACGCCGCCCGGGCCCGCTTCGCCGCCGACGGCTTCACCGCCACCACGATCCGCCGCATCGCGGCCGACGCGGGCGTCGACGCCTCCCTCGTCATGCAGTTCTTCAAGTCGAAGGACGAGCTCTTCGGCGCCGTCATGTCCGTGCCACCGGCCGCGCTGGACCGCATGACCGACGCGTGGCGCGGCCCCGAGGACGAGATCGGCGAACGCGTCACCCGCGCGTTCCTCGACCTCTGGGAGGACGACCCTGAGGCGTCGGCGCCGCTGCTGGCGATGCTGCGCGGGGCGATCGCCCAGGAGCAGGCCACCGCCCAGATGCGCGACTTCGTCGAGGCCCGCCTGGTCCGGGGCGTCGCCGCCCACCTGCGCGACGACCCCGACACCCGCCTGCGGATCGCCCTGGCCTCGGCCATGCTCGTGGGCATCGTCGTCGCCCGCTGCGTCGTCCGCGTCCCCACCGTCGCCGCCGAACCCCGCGCCACGATCGTGGCCAGGGTCGGCGCCGCCCTCCAGACCCTCCTCGCGCCCGGGATGTGACGCAGGTTGCGCGACCCCCCATCGCGGTGGGTAGCGATCTAAACTCGGATACGCATGTCGACCCGACCCGGATGTGAGGGCCAGATGACAGAGCCGGACGCCACGATCGAGTTCCTGACGGCGGCACCGGCGGACGCCGGGCTGGTCATGGACTTCGACGGCGTGCTGTCGGAGATCGTCGAAGACCCTCGCGCGAGCCGTCTGCTCGACGGGACGAGCGACCTGCTCGCCGGGATCGCGCAACGGCTGCGGGTCGTCGCGCTGCTGTCCGGCCGGCCGCTCTCGTTCCTGCGGGACCGGGCCCCGATCCACGGTGTGATCCTGCTGGGCTCCTACGGCCTGGAGGAGCTGCGCGACGGCGTCCCGCACACCCACCCCGAGATCGCCGCCTGGCTCCCGGCGGTCCGCGAGGCCAGCGCCGAACTGCACACCATGTTCGACGGCACCGACGGCGTCGTCGTCGAGGACAAGGCGGTGTCGGTCGCGGTCCACTGGCGGCTGGCGCCCGACCGCCTCGAGACGGGCGCGGCGGTGGACAAGGCCGTGCAGAACCTGGCCGCCCGGACCGGCCTGATCGCCGAGCCCGGCAAGCTGGTCTTCGAGCTCATCCCCCCGGTCAGGCAGGACAAGGGCACCGCCCTGACCAGGCTCCGCGAGACCCATTCCCTGCGGCGCGTTGTCTATGCCGGCGACGACCTCGGCGACCTGCCCGCCCTGCAGGCGTGCGCGGCGGCGGGCGGGCACGCCCTCGTGGTCACCCACGGCCCCGAGACTCCCCCACAGCTCAGCAACGCCGCCACCCGCACGTTCGACGGCGTCCACGCCTTCGCGACCTGGCTCACCGAACTCCGCACCGCCCTCACCGCGTGAGCTGACCCCCGAACACCTCACCTTGCAAGGCCTGGACGTCAACGGGCCTCCTGCGATCCCGGCGTGGACCACGTCGTAACGGTCAGGGCGACCCGGCCGGCACCGGCACTTCCCAGGAGGGCCGGCCCACTGCCGTCGCGTCAGGGCACCGTGTAGCCGTCCACCGGTGCGGCCTCCTCCGGCGAGCGCTGCGCGGCCGGCGCCCACGACCCCCACGTGACGTACTGCGGCCGGTGCGGCCGCGCCATGAAGCGCTCGCTGCGCGGATCGGCGAGGCCCGCGAGCCCGGCCAGCGTCGCGACTATGCCGACCACGACGGCCACGATCATCGGGACGATCACCGGGTCGAAGCCGGTCGGCCCGGTGGTCTCGGCCCAGACCACCCACCCGACGACGTAGGTCGTGCACAACTGCAGGGCGAGCAGCAGCAGGGCCAGCACCACCGCCGCCGCGGCACGGGCCAGCCGGGCCGGGGGGGGGCGGTGGGGGCGGTCTGGGGGCGTGCGGGGGGGTGGCCCCCCATGAGAGGTCGAGGAAGACGGAAGCGCGAAAAAAAGCCACAATACACCAGACAGAATCAAGA
>NZ_JBVJIJ010000051.1:17730-53290 GCF_055586325.1 Dactylosporangium sp. NPDC051087 | reverse complement strand
GGGTGCCAAACGACCGGGAAGGAACCCCCCCCCCCCCCCCCCCCCCCCCCCCCCCCCCCCCCCCCCCCCCCCCCCCCCCCCCCCCCCCCGCTGCCGTGCGGTCGCCGCCGCGGCGCCCGCACCCGCGGCGCAGGCGAGGACGCCGACGGCCGCGAACACGGCCAACGCCGCACCGACCGTGTCGCCCGCGGCGACGCTCACCACGGCGGCGCCGGCGCTGCCCGCGGCGCCGGACCCGCCGCCCACCCGCAGCCACACCGCCGCGCGCCGCAACGACGCCGGCACCTCCGGCCCGGCCTCCGCGCCGACCTCCGCGCCGACCACAGCGCCGGCCTCCGGTTCGGCCGCAGGGGCCTGCGATCCGGCGAGGGCCCGGCGGGCCGGTGGGACGCCCAGGCTGACGGCGCCCGCCACCAGCCCGAGCACGGCGAGCAGCGCGCCCAGCCCACCGACCCACTGCGGCGGCCCGATCCACACCTCGTGGTCCCAGTTGAACAGCACCGTCAGATGCCCCATGTAGAACAGCACCGCCACGCCGATCCCCGTGCCGCAGAGCCACACCAGCGCGCAGCGCCCCGCGTCCCGGCCGGCCAGGGTCAGCGCCGCCCCCGCCAGCAGGCCCACGACGAGCATGCCCGCGGGCAGCATGAAGGCCAGCGCCTCGCCCGTGAGCGTGGGGAACAGGTGGCGCACCACCCTGGCGTCACGCACGCCGACGTAGGTCGCGTAGAGCAGGATCGAGAGTCCGGCGACCGCGGTCCCGGTCGAGGCCAGTCCGAGGACGATCGGCGGGCGCGCTGTGCGTGGCATCCGCGCAGGCTACAGCCGGATCTCGTGGATCGGTTCGAAGGGCGTCCGCGCCGCGCCAGAGGTGGCTGAAGCCCGCCTGCGCGCCGAGGGAGTGGGCCGTGACGTCGGTGGTGCGGCGGGCCGGTAGCGGTTCACGGTACCGGCCCGCCGCCCTTGCTCGTTGTCACCTCGCGTCGGTCTTGCGGGTCCGCTCGGTCGGATGGGACCGGGCGGCCGGGGGCTTTGCCTCCGGCTCGCCGGCCGCTTCCAGGGCCTTCATGATCCTGGGTGCGAGGACGTCGGCGAGAGCGGGTGCGATCGCGTCGGCGAGGATGCCGGCGACCGCTTCGGCGAGCAGCAGCCGCTCCAGCATGGACGCGCCGGAGACGGCACGGTCCATGGTGGAGCGGACGGTGTCGAACAGGCCCACCGGTGACGGGGCACGGCCCCGTCCAGCGGATCTGGTGGACTGCCCGGCGTCGCTGCTGTTGAGGATCTCCGAGATGAGCTCGTCGATCAACGCCTCGACCTGCGGGTGCTGTCCTGGGTCGTTGGATGCTGACGATTCGGCCGCCACGGCAGATGGCTCCTTCTGTTGCGCGGATGGCGCGACCCGCCCTCCAGGACATGCGGGCCGGAGGGCGGATCGCGTTCGGATGTCGGGTCGCGCGGGGCTGACCGGCGAACGGCCTACCGGCAGGCCAGCATGGCCGCGAGCAGCAGCGGGTGTTCGACGAGGTTCTCGCCGCGCCGCTTGCGGCGGCCGGCGAGCATCGCGAGCAGCAGCGGGTGTTCGAAGACGCCACCCTCGGCGTCGTCGTCGCGGCCGCGGCGGGCCAGCGCGGCCAGCAGCAGCGGATGTTCGAAGACGCCACCCTCGGCGTCGTCGTCGCGGCGGCGCCGGGCCAGCATGGCGAGCAGCAGCGGATGTTCGAAGACGCCGCCTTCGCTGTCGTCGTCGCGGCGGCGGCGGGCCAGCGCGGCGAGCAGCAGCGGGTGTTCGAAGATCCCGCCCTCGGCGTCGTCGTCGCGGCGGCGCCGGGCCAGCATGGCGAGCAGCAGCGGGTGTTGGATGATGCTGTCACCACGGTCCTCGCGGCGCGCCATCAACGCGGCGAGCAGCAACGGATGCAGCGGGCCTTCCCCGCCTTCCCGCTCGCTGGTCCCTGTCCTGCCGCGTTCGGCGGTGGAACTGGTCATGGACACCCCTCGTGTCGACGGGTCCGGCCCGCACACACCGCGACACCCTTCGACGGCGCATGACACCAGACGGTTGCACGTACGGGTCAAGCGTTCCCAGCCGGCCCGCCGGCCACATCACCCGCGCCGGATGGCAGCCTGACCGCAGCACGGCTGCCACCGGTCATGGATTCCGGTTCTGCCGGTCGGTGCGGGCGCGGTCAGAGCGTGGCCGGGGCGGGACGCCCGGCGGACGTCCCGCCCCGGCACAGGGGTCAGCAGCCGCAGGTGTAGAAGAGGATGTCCCAGTGGTTGCCCTCGTCGGTGTAGAGGTTGCCCGAGGCGGCCTGGTACTGGTAACCCCACCCGGGGATGTACCCGACGTAGGCGTAGTGCCCGGTGATGTAGCCGTTGACGCACGAGGTCTTGTGGATGTCGAGCTTGTAGCCGTTCCAATGGCTGTACGTGCCGCCGGCGTGACCGGTCTCCGTGCCGGCGGTGATGGTGACGGCGCAGCCGCTGGCCCGCTTGAACGTGATGATGCCGTTGATCGTGGCCTGCCGGATGCCCTCGAACGAGGTGCAGGTGGCGTTGTTGCGGTCGCTGCAGTTGCCGCTGGAGGTCCAGCCGATCCCGGCGGCGCGCAGTTGCGAGGCGGCGCTGGAGTGGCTGACGGCGAAGGCGGGCGTTGCGAAGCCGAGGGTGATCGCGAGCGCGGCGAAGCCGGCGAGCAGCACGGTGAGCACGCGGCGCCCGGCGCGCAGGGTCGTAGACATGGGGCATCTCCTGGTTCGCAGCAGAGGGGTAACTTTTTTGCGAAGCGGAGGTCGACCTGTGCAATTTCTACCATAGGCAACCATCGATGCCAAGGTTCCCGGTGGCTCGCCCGCGAGTGACGGTCAGGCATTGGGGTACGACGGAAGCGGCATCCCGAGCCGCTCCGCGGTCCGCGCGGCGCGTGCCCACGCCCGCCGGGCGGACCGGGTCCGCCCCAGCAGCGCGAGATGCCGCCCGAGCACGCCCCCGTACCGCGGCCGCGCCATCGGATACGTGCGGGCGTACCGCCGCAACCGCCGCACCGCCGCCCGCTCGACAGCACCGACACCGGGAAGATCGGAGGCGCCGATCAGTGCCTGGCAGACCTCCGCGATCCCGGCCAGGGCCTCGAGCCCGTACTGCGCCGGCGCCGGCCGCGGCCCGATCAGGTCGTCGGCCACCCGCACCGCCCGCCACGCCGGACCGTGCCGCCCGGCCGCCAGGTGCATCCGCGCCTGCGCGGTGTGCAGCCGCGCCGCGTCGATCCGCGACGCGGACGGCAGCAGCGGCAGCGCCTCCGCGACCCACCCGGCGAGCGCGGGGTCGGCCGGGTCGCCGGCGAGGGTCGCCTCCAGCAGGATCAGCAGCCCCCACAGGTGCACGACGGGGTCCTGGCGCTGCCGCCCCGCGGCGACCCCCGCCGCGCCCGACGCGAGGGCCTCCGCCCGCCGCCCGGTGAGGTGCTGCGCGATCCCCGCGACGAGCCTGACCTCGTCGGACCACCGGTGCAGCGGCGCGTCGGGATGCCGGGCGAAGACCCGCGCCGTGGCGGCGTCGACGGCGGCCCAGTCGGCGGTCCCGGTCCAGTACAGCCCCCCGACGATCCCGACCCAGCAGGTGGTCAGCGGGTCCGTGGTGCGGGCGGCCGCGGCGGCGGCGGCCGCGAGCTGCCGGCGGGCCAGCCGGTGCAGGCCGACGGTGCCGACGACCATGCCGAGCCCGGCGCGGGTCCGGGCGGTGAGGTCGGCGTCGGGGTCGCGGTCGATGTCGTTGACCGAGCGCAGCGACAGCGGCAGCATCCGCCGGTGCTCGTCGAGCACCCAGTACACCTCGTTGAGCGCGAACCCGGCGGCGGCCAGCTCCCGGAAGACCGAGGGACGCTTCGGCACGCCGAGGCGCAATGGGCGGCGGAGGGACCGGACGAGCTCGACGACGGTCATCGCCGCCCAGCCGGCGGTGGAGCGGGGCAGCGGCGCGCCGAGGACCGCGAAGGCCCGCTCCAGCTCCCGGCGCGCCGCCACGGCGTCGCCGAGCTGCTGGTGCGCCTCGCCGAGCAGCCGGTGCCAGCGGGCCCGGGCCAGGTCGGGCACGTCGGTGCGGCGCAGCGCGGCGGCGAGGACGCCCTGCGCCTCCTTGAACGCGCCGGTCCGCCGGTACAGCGTCCACAACCGCCGCAGGTGCGCGTCGAGGTCGTCGGGTGCGGCGGCGGCGACGAGCCAGTCGGTGGCGGTCCGCAGGTTCGCGGTGTCGTCGAAACCGGCACCGGCGTGGTGCAGCGCGTGCCGCCGCCGGGTGTCGGCCTCCTCGCCCGGGTCCTCGGCGAGCCGTTGCCGCAGGTACTGCCGCAGCAGCTCGTGCATCGTGTAGCGCCCGTCGGGCCCGGCGGTGATCAGCGACTGGTCGACGAGCCCGCCCAGCAGCGGCAGGCCGGCGTCGGCGACGGCGGCCGCGGCGGCCAGGTCGAAGCCGTGCGGCACGGACAGCCGGCGCAGGGCGCGCCGTTCCTCGTCGGTCAGCAGGCGTACGGAGGCGTCCAGCACCGACCGGATGCTGCGGTGCCGGGCCGGCACGTCCGGCGCGGTGGTGGACAGCAGCTCCAGGCCGCGTTCGAGCCGGTCGGCGATGGCGCCGGGCGTGGCGGCGCGGACCCACCGGGCGGCGAGCTCGATGGCGAGGGGCAGCCCGCCGACGAGCCGGCAGATCCGCGCGGCGCCGTCGACGTCGGTCTCGACGCCGGGCCGCAGCAGCCTGGCCCGTTCCTGGAAGAGCCGCACCGCCGGGTAGCCGTCGCCGGGGGTGCCCGGCGGCGGGAACGGCAGCCCGGACACCTCGACGAGCCATTCGGCGCCGAGCCCGAGCGGCCGCCGGGACGTCGCGAGCAGCTGCAGGCCGGGCACCCGCCGCAGCAGCTCGGCGAGTGGCGCCGCGGCGCCCGGCAGGTGCTCCAGGTTGTCGAGCACGACGAGGATCCGGCGGCCGGTGAGGTGCGCGACGAGCAGGTCGAGGGGGTCGCGGGGCGCGGTGAGCGGCACCCCGAACGCGGTGGCGAGGTCGGCGACGACGAGGTCGGCGGCGTCGTCGGTACGGTCGATGCCGGCGAACGACACGAACACGGCCCCGGCGTCCGCCTGCGCGAGCTCCAGGGCGAGGCGGGTCTTGCCGGCGCCGCCCGGCCCGACCAGGGTGACGAGCCGGCAGGCGGGGTCGCCGAGCAGCTCCCGCAGCCGGGCCAGGTCCGCCTCCCGGCCGACCAGCGACGTCAGCGGCCGCGGGTCCGGTGCGGGCGCGGGCGCCGGCGGGGCCGCTATCGCGTCCCGCAGCGCGGTCGTCGCCGGTGAGGGCGGGACGCCGAGGTCCTCCTCCAGCAGATACCGGCAGGTCTCGTACTGGGCGAGCGCCGCGCCGCGCTGCCCACCGGCGGCGAGGAACCCCATCAGCGCCCGGTGCGCCTCCTCGTGCAGCCGGTCCAGCTCCAGCACCCGCCGCACCGCGTCGATCCCGGCCGCCGGGTCGCCGGCCTCCGCGGCCCGGCGGGCGGCGCGGTCGAGCACGAGCAGCATGTCGGCGTGCAGCGCGGCCCGCCGTGCGGCGACCCAGTCGTCGAACAGCGCCGCGCCCGGCACCTCGAAGCCCTGCAGGAACTCCCCGCCGCACAGCCGGACCGCCTCCGCGGCCGGCAGCGCCGGGTCGAGCAGCGCGACGGCGTCGACCCAGACCGGGGCGCCTTCGGCGAACCCGACGGTGCGCCGGTCCACGTCGAGATGCCCGGGCACGGCCCGGCGCAGCTTGGTCAGCACCAGGCGCAGGTTGGCCCGGGCCGTCGCCTCGGGCAGGTCGCTCCACAGCAGCCCGGCGAGGGCCGAGCGGGTGTGCCCGGTGCCGGTCACCGCGAGGTAGACCAGCAGCGCCGCCGCTTTGGCCGAGGCGAGCCCGGTCAGGGGCCGCCCGTCGAGCGCGAGGTCGGCGCGGCCGAGCGTGTGGATCGTGAGCCGTTGCTCCGTCATCGCCACCGTCACCGCTGCCACCGCTGCCGCTGTCGTCGCCATGCACGGTAACGCCCGCGCACACGTTCGGGAAACGGTCCGCACACGCCCGCCCGCCTACCTTCCCGGTCATGACTGCGAATTCGGTACACCACCTGGTGCTGCGGCACGCGGACCGCCTCGCCGGCAAGGCGGCGCTGCTCGACGCCGCGACCGGCGCCACCATCACCTACCGGGAGCTCGCCGACGGGGTCGCGCGGGTCGCCGCCGCCCTCACCGCCCGCGGGTTCGGCCGCGGCGACGTCCTCGCCGTGTACAGCCCGAACCTGCCCGCGTACGCGCTCGCCGTGTACGGGGCGATGGCCGCCGGCGGGACGTTCACCGGCGCCGACCCGTCGCTGACCGCCCCGGAGCTCGCCGCGCAGCTCGCCGACTCGGAAGCGCGGCTGCTGGTCACGGCGCCGGCGCTGCTGGATCGGGCGAAGGACGCGGCCGCGCGGGCCGGGGTCGGCGAAGTCGTCTGCTTCGACGAGCTCACCGGCCACCCGCCCGCCTCGCTGCCCGCGGGAGAAGGCGCGGACGGGGACGTCGCGGTGCTGCCGTACTCCAGCGGCACCACCGGACTGCCGAAGGGTGTCGAGCTCACCCACGCGGCGCTCGTCGCCAACGTCGGGCAGGCCCAGGCGGTGCTCCGGTTCGCCGAGGACGACGTGATCCTCGCCGTCGCGCCGTTCTGCCACGTGATCGGGCTCAACCTGCTGCTCGCCGGTGGCCTCGCGGCCGGCGCGACCGTCGTCACCCTGCCCCGCTTCGACCTGGAGGCCTTCCTGCGCGCGATCCAGGACCGGCGGGTCACGCTCACCGTCGTCGTGCCGCCGGTCGTGCACGCCCTCGCCGGGCACCCGCTCGTCGACCGCTTCGACCTGTCGTCGCTGCGCGCGCTCGGCGTCGGCGCGGCGCCCCTGGACGCGGCGACGGAGCAGCGCTGCGCGGAACGGCTCGGCTGCACCGTCAGCCAGGGGCTCGGCATGACCGAGACCGGGGCGCTGATCGCGGTCGGCGACCCGGCCGCGCCGCGCCGCGGGTCCGTCGGGCGGCCGCTGCCGGGCACCGAGACCCGCATCGTCGACCCCGCCACCGGCGCCGACCTGGGCGTGGGTCGCACCGGCGAGCTGTGGGTCCGCGGTCCGCAGCTGATGCGTGGGTACCGTGACCGCCCCGAGGAGACCGCCGCGACCCTGGACCCGGACGGGTGGCTGCACACCGGCGACCTGTGCCACTTCGACGAGGACGGTCACCTGTACGTCGTCGACCGGCTCAAGGAGCTGATCAAGCACAGCGGGCACCAGGTCGCGCCGGTGGAGCTGGAGCAGCTGCTGCGCACGCACCCGGCGGTCGCCGACGCCGCCGTGGTGGGCCGGCCCGACCCGGTCGCCGGGGAGGTGCCGGTCGCGCACGTGGTGCTGCGGTCCCCGACGACCGCGGAGGAGCTGCTGGGTTACGTGGCGGAGCGGGTCGCGCCGTTCAAGCGGCTCGCCGCGGTCACGTTCGCCGCCGGCCTGCCCCGCTCCGCGACCGGCAAAGTCATGCGCCGGGCATTGCGGTGAAGGCCGTGCCGGCGCGTGCGACGGGCGCCGCGGAGCAGGACCGGCCGGCGCGGGCGACGGGCCCGGTGGTGCGGGCCTGGCTGGTCACCGTCGGGGCGACGGCGGCGGCGACCTGGGCCCTGGACGCCGTCGCGACCGCGGCCGGGGCGGCGCTCGTCGCGTCCGGCCTGCTCGACGGGATCGGCCACCGGTGGGCGCTGGCGCTGCTCGCCGCCAGCTACGTCCTGTGGGGGTGGGGGCTGGCGGTGAACCTGCGCGCCAACCAGCAGCTGCTCACCGCGACCGGGAACAGCACCAACGTGCTGTCGAAGGCCGCGCACGACCTGACCCGCCGGTGCACGCCGGACCCGCGGGCGGCCCGGGTCGCGGCGGCCGCCGGGTACACCGCCACCGAGGTCGCCAAGGAGATCCCGTACTACGCGGGCGCGTTCGGCGCGGCGCTGCTGACCGGGTCGGCGACCAGTGCCGTGCTGTTCCTCGCCGGCGCGAACCTGGGCGCCGCCGGCTACGAGTACGGCCTGGCCCGCCTCACCCGGCTCGTCCTGCGCCGCCGCGGGCACGCCTCCTTCGACACCGACTGGGACCCGGGCGCGTACCTGCGCGGCTACTACGGCACCGTCGAGCCGGACGAGGTCGCCACCATCGCGTTCTTCGTCGACGCCCTGCGCGACGCCGACCGGGACCGGCCGGTGCTGTTCTTCGGGGTCGGGCCGACCCTGCACCACGTGTTCGCGGCGGCCGGGGTCGCCTCCGAGATCCACCTCGGCGACTACCTGCCCGGCAACCTGGCGGAGATCCGGCGGTGGCTGGAGCGGGACCCCGCCGCCCACGACTGGCGGCCGTTCGTCGCGCACACCCTGCGCTGCGAGGGCACCGCCGACCCGACCGCCGAGCAGGTGGCCGCCCGGGAGGACCTGACCCGCCGGAAGTTCACCGCCCTGCTGCACGTCGACGCCCGGCACCCGCGGCCGCTGCCACGCACCTATCCGACCGTGGTCAGCGCGTACTGCGCCGACTCCGCCACCGCCGACCGGGCGACGTGGGCGCGGTACATGCGGCACATCACCGGCCTCGTCGAGCCCGGCGGCCTCTTCGTGACCGCGGCCCTGCGCCGCTGCCGCGCCTACACCGTCGGCGGCCGGTCCTTCCCGAGCGCGGACGTCGACGAGCACGACCTGCGGGCGGCGCTGCGCACCGGGTTCGCCGCCCCGGTGATCGAGGTCCACCGCGTGCCGCAGGAGGCCAGCCACGGCTACGCGGGCATCGTCCTCGCCCGCGCGAGGTCCACCCGCGCAAGGCCCCGCGGATCGCTGGATCACGCCTGGTCGTGACAGAGCAGGCAGCCGTTGCCTTGCAGGGGTTGCCGTCGATGTCCGGCGGGTCGAGACTGGCGCGGGTGACGAACACGGGGGATCTGTTCCAGCCGCCCCGGCGGCGTCGGGTGTGGGTCGCGGGGGCCGTCGCCGTGGGGGTGCTCGTCGTGGCGGTGTTCGGCTGGCTGGCGTATTCGCGGGCCACGGCGGACAGCGTCGCGAAGGCCCGCGCCGGTGACTGCGTGCGCGGCGACGCCACCCAGCGGCCGCCGTACCTGCTCGTGCCGTGCGGTGCCGCCGGGGCGGAGTTCACCGTCCTGCGGATGATCCCGGGCCGCACCGCGGGCCGGGAGTGCCAGCAGGTGCCGGGCGCTGCGCTGTGGTTCACCGCCGGTGAGCGGACCGCGTGCCTGGGCCGCAAGGGCGTGGACCCGGCGACCGCGGTCAACGTCGCGCAGGAGGGCGACTGCCTGCACCTGGAGCCGCAGGGCGCCGGGCGCCGAGCCGCTGCGGCTGAACTGCGCCGACCCGCGCGCGGATCTGCGGGTGCTGCGCCGGGTCACCGGCGCCGACAAGTTCGGCGACCCGTGCGCCGCCGTGCCCGGCACCACCCGCACGTACGGCTGGAACTGGATCGACCCGGACTCCCCGGTCAGGACCCGCCTCAGCATCGACGTCGTGCTGTGCGCCGGGCCGTCCGAGGCGGCGAAGGCGGCTGCCTCGGCGTCCGCGTCCGCGCAGGCCGCGGCGACCGACAAGTGCCGGTTCGTGACGGCCGGGGAGATGTCGGCCGCGGTGTCCCGCGCCACCGGGCGGACCTACACGGTCGCGTCGGCGCAGCAGAACGACCTCGGCTGCGACTACCGGTTCGGCGGCGGGAACACGCTGTCGACGTGGTTCAGCACGGGGACCGACTTCCGGCCCGGCACCGGCGACGAGACCCTGACCGTCGACGGGCTGCGGGCGATCTACGGACCCGGCGAGGGCACCCGGGCGCTGAGCGTCTACGTCCCGACCGGCCACTTCACCGTCATCGCGTACCAGCTGGAAGGCGTGGGTGACAGCGTCGCGAAGAAGATCGGGACCGAGGTGTTCCGGGTGGCCCGGGCCCGCCTGCCCTGACCGGAAACCCTAGGACCGCGGCAGGTCGCGGACGATGCCGCCGTGGACGCGGCGGCCGACGCGGGTGGCGACGTGGTCGCAGTCGCGGTTGGCGGTGGACTTGGACACGTGGAAGTGTTGCGCCACCTCCCGGACGGTGACCGCGCCGGCGGTCAGGACCTGCTCGACGATCCACCGGTAGCGCAGCTCCGGCAGGACCGTGATGGCGCCGGTCATCCCTTCACGCTGCCGGCGAGCAGGCCGCGGACGAAGAACCGCTGCATCGACAGGAACACGATCAGCGGCAGGAGCATGGAGACGAAGGCGGCGGCGGACAGCAGGTACCAGGCGCTGCCGCGGCTGCCGGCGAGGTTGGCCAGGGCGACCGTCATCGGGTTGGTGCCGGGGGTGTTCGCGAAGGTCAGGGCGACCAGCAGGTCGTTCCACACCCACAGGAACTGGAAGATGCCGAACGCGGCGACGGCCGGCACGAGCAGCGGGGCGAGGACCCGCATGAAGATCTGCACGTGGCCGGCGCCGTCGACGCGGGCCGCCTCGACGAGCTCCTTCGGCAGGCCGCGCATGAAGTTGTGCAGCAGGAAGATGGCCAGCGGCAGTGAGTAGACGGTGTGCGAGAGCCACACGGGCCAGTAGGTGCCGGCGAGGCCGGCGTCGACGTACAGGTTGAGCAGCGGGATCAGGGTCACCTGGATCGGCACGATCTGCAACGCGAAGATGAGCACGAACAGCGTGTCGCGGCCTTTGAAGTCGATCCAGGCCAGAGCGTAGGCGGCGATGAGCGCGATGGCGAGCGGCGCCAGGACCGACGGGACGGTGATGACGATCGAGTTGACGAACGCCTGGGACAGGGACCGGCCGGAGGTCTGGCTCTCCAGGACCTGCCGGTAGTTGTCGAGGGTGAACGTCGTCGCGGTCCACCAGCCGGTCCGCTGGATGTCGGCCTGCGGCCGGAACGACGTGACGAGCAGGCCCGCGGTCGGCAGGGTCCACAGCACGGCGATGACGACCGTGGCGAGTGAGGCGAGCGGCGACGACAGCCCTTTGCGGGCCGCGGCCGAGCGGCTGGAGATGGCTTGCATCATGCCCCCCACCGGCGCAGTTGCCGGATGTTGTACAGGATGACCGGCAGGACGAGCACGAAGAGGAGCACGGCGAGCGTCGAGCCGAGGCCCTGGTTGTCGGAGCGGAAACTCTGCGTGTAGAACTCGTTCGCCACGACGCTGGTGTCGAACTGCCCGCCGGTCATGGTGCGCACGATGTCGAAGACCTTGAGCGTCCAGATGGCGATCGTGGTGAGCACGACGATGATCGTGGGCCGGATGCTCGGCAGGGTGATGTTGCGGAACAGGCCGATGCCGGAGACGCCGTCCAGCTGCGCCGACTCGATGATCTCCACGGGGATCTCCTTGATGGCCGCGGAGAGCACGGTCATCGCGAACCCCGCCTGGATCCAGATCATGACGACGACGAGCAGCAGCGTGTTGAGCGGCGCGTTGATCAGCCACTGCTGCGGGGTGCCGCCGAGCGCGACGAGCAGCTGGTTGAGCAGCCCGATCTGGGCGACGCCGGGCAGGTCCGGCCGGTATTCGTAGACGAACTTCCAGATGATCGACGCGCCGACGAACGAGATCGCCATCGGCAGGAACACCAGTGCCTTGGCGAAGGACTCGAACCGGCCGCGGTCGACGAGGACCGCGTAGACGAGCCCGACGGCGGTCGCTGCCAGGGGTGACAGCAGCACCCAGATCGCGGTGTTGCGCAGTACGTGCAGCTGCTCGGCGGAGCTGAAGACACTGATGTAGTTGTCGAGGCCGACGAACTGCCGGCCGTGCGCGTCGAACAGCGACTCGTAGCCGGTGCGCAGGGCCGGGTACACCACCGCGACCGCGAGACCGAGGACGGTCGGGGCGAGGAACAGCCACGCCAGCCTGCGGTCGGCGGCCGGGCCGTTGAAGCGCCCGGCCAGGAGCAGGATCACCGCCACCACGAGGGCGAACGCCCCGAGGCCGAGGGCGAGCTGGCCCAGCTTCGCCACAATTTCCATGCGTTTCCTCCAAGAGGGCGCGGCGGCCGTGGGGTGCGGCCGCCGCGCCGACGGCGCTACTTGGGCCAGGCCGCTTCGATGGCGTCGAGGGTGGCTTTGGTGGACTGCCCGGTGACCCAGTTGGTGCCCTGCTTCCAGAAGGCGTTGGTGCCGACGGCGCCGGGCATCTGGTCGGAGCCGTCGTACCGGAACACCGACTTCGGGTCCTGCAGGATCTGCGCGGACAGCTTGTCGATCGGGTTGGTGAGCCTGCTCGCGTCCATGCCGGTGTTGGCGCTGATCCAGCCGCCGCCGGGGGTGCTCGCCACCTTCTCGTTCGCCCACGTGTCGGAGGCCAGGAACGCCTGGAACGCCTGCACCTCGGGCCGGTCGGAGAACGCGACCACGAACTCGCCGCCGCCGAGGACGGGCTTGCTGGTGTCGTCCTTGCTCGGGAAGTAGAACGCGTAGATGTCGCCGTCGGGGGCGACGGTGACGCCCTTCGGCCAGTTCTGCGCGTAGAACGAGCCCTGCCGGTGCAGGCTGCACTGGCCCTGCAGGATCGGCAGGCCGGCGTCCTGGAACTGGGTCGACGCGACGCTCTTCACGTCACCGAGGCCGCCGTTGACGAAGGCCGGGTTCTTCAGGTATTCGCCGACGGCGTCGAGCGCGCCGGTGGCCTCGGGGCCGTTGAACGGGATGGTGTGGTTGACCCAGTCGTCGTACGCCTTCGGACCGGACAGGCGCAGCATCATGTCCTCCATCCAGTCCGTCACCGGCCATCCGGTCGCGTCCCCGGAGCCGATGCCGACGCACCACGGCTTCTGCCCGGTCGCGGCGATCTTCTCCGACAGCGCCTTGAGCTCGTCGAGGGTCTTCGGCACCGCGTACCCCTTGGCCTTGAACTCCTTCGGGGAGTACCAGACGAAGGACTTCACGTTGGCGCCGAGCGGCGCCCCGTAGACCTTGCCGTTGACGGTGACGTAGCCCTGCCAGGACTCGCTCCAGAACTTCTTCAGGTTGGCCACGACAGCGTCAGGGGCCGGCACCGCCTTGCCGGTCTCCACGAGCTGCTTGACCAGCCCGGGCTGGGCGAAGATCGCGAGGTCCGGCGGGTTGCCGCCCTTGATGCGCACCTGGACCTGGGTGTCGAACTCCTTCTCGCCCTGGAACTCGACCTGGATGCCGGTGCAGCGTTCGAAGTTCTTGTAGGAGTTGATGTGCGGCTCGTCCTCGGGCGCGACGATGCCGGAGTACAGCGACACCGTCTTGCCCTTGAAGGTGCCGTACTGCTGGTACGCCTCGCAGCCGGCGGTGCCCTGGGCGGTGTCACCGGCGGTGTCGGCGCAGGCGGCGAGCAGAAGGGCGGCGGTGGCGATGCTGAGCACGCGGCTGAGAACGCGGATGGGGGGTGTCCGTCTCATGGTTGCCTTCCTTGACAGAGTGCTTGAAAGACGTCGAAGAGCTCGTTGGGCCGGCGGGGGAAGCCGCCCACGTCGTCGACGTCCAGGGTCACCAGGCCGAGCCGGTGCAGGTGGTGCTCGACCGGGTCGAGCGCCTCCCGGTACTGCCAGCGGATCTGGTCGAAGAACGGCCACCAGATGTAGCCGGCGATCTCGACCTCGGAGCGGAGCCGGTGCAGCAGGGCGACGGAGTCGCGCAGCCAGGCGGCGCGCTGCGCCATCGTGCCCTCGTAGCTGGTCTCGGTCACCATGACGGGGACGCGGTAGCGGGCGGCGGTCTCGCGGATGAGTTCCTCGAGCCCGGCGACGCCGTCGTCGCGTTCCTTCGCGGTGCCGTCCTCGTGCACGAGGGTGGACCACATCGGGTAGTAGTTGATCCCCATGACGTCGGGGGCGGCCGGGTTGTCGGCGAACCAGGCCAGGTCGTCGTCGGTGAAGCCGTGCTCGCGCAGGTAGCCGAGCAGCGGGTGGCCCTCGCCGACCATGCCGTTGACCAGGTCGCCGCACAGCCACCGGCGTTCGCCGAGGATGCCGGCGTCCCCGGACGGGTAGCGGAAGGACGCCTCGACGTGCACGAAGGTGGCGTTGCCGCCGGTGGCGTCGGCGATCGCCCGCTGCGAGCCGACGATCCCCTTCGCGACCGCCCGCATCAGCTGGAGGTAGCCGTCGTGGCCGGTGAGGTACGGCGGCCAGGTCCCGGACTCGCCGCACAGCCGCGCGGTCCACTGCGGCTCGTTCAGCGGGGTCCAGGCGGTGAGCCGGTCGCCGTAGCGTTCGGCGAGCGCGAACGCGTACTCCGCGACGGCCTGCGGGTAGCGGTGGTTGACGAAGTGGTTGTCGAGCCATTCGGGGGTGCCGTAGTGCACGAGGTCGACGATGACCTCGAGGCCGAGCTCGCAGAGCCGGTCGACGACCCGGTCCGCCCACGACCACACGAACGTCCCGGGCGCGGGGTTGATGCGGTACCACGGCAGCCCGTACCGGACGGTCCGCGCGCCGGACGCCTTGACCAGGTCGAGGTCGCCGGCCCAGCGGGTGTAGTGCTGGGTCAGCTCGTACTCGTCGAGCTTGCGGCGGCCGAGCGCGGTGTGCGCGATGAACGTGTCCTCGATGCCCACGCCGAGCCGCAGCACGCCGTCGGAGAACTGGTTCACGATGCGGCTCCGATCAGGTCGGCGAGGGTGGCCACGGCGGTCGGGTCGTCGCGCAGGACGGCGTCGACGAGCGGCAGCTGGCACAGCCACAGCCATCCGTCGTGCACCGGCAGCGCGGCGACGATGACGCCGGTGAGCCGCCCGGGGAGGGGCTTGTAGACGCCGAGCACGGGGCGGTGCGGCCAGTCCCGCCCGTCCAGGGACGTGTAGACGACGTGCGCGGTGACGCTGAGCAGTTCGGTGGTGACGACCGTGCCGGGTGGCACCGCGGACAGCACCGCATCGCCGGTCGTGAACACGTTCGGCAGCGAGCCCCATTCGGTGGCGAGGTCCTTGACGGTGGCCGGGACCGGCAGGTGCGCGGCGCCGTCGACGCCCTGGGCGAGGACCAGCACGTTGCGCCCGGCCCGCAGGGCCGCGTCGACCAGCGGCCCGGTCGCCGCCGACAGGGCGCCCTCGCCGACGACGAGGCACCCGTCGGCGCCGGCCCGTTCGCCGGCCGCGTTCAGAGCTTGCTCGTCCGCCGCCGAACCCAGCAGCTGGACGGGGTGCGCCGCCCGTGGCCTGGCGAGGACCTGCACGGGGTAGCGCTGTTCGACGGGGTCCGCGCCGGGTGCCGTCCAGGTCACGGTCAGCTCGTGCGGTCCGGGCCGGGCCGGCAGCGGCACGGTCACCGGGTGCGGTGCCGTCGGCGCGTACGCCGGCAGGTTGAGGGTACCGCTGACGCCGTCGACGGACCATTCGCCGGTCACCGTCGCGGGCGTGTCGTTGGAGACGACGACCGACAGCGCGACGCGCTCGCCGGCGAAGCCGTTCCAGGCGTCGTCGTCGTGCAGGACGATCGGCAGCGTCGGCCGGCAGGCGGCGGCGACCTGGCGGATCGCCGGGTCCTTGCCGCCGCGGTCGAGGTCCCACAGCCCGTTGTACTCGTGCGGCACGTCGGTGAGCTCGGTGAGGCACCAGCCGGCGATGCCGGGCGTGCTGCGGAACAGCTCGATCTGCAGCCGGTCGGCGATGCCCTGATACCGCTGGGTCCCGGCGACGAAGTCCGCGGCGGTCCCGGGCCACGGCAGCGCGGCGATGTCGGCGGCGAGGTGGGCCGGCCACCAGAACGGGGTGTCCTGTGTGGACGGTTCCAGGGACGGCAGGCCCCAGTCGCCGAACTCGCTGACCAGCAGCACCTTCCCGGGCACGGGCGCGGTGGCGCTCTTGGCGCGCAGGGCCGCGAGATACTGGCGGCTGAGCCGCCCGTACCAGTGCGCGGTCAGGATCGGGCTGCGGAAGACGTGCTCCGGGCCGGGTTCGATGTAGTCGTTCTCGATGACCGGGCGGGTGCCGTCGAGGTCGGTGAC
Source organism: Dactylosporangium sp. NPDC051087 (assembly GCF_055586325.1). NCBI lineage: Bacteria > Bacillati > Actinomycetota > Actinomycetes > Micromonosporales > Micromonosporaceae > Dactylosporangium > Dactylosporangium sp. NPDC051087. Next base: position 37,269 of record NZ_JBVJIJ010000051.1, on the reverse strand, counting down.
GAGGTTGTACAGCATCCGCGCGAACCGCTCGTAGCCGGCGGTGGCGCGCACGTCCCGGTCGGTGTTCTCGGCGCCGATCTCGTTCATCGCCGACCACAGCACGACGCTGGGGTGGTTGCGGTCGCGCAGGACCTGCTCGGCGGCGGCCGCGGCGCACGCCCGCGCGAGAGGGCCGGTGTCGTCCAGCTCGCCGACCGCGATCGGCTCGGCGATCGGCAGGTCGCAGTGCACGAGCATGCCGAGCTCGTCGCAGACGTCGAGGTAACGCGGCTCGAACGCCTTGATGTGCAGGCGCAGCATGGTGAGCCCGATCGCCTGTGCGGCGCGGACCTCCCGCTCGATCTGCTCGCGGGTGCCCTCGGCGTAGAGGGTGTCGGCGCGGAAGCCCTGCACGAGCGCGGCCTGCACGCGCAGCGGCGCGCCGTTGAGCAGGATCCGGTCGCCGTCGACGGTGACGGTGCGCACGCCGAAGCGGACCTCGGTCCCGTCGCAGGCGAACCCGTCGGCGAGGACCACGAACCGGGCGTGGTGGAGCACCGGCGACGCCGGCGACCACCGGTCGAGGCCGTCGAGCCGCGGGTGCAGGGTCACCTCGGTGTCGGCGTGGCCGGGGACCATGACCTCCTGGCGGGTGACCCGGCCGTCGACGGTGCACTCGACGACTGCGGTGACGCGCTCGCCGCGGTTGCGGACGCGGACCTTCGCCTCGGGGCGGGCCGGGTCGCCGTTGACGAAGGCGTCCTGGAGGGTGACGGCGCCGTGCCGCAGGAGGGTGACCGGCTGCCAGATGCCGCCGTAGGTCAGGTACAGGCTGGGCGGGCTGGGGAACAGGTCGTTCTTCCAGCCCTGCTTGCCGTGCGGGCCGCGCGGGTGCTCGGGCGAGTCGCCGGGGATGTCGAGGACCCGGACGGCGACGACGTTGCGCCCGGCCCGCAGCAGGCCGGTGACGTCGACCTGGAACGGGGTGTACGCACCGGCGTGGTCGCCGGCCCGGACACCGTTGACGTACACGGTCGCCTCGTCCATGACGGCGTCGAAGGCGAGGGTCCAGAAACCGTCGGCGTCGGCGAGGTCGAGCTCCCGGACGTACCAGGCGACACCGCTGAGCTGCAGGTGTCCCTGCGCCTCCCAGAGACCGGGCACCTGGATGGTGCCGAGGCCGGCCGGGGACGGCGGGAGCGCGTCGGCGGTGTCCCCCGGGTGGAAGCTCCACGTGCCGTCGAGGCTGAGCACCGAGGTGCGGGCCTCGTGGTCGGCGATGGTCACGACGGTTCCCCGGCTGGGCTCTCGGCTGGGACCTCGGCGGGGACGTCCACCCGGCGGCCGGTCTCGAACGACTCGATGACGGCCATCGCCAGGGCGAGGGCGCGGCGGCCGGCGCGGGCGGGCACGGGCGGCTCGGCGCCGGCGCGCAGCGCGGCGAGGACCGCGTCGACGTGCCGGTCGAAGGTGAGGTGGAACTGGCGGGCGGTGTCGTTGAAGTAGCCGGCCTGCCACACGTGACGGGTCTCGTCGCCGACGGACTGCAGGGTGAGCCGCGCGACGGTGTCCTCGATGAGGGCCCGACCGGCGGTGCCGTTGAGCTCGATGAGCTGGGTGCCCGAGTACGCGTAGGACGAGTCGTAGCTGCCGACGAGGCTGCCGACGGCACCGCCGGCGAACCCGAGGGCGACGGCCAGGGTCGTGTAGACGCCGGGGCGGGTCTTGTCGGTCAGCTGCGCCGCGACCGAGGTGATCGGCCCGCACAGGTGCTCCAGCATGTCGAACCCGTGGCACTGGGTCTCGATGAGGTTGGCGTGCGGGGACGTGCCGAAGTTGGGTTCGCCGCCGAAGCGCCAGGTGGCGAAGACGAGCTCGCCGAGCGCGCCGTCGGCGATCGCCTGCCGGGCGCGCAGCACCGGCTCGGCGTAGCGGTGGTTGAAGTTGATGCCGAAGAACAGGTCGCGTTCGGCCGCCTCGGCGATGAGCGTGTCGGCTTCGGCGAGGTCGAACACGAGCGGCTTCTCCACCAGCAGCGGCACACCGAGCCGGATCAGCTCCAGGGTGGGCTCGAAATGGCCCTCGTTGGGCAGGCTGACGGTGATGAGGTCGGGGCGTTCGGCCTCGACCATGGCGGTGAGGTCGGTGTAGGGCCGGGTGCCGTACGCGGCGGCCCGGTCGGCGGTGCGCCGCTCGGTGCGGCCGGCGATCGCGACGAGGTCGGTGTCGGGGCGCTGGGCGAAGATGCGGGCGTGCTGCTCGCCCCAGCCGCCGGCGCCGACGACCGCGACCCGCAGGCGGGCGGTCACCGCTCGTCCTGCGTGACGACGACCTTGCCGGTCTCGCCGCCCAGGAACAGCTCGAACGCCGCGGCCAGCTCGCCGGCCGGCACCCGGTGGGTGATGATCCGGGACAGCTGCGGCAGGTGGGCCTGCAGCAGCTCCAGGTTGGCGGCCATCTCGGCGTAGGCGAAGTACTCGCTGCCCATGACGGTGCGCTCGGGGGCGATGAGGTCGGCGGAGACGTCGAGGGTGAGGCCCTCGCCGTGGCCGACGCAGGCGAGCACGCCGCGCTTGCCGAGCACGGCGACCGCGGTCTGCCGGGCGCTCTGCTTGCCGGTGGAGTCGATCGCGGCGTCCACGTCGGTGATCGTGACGGGCCGGGTCGCGTCGACCGGGGTGGCGCCGAGCTCCTCGGCGAAGGCCAGCCGCCACGGTGAGACGTCGCTGACGTAGACGGGGACGTCGGCGCCGTAGCGGATGCGGGCCATGACGAGGACGCCGAGGCCGATCGGGCCGGCGCCGGCGACGTAGAGCGACTCGACGTCGTCGCGCATGCGGTGGATCCGGCTGAGCGCGTGGCCGCTGGTGCCCATCACGTCGAGCAGGAGGGTGGCCTCGGCGGCGGAGACGGTGTCCGGCACGGCGAAGAAGTTGCTCTCGTGCACGATCTCGTAGGGGCCGTAGCCGCCGTCGGCGGTGAACCCCATGTCGTTGCGCTTGGCGAGGCACTGGTTGGTGTGGCCGAGGCGGCAGCTGCGGCAGGTGCCGCAGTAGTCCATCAGGAACACGGCGCCGCGGGTGCCCTCGGCGACCGTGGTGCCCTCCCCCGCCGCGACGACGGTCCCGGCCGCCTCGTGGCCGGGCACGACGGCCGAGCCCGCGAACCACTGCTCGCGGTCGGTGCCGCAGATCGCGTTCGCGCCCACGGCGAGCAGCAGCTCGCCCGGACCGGGGTCACGGTACGTGTGCTCACGGAGTTCGATTTTTCCTTCGCCGACGAATGCCGGCGCTATCGCGGTGCGGGGCATGTGCGCCTCCCTTGGTCTTTGCGTTGTAGCACGTCAGCGGTGTTTCGCCGGCATTTCCCACGATCACTTCCCCGGCGTTTACCACGTGGCAGAGAAAGTTTTACCACGTGGCAGAGAAGCTGTACAGTGGCTCCACGAGCAGTCGCTCTCTGCAGCCTTTTCCAGAAACGGTGGGTGTCCGCGTTGGCCGTGACGCAGGAGGACGTGGCGCGCCGGGCCGGCGTGGCGCGCAAGACGGTGTCGAACGTCATCAGCGACTACCCGCACGTCAGCGACCGCATCCGCAAGAAGGTCCTCGCCGCCATCGAGGAGCTGGGCTACCAGCCCAACCGCGCCGCGCAGAACCTGCGCTCCGGCCGGTCCGGCATGATCGGTCTGGCCGTGCCGGAGCTGGACGTGTCCTACTTCGCCGAGCTCACCCGGCTGGTCGTGCAGGCCACCGAGCGCCGCGGGCTCACCGTGCTCATCATCCAGACGTTCGGCGACCTGACCCGCGAGCACGCCTCCCTCAACGGGTTCGGCCACCAGCGGCTCATCGACGGGCTCATCTGCAGCCCGATCGCCAGCAGCGGCGAGGACATCCTCAACCGCGGCGGCGGCTTCCCGGTCGTGCTCCTCGGCGAGCAGGTCTCGGTCGCGCCGGACCACGCCGGCATCGACCACGTCGGGATCGACAACGTCGCCGCCGCCCGCACCGCCACCGAGCACCTGCTGGCGCTGCCCCGCAGGCGGGTCGCGTTCGTCGGCGCGAGCCGCAGCACCGACTCGCACATGGCCGACCTGCGCCTCGCCGGCTACCGGCAGGCCCTGGCCGCGGCCGGCGTCCCGCTGCGCCCCGATCTGGTGTTCAGCGTCAACGGGTATCATCGCCGCGACGGCGCGGAGGCGGGCCGGCGGATCCTCGCCCTGCCCCCCGAGGAGCGCCCCGACGGCGTCTTCTGCGCCAACGACCTGCTGGCGCAGGGGCTGATGCGCGCGCTGCACGACACCGGCTACCGCATCCCGCACGACGTGGCCGTCGTCGGCTTCGACGACATCGATGAGGCGACCTACAGCATCCCGTCGCTGACGTCGGTCTCCCCCGACAAGGCCCAGATCGCCGAGACCGCCGTGGCACTGCTCCTGGACCGGGTCAACGGCAGCGACGAGGCCGACCACGACACCGTCACCGACTTCTCCCTGGTCGTGCGGGAGAGCACCGCGGGACCGCGCCGCTGAACGCGCGGCGCGGCCCCATCGTCCTTCAGCTGACCGCGATCGACCGGTAGTTGGCCTTCACGTCCTCGGTGACCGCGCCGACCTGGCAGTTGCTCAGCGCCGCCGTGCGGGACGGCTGGGCCACCCCGTCGAGCTTGAACGTGAACGTGCTGCCGGTCTTCGTCACGGTGATCGTGTGCGGCACCGCCGGGTTGAACCCGCCGGGCAGCGCCTGGATGCCCGACCAGCCCAGGTCGGTCCCGCCGACCAGCACGTGCGACACGAACGCGTTGTTCACCGGGTCGATCCACGCCTGCACGTAGTTCAGGTCGTCGGTGTAGCAGCCGTAGACGCCGTACTTCGGCGCCGCCGTGGTGCCGGCCGCGACCCGCCGCACCGCCGCGCTGAGCGTGTAGTCACTGGTCCGGATGCCGGCAGCGCCGTAGATCGAGCTCCAGCCCGAGCCCAGCGACGTCGACTCGAGGCTCTGCGGCGCGGTGACGACCCAGTTGCCGCGCACCGCCTTGCCGCCGTAGACGTTGCCGGGGTTCGAGCCGAACCGCGCGTCGCCCCACTCCAGGCGGTCCAGCACCTGGGCGTTGGTGAACTCGGCCGCGGTGTCCTCGGTGACCAGGCCGATCTGGCACCCGCCGCTGATCGCCACGGTCCGCGACGGCTGCGCGACGCCGTCGAGCGCGAACCGGAACGTGCCGCCCTGCCGGTCGACGGTCAGCTTGTGCGCGACGCCGGTGTTGAAGCCGCCGGGCAGCGCCTGCGTCCCGGACCAGCCCAGGTCGGACCCGCCGAGGCGGGCGTGGGAGACGAACGTGTTGTTGACCGGGTCGATCCACGCCTGCACGTAGTTGTCGTCGTTCTGGTAGCAGCCGTAGACGCCGTACTTCGGCGCCGCCGACGTGGTGCCGGCGGAGGTGCGCCGCACGTCGACGCTCACCGAGTAGTCCGCGAGGCGGGTGTCGGCGCCGCGGTACAGCGAGCTCCAGCCCGAGCCGAGGCTCGTCACCGTGGCCGCGGTGGCGCTGGGCAGGCTCCACGCCCCGCGGACCAGGCCGCCGCCGTAGATGTTGGCGGCGTTGGTGCCGCGCACCGAGTCGCCCCAGCCGTGCCGGCCGCCGCTCGTGCCGCCGGACCAGGTGAACGTCACCATCGCCCCGGCCGGGATCGAGTACGAGAACGACTGCCCGCCGCTGCGCACCTTCGTCGTGGCGGCGGACCCGCCCCGGTTCCAGGCCACGACCGCGCGGGTGCCGTCCGGGTTGAGGAACGCCACGTCCTGGACGTTTCCCGCGCCGAAGCTGGTGGACGCGATCCGCTTCGCGCCCGGCTTCACGAACTTCGCCAGGTGCCCGGTCCAGTAGTAGCTCGGCCGGTACGTCGCCGCGCCGGTCGCCTGGTCGATCGTGACGAGCGGCTGGATCGGGATGCCCGGGTGCGACGCGGAGTCGCAGATGTTCGCCGCCCCGGTGTGGTACGGCCCCGACGTGGTGTCCAGCGCGACGTTCCACGCGATGATCGACTGGGCCCAGTTGCGCGGCCCGTTGACGAGGATGTCGCGGAAGTCGGTGTCGGTGCAGTACGGCGCCAGCTCCGACTGGTAGATCGGCTTGTACGGGAACCGGTCGTGCATGACGCCGAGCTGGTCGGTCGTCCCGCAGTACCCGTGGAACGAGGACCCTTCCGTCTCCGCGTACGCGGCGGCGTTGTTGAACACGTCGGTCGGGTACGTGGCGTCGAAGCAGACCATGTCACCGGCGAAGATGCGCGGCTGGAGCCCGGCGTTGTAGAGCTTCGGCGCGAAGTGGTTGGTGATGAAGTCGATCGACTGCGCCGCGCTGAGCACCATCGTGTTGTACGTGTTGCCGGTGGTCGGCTCGTTCTGCGCGCTCGTCGCCCAGATCGGGATGCCCCGGGCCTGGTACGCCTGGATCGCCTTCACCAGGTAGTCGGCGTAGAGGCCGTAGTAGGTGGACAGCAGCGTGCCCGGGTAGCAGTCCTGGCAGGCGGCCTTGAGGTTGTTGTTGTCCTTCATCCAGGCCGGCGCGCTCCACGAGGTCAGGTTGACCTTGATGGCGGGGTTCACGGCCAGGGCCTGCTGGATCATCGGCACGATCGTGGCGTCGTCGTGCGCGACGCTGAAACTGGCGAGCGAGGTGTCGCCGGCGACGTCGTCGTAGGTGTAGTAGCCGCCGACCGTGCTGATGAAGTCGGTGGAGCCCATCGGCTGGCGCAGCATCGACAGGCCGATGCCGGTCGAGGTGCTGAACAGGCCGTTGAGCACCGCGGAGCGCTGAGTGGCGTTCTGTTTGGTGGCCATCAGCCACGCCGACGAGTCGGTGAAGGTGGCACCGAAGCCGGTCATCGTCTGGTACGTGCGCTCGTCGTCGACGTCGATGGTGAGCGGGTTGGAGCCTGCGTCGGCGGCGAAGGCGAGCGAGGTCTGCGGGGTCAGCTTGCTGGCCAGGTCACCGGTGGTGAGCCAGACGTTCACGGCCTGCCCGTCGGCATAGGCGGGGGTGGCGGCCTGCATGCCGGCGGCGGCGAACGCGGCGCTGACGACGGCCGCCGCGACGGCGCGGCGCCGGTTTCTGGCAGAGGTCCGGGCGGGGGTCTGAGCAGGGGTTTGAGCAGGGGTTTGAGCAGGGGTCTGAGCGGGGTGTCGAGCCATGCACGTGCTCCTCGGCTGGCGGGGCTCATGGTTCAGGACAGCGTGATGTACCACGTGGCAGAAGATTTACCACGTGGTAAGCCACGTGGCAAGAAGCTCGAGGAGTCCACTGGCAACCGTCGTCGGCCCGGGGGCTCATGCACGAGCGGTCGGCTTGAGGTGTAGTGGTGGGGAACGGACGGCGTCGCGGGCGGCTCCTGCTCGCGCCGTAGTAGCGGCGACCGTTGCTGCTACAGCGGCGCCGCGGTCTCAGCGGTGGTCGCGACCCGGGGGACGATACCGCAGGGAAGAGGCGAAATAGCCGGTCAGTGCCGGCGCTCCGTCGTCCCGACGGTTTACGTCGTTGCGTGGGGCGGCCCGGTGCTGGATCGAAGAGCTCTGGTCGGCTGCTTCGGCGGGCATGGGGGTGGACGAGACAGCTGCCGCGGGCGGTATGGCAGCCGACTTAGCTCGGTGCCGGTGGTGCTGGCTGATTGTCGGCATGGTTCGGGTCGAGGGGGATGGTGAACCACAGAGTGGTGCCTCGGCCTGGTTGGCTGGCGATTCGGCTGCTGCCCCCGAGGGCGGTCGCTCGGTCGGTGAGCCCGCGGATGCCGGAGCCGGCGTCCAGGTCGGCGCCGCCGATGCCGTCGTCCTTGATGCGCAGCCGGAGGACGTCTTCGTCGGCGGTGGCGTCGACGCGGAGGTGTGCGGCGTGGGCGTGTTTGACTGTGTTGGTGAGGGCCTCGGCGATGATGTAGTAGGCACTAGTTTCGATGTTCGGTGGAAGCCGGTGTGGTAGCTGGATATGCAGTTCGGCCGGAACCGGTGAACGACGGGTCAGGGCCTCGACGGCCGGCGGGAGGCCGCGTTCGGTCAGGATGACCGGATGAATGCCGTGGGAGAGCTCTCGCAGATCGTTGATAGCGCCTGCCAGGTCTTCGGTGACCGCGGCAAGGTCGCCTGCCAGCTCCCGCGGTTCGGCGGGAGTTTGCGACCGGATCCGGCGCAGGTCCAGGAGCAGGGCTAGGAGCCGCTGCTGGGTGCCGTCGTGCAGATCGCGTTCGACTCGGCGGCGTGCCTGGTCGCTGGCTTCGACTATACGGACGCTGGCGGCGGTCAGATCGGCGCGCGCCTGCAGGTTCGCGACGGCCACACCGACGAGATCGGTGAACTCGGCCGTGCGGCTAACGTCGTCCTCGCAGATTTGTTCCTCGCTCGCCGCCATGACAATCAGCACCCCCCACAGGCTGTTCTGCACCACGACGGGTGCGCCCACGGAAACACGGATCCCATACCGGGATAGGAACGGGTCAGGCACAGTGGTGCCCTCGCCGACGCGGGTCCACCAAGGCTGCTGCCGGGCGTAGACGTGTACGGCGGCGCCGTCCGCCGGCAAAACGGTGCGGGCGCCGACCACGATGGGAACGTCGTGTTCGCTCCAGGCCCCGACGACGGTCGCGTCGCCGTCAGGCTCGTACCGCAGCAGCATGGTCACGTCAGCGTGGAGGGCCTTGCCGATCTCCTCGGTGACCGCACCGAACACCGCGTCGGCCGGCGCGGCGCGGGCCACCAGCGTCGCGATCCGCCGCAGCGCACGCTGCTCGGCGACGAGCCGGTTGAGATCGTCACGATGCGATTCCAGCGACGTCGCCATGGCGTTGAACGAACGCTGCAGGATGCCGATCTCGTGCGGTCCGTCCTCGGGCATCCGGGTAGACAGGTCGCCGTCAGCCAGCTGATCGGCCATCCCGGCTGCCGCACCGAGCGGCCGGACAATCTCACGGTTCACAAATGCCGCGAACAGCAGCACGACCAGCACGGATCCGGCCAGTCCGGCGCCCGCCACCAGTCGTGCCCACATGGTGTCGGTATCGGCGTGGGCGGCTTGCTGGTTCGCGTCGCTCAGCTCATCTGCGGTGAATCGTGCGAACTGCGCATGGATGGCATCGAGTCGCTGTTGTTCATCGAGCAACTGACCAGCGTCGGGGGACGCGCTGAGACCACCGGTGCCCGCCATCGTCGATCCCGGTTCCTCGGCCACGTACGTCGCAATCTGGTCGTTGAGCTGCCGGACGCGTTCCTGCTGCCGTGGATCGTCGGAGACGTGCCCTTCGAGCTGTGCGGACTGTGACGGGATCGCCGCCCGGGCCTGCTGCCACGACAGCATGAACCGTGGTTCGTGTGTGATGACGAAGCCGCGTTCGGCGTTCTCCATCGACAGCACGGAGGTCTGCAACTGCCCGGCGATGATCAGCGCCGCCTGTGAGCTGCGCGCCGACTGGACCTCCCGGTCCAGCCTTGCCACGACCGCCAGCATGGTCACCAGCGTTGCACTCAACGCCATCGTGCACGCCAGGCACAACACCATTACCCGGCGGTTTAGCCCAACGCTGACGAGCGCAGGCCGTCGTAACTGATACCAGCAACCCCCAGCGTGCGCCTTCACCCGGTCTCCGTTCAGCACGCCATCGCCGATGGACAGCAGGGAATGCACCTGCTGGAGGCGGTGACGTCACGACGATCGATGGCATCTGTCAGCTCAAAACGAGCCTACTACCAGGAAAAAGGGTGTTTCTACCAAGCGCCACGACGCGACAGGGCGACGATCCCGGTGACGTTCGTCCTGGATCCGGAGGGATGTGGCGACTGACGCTCCTCTGATGCTGTGTCCGCGACGTTGCCGGGGTGTCGCGCAGCGGCGCCAGGCATGCTGTTTGCCGGGTCTCGGGCCGGGTAGCGGGTGAGGTTCAAGCATGCCACCGCGAGTTCGGACCGCCGCGCCGTCGACGCACCTGCGTGGGTCGTCATTTTCCTGCCAGTCATGTAATCGGTCGCTGGCAACCGTGTCATACCTGAACCGGTGTCACAGCTGGTGTGTGGACAGACCGGCGTGCCGTCATCTGCGTACTGAGCCCCTGGGAGGGGATCATGAGCAACAACTTCGACCCCGACTCCACCGACGACCGGAACCCGAGGGGGTCGCGTGACTTGCGCTCGACCACGAGCGATCGCGACGCTCGCCGGCGGCCAGGTGGCCGTAGCACTCGGCGACCCGGCAATCGGGGCGAGATCGACGATCGGGCGTCGGACCTGGACGATCGCCGGGGCGTGGACCGGGAGACCGTCGTCGACCACGAACCCTTCGACGATCGGCCTACAGCCGGGTCCCGGGACACCAGGTCCAGGGCGAGCGGCGAAACCGACACCGATGCCCGGGCGGCGGACCTGGACGATCGCCATGGTGTCGATCGCGCGGCTGTCGTCGCCTTGGAGAAGGAGCGGTATGGAGGTGTCAAGGTCGGCGCGGCGTTCTTCGGATGGCTCACCGCCATCGGCATGGCGGTCCTGCTGACGGCGCTGCTCAGCGCGGCCGGAACTGTCATCAGTCTCGCGACCGGCACCGACCTCGGCGCCGCAGCCCAGGCCGCCCGGGCCACCCAGGGAGCCGAGACGATCGGCATCGTCGGTGTGATCGCGCTGCTGGTCATCACGTTCATCGCCTACTACTGCGGTGGTTACGTCGCCGCTCGGATGGCCCGGTTCAACGGCGTCAGGCAAGGCCTCGCCGTCTGGCTCTGGGCGGTGGTCATCGCCGTCGTTGTGGCCGTTCTCGGCCTGGTGGCCGGCAGCCAGTACGACGTGCTCGCCAAACTCAACAGCCTGCCCAGGGTGCCGGTCAATGAAGGCACCGTGACGACCGCAGGCGTCGTCGCCCTGGTCGCCGTCGCCGTCGTCAGCCTCATCGGAGCCATCCTCGGTGGACTCGCCGGCATGCGGTTCCACCGCAACGTAGACCGCGCCGGCCTCGGCCGCTGAACACCACCTGTTCGACAACGGCTTCCGGGTGGTCAAGCGGATCGACCGGCCCGAGAAGAACTGGAGTTCTCCGCCGCCGACCTCCGCGAGCGGTAGAGTTGGGATGCCTGCCAGTCGACGTTGTCGGCGTTCTCCGCCGTGCTGGCGCGCATTCAGCACGGCCTGGACCCACTGGTACTTCATCCCGGCCGGACACAAGTAGTTCTTGGCCCGGCTCGCCGCGGCGGCGGTCATTACTGACACGCTCATCACGCTCGACCCGCAGTGCCCGACGTTCGACCCTGCGCCCGGCAACTCCGGGAGCGGACGGCTTTGCTCAACGGGCATAGATGGCGGTGCAGGCGGTATGCCACGAGCCAGCGACCTCGATGCCTTGTTCGACGTGGATCTGGCCGCTGTCGATGTGGATCACGGTCCACCATGGGCGCCCCGCAACCGCACGCTCGTCGCCGTGTCGGCCACCACCTCGACCAACCCGCGATCGGCTGCCAGACCCGGGTGCCAGGTCGAGGCGGCGGCCGGCCGGTGCGTGTGACCGGTCGGTACCAGATCGACGCCCGCCGCGGCGGCTGCCCGCAGCACCTCGCTGGCGATGCGGGCAGGGCCGCGCACGGGCGGCGGATGGTGAAGCGCCAGGGCCGGACCGCGCCTGGCGCTGCACCATCCGCCGTCCAGCGCGGCACGACCTGCGCCCCGAGCACGTTGGGCCGAACACCAAACGTGATCTACTCGCGGGCGGGCAAATGACGCGCCGATACCGTTGGACGGCCGGCCGCACGAGGCCGGCCACCGTGACGATCGGGAACCGTCATGGCCCACCCAAGGTACGACCGGCCTCGTCTCCCACACTGCGCGCGGTGCGTCCGGGCGTGCTCCCCCGGTCCGGGTGAGGGGCGGCCCGGCCCAACATCACCGGCGAACTGCCGGCGGGTCCATGTGCCGCTGTGACCGTCACTCCAGGCGGGCGAGGCACTGCGGCACCGACCCGGCGAGCGTTGTACGTGGCGCGGCGCGAAGGCGTCGACCAGGAGCTGCATGCCCAGCGAGTCCGCGTCCGACCGGGTTGCAAACGAAGCATTAAAACGAGGCATTAAGAGGGTTCTTCCGCTGATCGACCCATCGAAAAGAGCACGTATGAGCGAGATGATCGCCATCGAGTACAGCGACGTCGCCATCGCAAATGCCGCCCGTCAGAAGATCATGGAGCTGTGCCGGCAGGGCCTGATTGAACTGCGTGACGCCGCTGTCGTCGAGGTCAACGCGGGCGGCAAGATCGAGGTGCAGCAGGCGGCGCCCGCGACCAGCGCGGGCACGGCCAGCGGCGCCATGTGGGGTGGCCTCATCGGGCTGCTGTTCTTCGCCCCGTTCCTCGGCATGGCCATCGGCGCCGGCACCGTTGGGCTCGCTGGACAGTCCGTCGACATCGGTGTCGACGACTCGTTCATTGAAGACCTCGCCTCAACCCTGCGGCCGGGCGCCGCAGTCCTGTTCCTGCTCGTCGACCAGATCACCACCGACAAGGTGCTCGCGGAGCTGGCGCCGCTGCAGCTCGGCGGCCAACTGCTGCGCAGTTCCCTGAGTCGCGAGGCGGAGCAATGCCTCACCGACGCTGTCGACGCTGCCCGTCTCGCCCACGTCTGACGCAACCGCCTGACTCGGCCTGGGAGATCCGCAGCTTCACCAGCATGGGCTCCACGTCACTGATACTGCTCCGACACCGCCACAGATGCCCGACCGCCATCCCAGCGAGCACGCCGAACAGCACCAACACCGCGACGCTCGACGCCGAATCCGCGACGACACCCCACCGTCGCGTCCGCCGTCGGAAAATGGTCGACCGCGTGCCCGCTGGCCCGTCCCCGAACGTGGCGGCGTTCAGACGGGCGGTGGTGGGGCGAGGTCGGGTTGGCTGCGGGCGAATTCTGGTTGGCGGCGCCGTTACAGGGCCAGATGACGAACTGCGTGTTGTTGGCGGCGCCGTGCCCGAACACGTCGAGGCATTTGCCGGAGCCGCCGTTGATGACCGCGCCGTCCCAGCGCAGTTGTCATTGCTGGACGGCGGAGTCTCAGATCTGCACCGTGGTGCTGTCGGCGGTGGCGCCGCCGGCAGCTTCCAAGCACTTGCTTGTGTCCCGGGACTTCCTGCGTCATCACCGTAACGCCACTACTGAGTACCTGGGCCCTCAAGATGGACCTCGCCGAGCGGCACCGCGATGACCGGGAGGTAACACCGGCGGCAAGACCGAGTTGATCGCACAACTGAGCGCTACGGCACATCGGTGGGCCGCGTCTCGACCTCCACCTCCTTCACCATAAGGCCATGTGGCCCTAGTACAAAAAGGTGAACTTTGACTCCTTGAAGGCAGGTGGCGTCCTGTACCTGGCGGTTGCCGACGCCCTTCGCGTGCACGTCCTCGACGGCGTCTACGCCGCCGGGACTCGGCTGCCGAGCGAGCAGGATCTGGCCGTCGAGTACCGATGCGGACGCGACACCATCCCTGCGACGCGCTGGACGTCCTGCGAGGTGAAGACCTCATCGTGAAGGAACGTGGCCGCCGTGCAACCGTCGTCCCGGCCCGGACCTTCGAGACCCTGCCGTGGACGCTCGGTGCAACGGTGCGAGCGCGGATGCCGACGCGACCTGAACTGGGCGGTCTGGGCTGCCGTGCCTCTACTCCGCTGCTCGTAGTGATAAGCAGCGATGGTGCGGCTCACCTATACGCGGCCGACCGCATCCAGCTACGCGCCACACCGCGAACGCAGCGGCATCCAGTAATACAAAACGGCCCCTTGCGTGCTGTCCTCAACGCACCTCTCGCCGTTGTCCACCGTTGCCATGCATCTGGACGTTGTAGTGATCAACATGGACCGGCGCTGCCGAGCGGCATGCGGTGCAGTGGCGCGTTGGCGCAGGCGTGGGGGGGGGGGGGGGGGGGGGGGGGGGGGGGGGGGGGGGGGGGGGGGGGGGGGGGGGGGGGGGGGGGGGGGGGGGGGGGGGGGGGGAGGAGGGAGGGGGGGGGGGGGGGGGGGGGGGGGGGGGGGGGGGGGGGGGGGGGGGGGGGAGGGTGGGGGGGGGGGGGGGGGGGGGGGGGGGGGGGGGTGGGGGGGGGGGTGGGTTGGTGGTTTTTTGGGGGGGGGGGGGGGGGGGGGGGGGGGGGGGGGGGGGGGGGGGGGGGGGGTCGCACCCTGGGCCCCCCCCCCCACGCGTCGTGTTGCAGGTGATCCACAGCTGACATGGTGGGGTGTTGCCCCCTCGCAGCTGCCGAGGGGGTTCAGCTGAGGGCGTCCTTGACGTCGTGGGCGGCGTCCTTGACTTTGTCACCGGCCTGCTTGACGTTAGCGGCGGCCTGGTCTGCCTGGCCTTCGGCCTGCAACTGTTCGTTGTCCGTGGCGTCGCCGTAGCGTTCCTTGGCCTCGCCCGCGATTTCCTCGGCCTTGTGTTCGACCTTGTCACCGAAACTCATGCTGCCTCCCAGGTCGTTGTTGTCCGGCGCTTCGTCCGGCTGTGACCGGTCGTGCGCCTGCCGGTATGAGGATGCCCGCAGTACCGCACAGCGAAACGGGACACCATCTAACTCCGCGAGCTGCTGGTGTCTTGCACCTCGAGCGAAGACCCGCGGCCGGACCGAAGCTTGCCCTACTGGTCGTTGCGGGGGTTAGGGTCCGCGTCCGTGTCCTCTTTGGATTCGATGTCGAGTTTGCGGGTGTCGCGCAGTTCCACATACGGCTCCTCGGTCTCGGGGTGGCCGGCCTGGATGGCGCGGCTGCGCTGCAGCTCGGCGTCGAACTCCGCGCCGAGCAGGATGGCGATGTTGCTGATCCACAGCCAGATGAGGAAGACGATGACGGTGGCAAGGCTGCCGTAGGTCTTGTTGTAGGAGCCGAAGTTCCCGACGTAGAACCCGAACCCGACCGACGCGACCAGCCACAACAGGACCGCGAGGACGCTACCCGGGCTGACCCAGCGGAACCCGCCGTGCTTGGCGTTCGGTGAGGCCCAGTACAGCAGCGCGAAGAGCAGGCTGACAATGATCACGAGAACGGGCCACTTCGCGATACTCCATGCCGTCACTGCGGCGCCGCCGATGCCGATGGCCTTGCCGGCCTGTTCCGCAACGGGCCCGGTGAACACGACGAGGACCGCTGCGATGGTGAGCAGGACGCCGGTGGCGAGGGTGACACCGAGCCGGATCGGCAGGGTCTTCCAGATCGGGCGGCCCTCGGGGACGTCGTAAATCGCGTTGGAGGCTTGCATGAACGCGCCGATGTACCCGGACGCCGACCACAACGCAGTCGCAAGGGACACGATCGCGAGGATGCCGGCGGTGCTCTGCTGACCCTCCTGCAGGTTCCGGGCAGCGTCACCGAGCAGGGTGCTGGTCGAGCCGGGCACGACACCACCGACGTTGTCGATGACCTTCTGCACGGTGTCTTTGCCGAACAGGCGAAGTACGGTGACCATGAGCAGCAGGCCGGGGAAGATCGACAGGACGCCGTAGTAGGTGAGGGCAGCGGCCCAGACGGTGATGTTGTCGTCGGTGAACTCCTTCACCGTCCGCTTCAAGATCTGCGCGTAGGACTGTTTTGGTAGCGCGCTGAGCTCGTCCGGGCCCTGCTGCGCGGTGGGCTGTTTCGGTAACTGGTCCGGCTCGTCTGCCTGGGTCCGGCCCTCTTCGCGCCGCTGGCCGTGACCTTCAGCTGCGTCGTGGCCTGCCGGATCTTGCTGCCTGTTCTTGTCCACCATGTCGACCTCCCTGCCTGCGAGCGCTGGTTCATCCATGCCCCGGCTTCGCCACCCACAATCGCGCCGCCCGCTGGAACCGCCGGACCGGCCGATCAATCTCAGGTGATGGCAGGCCGCTGGATGGGCAGTTCGCACCAGACGTCCTTGCCGCTGTCGGCGCGATGATCGAAGCCCCAGCGGGAGGAGATCGCCTGAACCAGCAGCAGGCCGCGGCCGTGATCGATCAGTGCGGTCGGGTCGGCGGTGGTGTGCTCGTACGGGATGGGTGCTGCGGTGTTCCGGTCGCGGACGGTGACCCGCACGGTGGGCGGCAGGCAGTGTAGGTGGACTTCGTGCAGGCCGTCGCCGTGACGTACAGCGTTGGTGCACAGCTCGCCGAGCAGGAGCTCGACGTCATGGGCGAGGTCGTCGCTCACTGGATGCTCGAGCAGTTCCGGCAGCGTGTGGCGGGCCCAGTCCCGCGCCGCGACGGTGGCAGTGAGGTCCCTGCCGTCCGGCGGCTGCCACCGCACCGACCGGCCCTGATCGCGTTGATACGGCGGCTTACGCGGCTCTGGTACCAGCGGCCGAGGCAGGTCGACATCGTCCGAATCGGGTCTGGCATCCACCGGCGCTCCCTCCTTCGTGGCGACGGCAGCCTTGGTTGAGGGGTTCCCGGACAGGCCGGCAACCATTCGCGAACGAGAGGACTTATCTGCATCACGATCCCGCGTGGTGTGCCGCGCTCAGGGTTCCAGCTAGGAAAACACCAAGGAATGGGTCCGGCCGCCGCGATGAACGGCGGCAGCCGGACCCATGTGGGGCGGTGCGTCAGGCGTCCGGGTCGGAGGCCTTGGTCAGGGCGTGGCGCCGCCGCGCCGGCTTGTCGGCGGTCGACGCCGTGGCGTTCTCTGCGGTGTCTTGGGCGGCCGTGGCCGCCCCAGTTACTGCCGGTGCCGGCGAGGCGTCGGCGGACCCGAACAGGTTGGTGAGGGCTGTGAGCGCCTGCCCAGCTGTGGGGTTGGCCCGCACGAGCCGGGCGTTGGCAACGATCTGGTCATACTTGGGACGGCCGGCACGGGTGCCGAGGACGTATCCGGTGGCAAGACCCGCCGCCAGCCTCAGCAGTCGCAAAACAATCTCCTGAGGAATCGGCCGGCGGCGACGATCCGGACATCTACTGTCCGGCAGGAAGCTGCCAGATGACGCGCATCAAAAGGTGCGGCAGGCTTCGGCGAGGTCGCGGGTCAGCCGGGCCAGCGGCCGGTGGCCTTCCGCACCCCGACCGCGCCGCCCCGGTCGACGGCAGCCTTGACCACCGCGAAGATCGCACCCTGCAGCGCAGCGGCGAGGAGGACCTCACCCCAGCCGCGGTCCTCGTCGGTCGCGTTCGGCGCGTCGTCGTCATGCCCGACCAGCTTCCACACCTGCTTGAAGATCAGCCCGGCAGCCATCCCGGCACCCGCGCCGAAGAGTAGCCCCACCGGCTTGTAGGCAACCTTTGCGGCCCAGCCGCTCATGACCGCCGCTGACGCAGCAGATAGATCGCCAGCCCGACCGCCGCCGCACCCACCACCAGCGCGGCGAGGGGCACCGGTCGGCGGACCTGCGCGGATAGGTCCCCGTCGCGGACCTTTTCCCGGACCGTCGCTGCCGCGCTGCCCGCTTTGTCCGATACCGTGGCGGCCAGATCCGCTGCCTGGTCCCGGACCGTGCTCAGCTTCTCCTTTGCCGCGTCGGTCGCCTGCCCGACAGCTTCCTGCGCGCGGGCCTTCACATCCGTCTTCGCGGCGAGCGCCTCGACCGTGTCACCGAGGTCAGACCTCGTATCGGCGATCTGCGCTCGCAACGCGGCCGGGTTGGTAGGCGTGTCAGCACTGCTCATGAGGTTCGTCCTTCCCGGACCGCGGTCTTGACCGCGTCCACGTCCTGGTTGAGACTCGTCACCGTCTTCTGCGGCACCAGCGGCCCGACTGCCTGCAGCTGCCGCCGTCCGATCAGGGCCACGATCCCGGCTGCGGCGAACACGATCACCATGACGACCAGTACAGCCAGCCACAACGGCCACACCAGGTCCAGGACGACCACGGCCAGGACCAAGGCCAGGCCTAGCCCATAGACGGACAGGACCGCGGCACCGCCGAACAGGCCGCCGCCGACGCCGGCGCGTTTGCCTTTCTCCGCCAGCTCAGCCTTCGCCAGGGCCAGCTCGGCCCGGACCAGCGTAGAGATCTGCGCGGCCGCCTGACTCACCAGGTCTCCGGTCGACGCGCTGCCCTCGTATTGCTGTTGTCCAGATCCTGCCGCCCCAGATCCTGCCGCCACAGCACTCACCGTCCTCAACTCGCCCGCAGGGTTTCCCGCCCCGACCGGTAGGCAAACACCGTCCGTGGCACGGCAGCCGGCGATAGCACCGGCAGTCGCCCCACCTTGCTGTCGCTTCGCGACGAGGACTACACCGGTGTGTCTCGAGGACGTTCTTTCGCGTGCCCTGATCAGGTGCGGTACCAGGCGAAGGATGCATGCCGGTCCTGCGCGGCCGGGCGAGAGAGACCTCCGGCTGCGCTGGTCAGCTGTGTCGGCGCCGCTGCTTGACCTGTTCGCGGGTTTCGGCTTCGTCGGCGGCGTGGCGCCGGTTGCTGACGGCTTTACGGATGCCGTACCCGAGCGCGGCGACCTTCGCGAGCGGGTTCGCGGCGGCGGCGCTGACCACAGTGGACAGGTTCGCGACGTTCGCGCTGACGTGCGAGACGTTCTCGGTGATCGTGTCGATCCGGGCGAGTTGCATGTTCACCCCGTCCAGGGTGGTGTGCACCTGCGTCAGGGCGGTGTTGACGTTGTCGATCGAGGCGTTGGCACGTTCCAGCATCGGTGTGGTCCGGTCGACGGTGTCACGCACCGCGGCCGTGGCGGCGTCGACCGCGTGCCGCAGGCGCAGGATCGGCACGGCAAGAACCAGCACGAGCACCACGAACCCGCCCGACGCCACCAGCGCGGCGATACCGCCCAGGGACACGGTCATGCCCGTTCCTCCTCGCCGAAGCAGGGATGCTCAACGGACGCACCCTAACCGCCCAGAGCCGCCGCCGCGCGCTGAGCAGCTGCGCAGCCTGGGACCGACTGTCCGTTCAGACGGTCCGCCCTTGCCCGGTCGTGCCACGCACATCGCCAGGCGCCTTCAGACACAAACGGAACGTCTGAGTAGTTTCGCCCGGATTCGACCGGAGTATTACATAACGTAGGCTCGTCGTCACAACACGAGGGGGTTGTGATGCGCACTACCCAGCGAATCATTGCCATGGCCGGACTGGCCCTGGCCGCCGGCGCCGTCATCGGCATGAGTGCCACCGCAGCCTCGGCCGCCACCGTCCAGGACGGCAAGAGCACCGTCGCCCAGCCCCGCCCAGGCGGCAACGACAACCCCGGCGGCAACGGCAACGGCCGGGGCGGGGACTGGCGCGGCAATGATGGCCGTAGCGGCCGCGTCAACGACGGCAGCTGACACGAAGGGTGGGACGGGCACCGCAGCGGCGGCTGGGTCCAGTCCTGGACCGTGCGGTCGTTCCAGAACAAGAAGAGCTGCAACTTCGCCGGCTGGATCGGCGAGACCCGCGGCGCCTGGGACGACTACGACTGCTACCACGGCGGCCGCAACGGCAAGTACGTCCTCGTCGCCCACGAGTACGGCGGCCGCCGCCACCGCTAACCCCGAGACCGCCGGTGCGGACACGACGTGCCCGCACCGGCATCCACGTCCCCGTGGGGGAGACGGACCCCCGTCGGGTGGGAAGGAGGGGGCTGGAGCCAAAACAAAACAGGAAAACGGAAAAATAGAAACACCCGAACCCT
>NZ_JBVJIJ010000051.1:0-17720 GCF_055586325.1 Dactylosporangium sp. NPDC051087 | reverse complement strand
ACCCCCCATCTTCCTTCAACACCCCCCCCCCCCCCCCCCCCCCCCCCCCCCCCCCCTCCCCCCCCCCCCCCCCCCCCCCCCCCCCCGGGGGACGCCGGAGCCAACCCGAACCCGGCAAGCCGAAAGGCCGCACCGTCGAGCCCGTCGACACGCGCAGCAGCCACAGCGGCCGGGATGCGGACATCGCATCCCGGCCGCTGCGTCAGCTCCATCCGCGCTCACACAGCGCCGGCTGCCCGGCCTCTGGGCGTGTCCTGTCTAGTGATTGACGCTGAGCTGCAGGGCGACGAAGGCAACGGTTACCTGTTCGCTCGCCGTAAGGCATCTACGCGAAGGGGGAAGATGTGCACACCGGCGCACCACCACCAGCATCCTCACCGGCCGCGTTCACGATCACCGTCTCCGGCCAGGCGTCCGACACGGCTGTCGCGCGGCTCGGCGGCGAACTGGACCCGGCTGAGTCCAACGGCTCCGGCACATGCTCACGACACAACTGGACGGCCCGTTGCGACCGTGGTGCTGGACCTCAGCGCCCTCACGTTCGTGGACTCCTCCGGACTGGGTCTGCTGGGCTGGGCACACAAGACCGCCGCACACCGGGGCAGGACCCTGTCACTGCACAACCCGCACCTCATGCTGCAACGCCTGCTACGCATGACCGGACTGGACACCGTCTTCATCATCACCGACACCAGCTTCGACTCGCCGGTATCACAACACCATCGGAACGCTCCCAACCGAACACGAACCAACCAGACATCGACATGGTTTGACGGTCTACCGGTGCGGCAATGAGATAAATGTCCCCGTTTCCGTACTGCCCTATCGACTGCGGCGACGGGCTGACACCGGTGCGGCGGGCGCGGCGCTGAAGCGCCCGCCCAGCAACTTTTGGGTCCTGGCCCGCTCCGGTCCGCGCGGGTCGGCAGCGTCGCCGCCAGGTCAGCGTCTAGAGCGCTCGGACGGACAACTCCACACCGAGCCGCATACCGACGGCACGGCATCGAGGTGGCCTACTCATATCTGTCGACCGTCAGCAGGTTTCTCGCGAAGGCGAGTGATCAGGGCTGCTTGGCTCCTTTGCGGCAGCCCTAAAACGGCCTGGGTGTTTGTCCGGGGGAGGAAGTCATATCAGGCGTGTGCTTCGGTCGGCGTTGGCCAGTGCTGTGACTGCCGGTCCATACGCGACGACTACAGGTGCCGGGCTTCGCTCTGCGCGTCGACCTGGCCGCGATGTCGGTCTGCCTACCGGTGAAGTCGCTCGGCGGGCCGCGCATGCCGTCCGCGACCGCCTCGGCGGCTCGCACAACGGTGTAACCCATCGCGGCGATGTGGTCTCGGCGTTGTCCAGCATCAGGGCCACGGTGAGCTACTCCCAGGTCTCTCGTTGACGGCCGAGCTCAACGGCACCTCTTTGTCGCCGATCACTCGGCCCGCTGAGGTGCCGTGGAGCTGACAGACCCATCAGGTCCTCGCCCGTCGGCGCCGTCCCGGGAGTTCGATCCGGTCGTCCGGTGTCGTGCGACGCCTGGTGTCGACGTCGACGTCGACGTCGGTGGCGGTGGCGGTGGCGGTGGCGGTCGGGGGGCCGCGCGGCCGTCGACCGGGCGGGTGTGATCACGACGGTGGTGCAGTCGTCGCGGCGGCCCAGTGCCCTGACAACCATCGAACGCTGACTCAGGTAGTCACTGCACCTGCCGCCGCGACCACCCGGCCGGCCGCAACGGATTACGACTCTCGCGCCCCACCGATCGCCGGCATCCTGACCCGCGGATTGCGAAGACGACGGCCAGGGCCGCCTGCCCTCCGCGATGGCCGAGTTCCACCGCCGGCGGGCATCGTGCGGCAGTGCTACACACGGGCCGGGCTGCGGTTACATCGGACGGAGCTTGAGCGGGGCGAAGTTCTCTTCTGCCTGGGCTTCTGTGCGGACGCCCGGAATCGGGATGATCACGGGACTGCGGGCCAGGAGCCATTCCAGGGCTCCCTGTGCCAGGGTTCGGCCGTCTGAGGTCAGCTGCTGTCGAAGTTGGTCGACCCGTTCGGCCCAGGCCGGAACGGCCCGTCCGGCTTCGAACCAGGGCAGCCACTCCGGTGAGAGGGTGCGAACGTCGTCGGCGCCGAGCGCAGCACGGTCGCCGTGATATTTGCCTGTCAACAAACCCATCGCCAGCGGGCCACGGGCGAGGCTGGCCAGTCCCCGGGACTCACAGACCGCGATCATCGCGGCGTTGTCGTGCAGCACCGACTGGTCGTGCTGGATGGCTGTGCAATGCGGACCGGCGTCAGCGAACGCGGCCGCGTTCGCCGGGTCGTCGGTGCTCCACCCGTAGGCGCGGATACGACCCCGGTCCACCTCGCGCTCCAGAGCATCGACCATGGCCAGTGCCGTCTGCAGCGGCAGATCGTTCAGGTGGAGCTGGTAGAGATCCAGGTAGTCGGTGCCGAGCCGGTCGAGGATGCCGTCGAGGCAGGACACGAGGTACTCCACGGAACTGTCCACGCCAGTGGCGAGCCGACGGGATTCGTCGAAGGTATGACCGAACTTACTCGCGATCACGACCTGCTCCCGACGGCCGGCGACGGCACGGCCGAGGACCCGCTCGCTGTGTCCAGCGCCGTAGTTGCTGGCGGTGTCGAAGAGGGTGACACCCAGACCGATAGCCCGATGAATGGCACGGATCGACTCGGCGTCGTCGACCGCGCCCCAACCGAACGGTTCACCTTCCAGACTCCAGAAGGGACCGCCGATCGCCCAGCAGCCCATGCCGATCGCGCCGACCTCGATACCGCTGCGGCCCAGTGTTCGTGTTGTCATGCGCTCAGCCTCGTACCTGGAGCGCGCTCCAGGTCAACAACACGTATATCGATTGGCGGTCCGCTGTGACAGTGCTCTCCTTGCCAACCCGACATCAGCACGCACGCATGCCGTGGTGGCCGCGCGGGTAGCCCGGTGCAAGGGTGACGAGTGCATCGCCGGGTGTGCAGCATGCCCATAGCGTGAGGGGCAGCACGCTCGAATAGGTCGCTCATGTCTCGCGGCAGGACAAACGCTCGGACAGTCGGATAGTCATCGCCACAGCCGGGTCCACAAATCGGTGCTGGCGACTGTTTTCTCGCAGGCAGGTGTCTCCTCCCCGGGGTCACCGCCTTCCGCAGCACGGCAGCCGCCGCGCCGGGTCAGGTCATGGTCGGCGCACACCAGCGCAGGAAGACTCGCAGGTCCGACTCGCAGTGCAGCCGGGTCTGACCGCGGTGACGGCCGAGGTACGCGGCGGTCCCCGCACGAAGCACGAGTTCGTTGGGTTGACCCACCGCCGGCGGCTGAGACGGTGATGGCAGCCATACATCACCGCGTGTCACCCGCAGCGATGAACACCAATGCGCTCGCTGCGGCATGACAGCGCGGGTCGTCACCCGAGCGCAGGCATGGCGCGCAGCGCCGTCAGCTGCATTCGTCGACCGTCCAGTGCAGCCGGTTTCGAGGCGAGGAACGCGAGTTCCTCGGACTGAACCGTCCCGTCGTCAGGGCTCTAGATCGCTGCGATGTCGCGGATCCCGACGACCCGGTTCATGCGTAGCCGGCACAACAAGCTGCCGGACCGACTGTTGAGCTGACCGTACGTGCCCGCCTCCCCGGCCGGGACGTAGCGCTCGGCGATCCGGGTGGCCCACGCGATCAGGTCCGACGGATCCTCGGCGACGGAGACACCGCCACGCACCGCGACGAAGTCGTACGGGAACCGCTCGACGTCGACGGTGAGCGCGGCTCTCGGATTGGCGCGCAGGTGACGCCCCTTCACAGAATCACGGCCGGTACTGAAGACAATGTCAGGGCCGTCGACGATGAACCAGATCGGCGCCACGTGCGGGTCGCCCGTCGGCCCGGCCGTGGCGAGTTTGCCGGTGTGGGTTTCCTCCGCCAGGAAGGCGATCGCTTCGTTCTCGGTCATTGCTGGCACACCTGAAGTGTGTCGCGACCGGCGGCGTCCACAGGATGAGTGTCGGCATGATGTGGCGGACACCGGCCTGCTGTGTCATCCCCAACGGAGGACCGTCGTCGTCGGCCTGTGACGACGATTGACGGTCCTTGAAGGCCGGCTTCGTACGTCTCGAGCCCCTCGCCCTGTCTCATGCCCCCGCCCTGTTCGCAGCGGGCGGCCGGAACGACGAGGTCTGGCGCTGGCTGAGCGCGCCGACTCCCCCTACACCGCAACGTCGTGCACCCGCCGAGCGGCGACGAACACAGAAACGAGCAGCTGGTGCGCCAGGATCTCCGCTGGCGCTACATGAGCGATGGAAACCTACGCGCTGCTGAAAGATGATGCGCTGCATCGGTGTCGTAGCGGTCGGGTGGCTGCGTAGTCGCCAGGGGCCGTCCGCACCCGCTGCGAGGAGGTCGATCAGCCAGTCGAGAGCGTCGTCGCTAACCTGGTCGGATCGTCAAGTAGTGGTCGCTGCAGACCTCGAAGTCGACCCCGACCTCCGCCTGTACCGCGTAGCGGGCCGGGTCCTTCGGCCCGCTTTGCTCGGTCATCAGCGTGTACCCGAATTGACCACGGCCGTCTCGTCAGGCGCGCATGGCGTCGAGCGCCTTCTTCAGCGCCGCCGGCTGGGTTGGCTTCGTCGGCGCCTTCGGCTTCAGCTCGAGCATCTTCTCGCCGATCTCCTGGAGCTGGTTGCGGCCAAGGCCCTCGCGGACCTTGGGGAACCACGCCTGCTCCTCTTCCTCGATGTGGTGGGTCACGCTCTCGATGAGGACGGTGACCTTCGCGTCGAAGTGCTCGTTGTCGGGGCCCATCATGGCCAGCTCGAAGCAGAGCACGTCGGCGATGTGGTGCTCCTCGTACGACTCCAGGATATCGTCCTCAAGGTCGGGCAGCAGCCGGCGGACCTCGGGATACATGACCTCGTTCTCGAGGTACGTGTGGACCGTCAGCTCCTTGAGGATCTGCTTCACGATCTCGGCCTTGCGGGCGGCTGGCCCGTCCTCGGCGCGCTGAAACTCATTGAACAGCCGCTTGACGGTCTTGTGGTCGTCCTTGAGTAGCACAATCGCATCAGTCGACATGAACTCTCCCTACCGGTACCAAGCTGGGCTGCTGGTCGCTACCCGGCTCCGAACTGCCCAAACGTCGGTGAGGCTGTCGGCACTGGCCGATGGTGACTGGTCAGCCGTAGGCGCCCGGGTGAGCGCACGAGGTAGCGGAGGTTCACACCGGGTTCGTCCCGCGTGCCTCCCGTCTACCCTGGTAAAGGCCTGTCTGCCAGGTCACCTGTAGACCGCGGCACGATGCGGCGGCCGCGGCGACCGCGGCGACCCGGGCGCGTGACACGACGCGTTGGCCGCACCTGCTGGTGGTGATCGGCGGTGGGAGAGGTGGGTGAGGTTCAGTGACGACGTATGCGTGGGACACCCGGTCCGGGCTATTGCTGGCGGTATGGGCGGCCGGGGTCGGTCACCACGCCGCGATGGTGTGCCAGCTCGGTTCCGTCGCCGCTCCGGAGGTCGCGGCACGGTTGTGCGACGCCCTGACCCAGTTATCGCGGCGTCTGTGGGACACCTACCAGTATACCGCCGACGACGTCGATCCCGATCATCCCGACGTGTCGGCGCAGGAATGTGGTGAGGGGTTCAGTGGCGTGCTCGCCGTGGTCGGCCGACCTCGGCTGCCGGACGGGGACGAGCTGCCAATCGTGTCCGACGATCCGCTGCTCGAGTCCGCCCACACGGTCGGCCGGGCATTACACGAGCTCGATGACGCCGAGGTGACCACGGCGGTGACCGTGGAGGTTAGGACCGAGATTCACGCGATCGGCCGAGCCAGTCTGGGAGATCTGTCCGGCCGCGCCGTACAGGCGGTATCTCTCGACCGTCTGGACGTGTCGCCGGTCCAGGTCGCCGCGGCCGACCGGCTCCTGCACGCCGATCCATTGGGCAGCAACGCCCTGTTCACCAGCGTCGACCCTGCCGCGGCGTGCGTGGCCGCCGCGCACTGGCTGGTGGCCGCCGCCGAATTCACCGCCGCCGCGGCCGGCATCGCACCGATGGACGTGTTCGCCTACGCCGATGGCCTCGAAGCAGTGTCGGTCGAGGTCCCGTCCTACGTTGTGGACGTAGTCGTCGACCAGTTCGCGACGCTGCGGGAGGCGGTGACCGGTCTGCTCACCGAGGCCGCCGCGGTCCGCGCCGGGCGAATCCCGGACCCGACCGCGCTGCTGCAACGGGTGGACGCCACCCGTGAGCAGATCCTCCGGATTGACGCCGGGCACCGCGACCAGGCTCTCACGGTCTTGTTGGACCGGCTGACGCCGCTGAACCCGCAACACCCAGCCCGGGACCTGCTCGAACAGCTCCTCGACGGGCTGCAGACCTGCCTGCTCGTGTATCGGGCGGAGAAGGCCGTCACCGCCGACGAGGACGCCCCCTTCGACACCACGGCCGACCTGGCCGAGGCCGCGTTCACCGCCGCCGTCCGACATCAGGCCAGCCGCGTCCACGACCGCCTCACCAGATGACCGCGCAGACGGGGCTGCTCTGGCAGTGGTGATTGAGACGGATCGACGTGGCGGCCGGAACCACCTTGTGCCGGTTCCGTTCGGCGCCGATCGCATAGGTGTGCCGGTAGGCGTTGGACCTCGTCCTCGCCAGGGCCATCGACCTCGTCGGCGCTTCGGGCGGTACGCAGGTCCAGTCCCGATCCCCGGACCCGACGGCGATTGACAGTGCCTGACTGGCCGGATGTCGTATGTCGCCGATGGGCCTGCCCGCCGCGCCATCCCGATGTCGGGTCGGATGCGGCCACCGGCGACTCTAACCAGCTTGCATGGTGGCCGACGACGCCACACCGTCAAGCAGCGGAGCAGATCACGATGTACGCGCCCATGGGAGGACTGAGTGCCGCTGCGTCAACGCGCTGCGTTCCGTCGACGCGTCGACCAGATCATGACCGATTGCACGGCGCGCATCATCGACCTGGCGCGCACCGTCGTCGAAGACCTGCTTGCCGGCCGGGTCACCGCCGTGGCTGAATGCGCTCGCCTCCGGGCAGACCACGAGGTCTACCCGGTCCAGGGCGTCGTGCTCGCCTGCGGCGAGGACGAGCACGACGGTGGAGCGCCACAGCGCCTCGCACAGCAGCTGCGGCAGCGCCGCCGATCCTAACCCTGATTCTGAGCGCGAGTCGTGGTCCCGTTCTGACGAGAACTCGGGTCCCGCTATCTGCCGTGGAGTTTTTGTGCGTGAGTTTGGGACCCGTTTCCGTTGGTGTGCGCGTCTGAGATTCGCGATCGGGTCCCTGTTGGCAAGGTGTCCGTCTGGTACGAGTAACGCCTGCCCGACCACAAGTGCAGGCAGGCCGGCGACTGGACGAGGACCTGGTCACCGACAGCCTGCGCCGCTTCCACGGCGTCACCGTCCACGCCTCACAGACCCTTCCCCCGGGCCTGCGACCGACTCAGCACCCCCGCCAGGTATTTAGAACCTAGTCCGCGACGGCACCGGCGCATTCCCTGTCGCCGCGGCGACCCCCGCCCCGCCACCCGCTCGACCGTCAATGCCTATGGCCAGATCCTGCTCGCCACCCTCACCGGTCACCGGGTGCGCTGGTCGACAACCCGAACCGCCCCTGGCACGTGCGCGCGATGCGGCTGGCGAGTGCAGTTGCCGAGTTCGTGAGCTCACGTTGCCGACGTGCTCGATCCCGTCCGGTCCGGTCGGCCGGTAGACAGACCGGGCGTGCGCGGCACAGCCAGCGACACTAACGATCATCTATCTGGCCGCGGTCCAAGGTTCACTAGATGCTGACGTTCAGACGCGTCGCGAGTTGGGCGACAGCGGCTGATGGTGCACCCCGGGTGCGGCGGAGCACGTCGCTGAGCACCTCGTGGGCGAGAGGGCGGCAACGGATTTCGGACGGGGCGAGCCGCTCGCTCTCCAGGAGATTCTCTCCGGCCATGTCGATGTCGCCGACCATCGACTGGGCGCGGGCCTGGTCGAGGAGATGCTGCGCACGTCGCTCCGGCGGCAGTGCGTTGAATCGTTCGAGGTCCAGGCGTTCGTGGACCTCGACCGCCGAACTGCCATCGCCGAGCTCGATGGCGGCGGCAGCGCGGTATATCTGGACGTTCGTCGGGCCGAAGGACGTCCAGTAGTAGTTGGCGTCGTTGTCGAGGCCCCGGGCCGCACCTTCGGCCTCGGACAGCAGATCACGGACCATCGTGCTGTCCCCGAGCCGCGCCGCTGCCAATGCTCCCTGCAGAACCAGTTGGCCGTAGACGGAGAGCCGCTCAGGCGAGCTGTCGTTCTCGCCGGTCCCGGGGGCTATCCGGTTGGCGGTGTTGATGCAGATGTCTAGCCCGGGCCGCGCCCGGCCGAGGGACACCAGCGCCAGCGAGACACGCATCGTGGCCAGCCCAGCGAGGAGATGGTCACCGGCACGCTGCGAGGCGGTGATCGACCGGTCGGCGGCGAGCCAGGACAGGTCGTGTTCACCGACCTTGCGCAGCACCGCCGCGGAGACCTGACAGATCTGCCCGAGGAGATTGGCGGCCTGCCTCGCAAGCGGACCGTCGCCGTAGGCTGCGTCGGCGGTCTGCGCCTCCCTCAGAAGGCGGGGCAGCGTCCGCGCGAGCGTTCCGTACTTCGCATGCTGGTAGGACAGCCAGGCGTGGGACACCGCTTTGCGGAGATCAATGAGCGGTGGCGGCTCCGGTGGGGCAGAGAAGAAGGCACTGATCTGGTCGTACCGCTCCAGCGCGGCACGGATTTCCTCCACCTCGACCTGGTCGACACCGTTGGATTGCTCGCCGCGGCGCATTGGGTCCTTGCCGAGCAGGATTTGGACGTCGAGTTGCAGCACGTCGGCGATCTCGTACACGACGGAGAACTTGTCGAGCCTGCGCACCCCGCGCTCCACCTTGTCCACCCAACTCTTCGACTTACCCAGCCGGTCGGCGAAGACCTGTTGCGACATCTTGCGCCGATTTCGCCAATACGCCACGCGGCGACCGATGGGAATCTCGTCCATCTTGCTACCTCCGGCGATCACCCCGTCCGGCCAATTCTACGTGCTGTACAGCCCGACCCCGTGGGCGCGCTCATACGTTTTTGTACTGCAGTTACGGCTTCAGCAATCATTTGGCGGAATGCTGTGTCGCGGTACGTTGCTGGTGGCGCCAGATATTGCTTGGGTTCGCCGCTACAGCGTCGCTCTTCTCCCGAAATCACGCGCTGGCCATCTTAGACGCCTAACGTAACCGCAACATGGCCCTACGTCGACCCCTGTCATCCGGCCGATGTATTCGACCTCCATAAACAGGAATCCCCCACGTAGAGGTTCAAAGCCGGGCTATGTGGACCATTACGCGAATCTGGCCTGTGGGCATCTGCGGCTGGTCGATCGGCCACTGACCACCGCAGCTCGCCTCGCCGGCCGCCGCCCGACGAGCTCACAACGAGGTGCCGCGACGCAGATCTGACCGCCCTGCGGTTCGCCACCCGCATGGCCGCCTGCCCCGGATCGGCGCGCTCGTCCGGGAGCTGCCCTACCCGGGCAGCGCGGACACGGCCGCTGCCACCGCGTCCGGGTGCGAGATGAACGACAGGTGGCGTGCGCCGGGGATGACCGTCGGCGCCGGCGCGCCGATCCGCGTCGCGGAGGTGTACGGCGCCGAATGGTCGAACACGTCGTCGTCGGCGCCGAACACGACCGCCTTGGGAACCGGTACATCCGCCAGTTCGGCCACCCGGGACGCCGGCAGGCCCACCAGACCGGTGAACTGCCAGATGGCACGCTCTGCCCCGGGCACCTCGAACGGGCGCCGCCACTGCCGGACCCCGGCCGCGTCCAGTGGCGGGCAGGACGGCCCGCAGTTGGCAGAGTAGACTCTGCGGATCAGCCGGTCCGAGTGGACGGCCAATCGCAGCAGCGTCGTGCGGTACGGGTCGACAAGGCCGGATCGCAGCCCACCGAAGCGGGACCCGGCACCGCTGTTCAGGGCGTCGCCGTCGAGGAACACCACGCCGCCGACCCGCCGTGGGTTGCGCAGCGTCGCCTCGGCGACGACGGCCGCGCCGGTCGAGTGCCCGACCAGCACCGGCCGGTCGAGATGCAGCGCGTCGAGGAAGCCCAGCAACTGCGCCGCCTGGTGCTGCGCGTCGTACGGCCCGACCCGTTGGCTGTAGCCCCACCCTGTGAGGTCCAGCGCGTACACCTGGCGGGTCTTCGACAGCGCCCGTCCGAGCGGGTCGAACGTATCGGCGGACTCGGCGAAGCCGTGGACGAGCACGATCGGCGGGCCGGGTCCGTCCCACTGCCGGTACCGGGTGCGGATCCCGTCGGCGGTGACGAACCGCAGCCCGGTCGGGGCGCTGGCCCGACCCGCGGTGGCCGCGTTGTATCCGAACGAGAACACCGTGACCAGCACGAACCCGGCCAACACGGTGATACCGAGTCGGCGCAACCACCGTAGCGCGTGGGCGGCGTGGCCGGGACGCGTCACTCTTCCAGTCTGCCAGGATCCATGGATCACAAATGTGCGATGCACGCGGTGTTGGCCACGCTCCCGACGGATGTATCTCATCGCTTTGGTGCTGGGGCGCTCTGATGGCCGCGTCGACCGCTTATCGCGGTGTGGTGCGACGTGTCTGGTCGCACGCGAAACGGAGGCTTGAAGGCCGCCGCCGTTTCCCGGTGCGTTCAGCAGCACGGTCGATCCGCCGGCCCGGTTCACGCCTCGTACCGGCGAGTTGCCCACGTCACGTCCGGCCCGTACGCGCTACCGTCGTTGAAACAAGTACGCGCTCGACGTGATGACGATGCTGCAGTGGACGCCGGAGTTGCCGCCGCTGGTGCGCACCTCGCCGTCGACGTCGGCGACATCGGTGGCAACCTTGTTGTAGCCGCGTGCGCGGAAGTTGTTTTGCGTTGAACGCCGGAGTGTCGTTCGACCGTGTCGCGGCGGTGGGTGTGAGTTTCTTGCCCGTGCCGACTCGGACATCGATCCCGAGTTACACCGACGCGGCGCTTGCCGCGCCGGCGATGGCTGTCGCCGTCAACTTTGACGCTGCGGTGCCGGGTAGCGGCGACACGTCCACCGTCACGTCCGTCGTGCTCGGCGCTGCCGGTGTCGATGCCGTCGACGTTGCGCTTGCCGAGAATGCCATCCGGCCTGGTGAGAAGCCTTCCCGTCGAGGATCCCGCGATCTTGGTTCTGACGGCATGGCGGTTGGGACAGCCGATGGTCACTGAGCGATGATGGTTGGTCGTGCTGCTGCGATTGGCGTATCTCGGGTAACGAACATCGCCGCGATGCTCCGGCTGCTGCCGACAAGCGAGCTGGCCAAGGACATCGAGATCCTCACCTTGCAACACCAGATCATGGGGCTGCAGCGCCAGCTGGGCGAACAGCATCCGCGGTTCGACCCAAATGACCACGCGTCGCTGGCCGCGCTGCTGCATCCGTCGCCGAGGGAGGTGCTGCGCGGGCTGCGACTGGTTGGTCCGTCCCGATGTAGTGCTTCGGTGGCATCGTGGTCTCGTCACGCGCCGCCATGCGGCGGTGACCCGGCCCAACCGTCCGCGTCGCCCGCGAACGGTCCGATCGATCCGGGATCCTGGTGCTGCGGCTGGTGCGGGAGCACCCGCAGTGAGGCCACCGGCGCATGCGCGGCGAACTCCTGGCCCTCGGCGTGAAAGTCGCCGCCGCTACGGTCTGGGATATCCTGCGCGTGGTGCCCGATCGAGCGGCCAGCACCCGGGGCGGCGTTTCCTGCGATCGCAGGCGGAGGCGCTGCTGGCGTGTAACTTCTTCGAGACGGCCACGCTGACCGGGCGGCCCCGGATGTATGTACTGGCGGTAATCGAGCACGCCAGCCGCCGGATCCGGATCCTGGGTGCTACCGCCCATCCAACCGCCGAGTGGGTGGCCCAGGCCCGGCCGGAACCTCGTGATGGACCTCGAGGAGGATGCCGGTTACCGCGCCAAGTACCTCATTCGTGACCGGGACCGGAAGTTCCCCACCTGTTCGACGTGGTGTTCGCCGATGCAGGGATCACGGTGGTGCACAGCGATGTCCGGGTTCCCCGTATAAACACAATCATGGAGCGGTGGATGCCGACTCCCCACCGCGATCTGTTGGACCGCACCCTGATCTGGCAACAGCGTCACCTCCTGCACGCCCTTCGCGACTTCGATGACTTCTACAACGCGCACTGTCCGCACCAAGGCATCGCCGACGCCCGACCCCTACGCACTCTGCCCCACGCCACTCGCCGATCCCGACGAGATCAGCCGTGTTGGTATCCGCCGACGCGACCGCCTCGGTGGCAGTTGCATAAATACGAACACGCCGCCTGAGCTGCACGGACCGGGTTATCGGCAAGCGCAGGTCCATGAGGCGTCGGATGCGACGAGTTAGCAGCCATCGGGTGACCAGGAGAGAGTGAGCGCTGCTCCTGGGTAGCCGTCGAAGGCGAGGATCGGGGTGTGGGTGGAGTGGCTGCCAGATACGGATGGGGCTTGCACGCCGCCGGTGGCCGGCAGCTGTCCGTCGGGTGTCCAGGCTGCGTACCGCAGGGCCGCGTTGCGGTCGATGAGCGCGTGCGCTCGGTCGTGGTGGCGTCGCCAATGATTAGTACTTCCTCGAGCGTGGTCGCGATGTGCTGCCCGTCCGGTTACCAGACCAAGCCATGGGCACCGGCGGGTGACACCCGCGCGGATGGTATCGATGGTCGTGTCGCTCGCCATCCGCGGCGGAACGCTGTGAGCGTCCACGGAGGCTCCTGCTTCGCATACCCACGGACCGAGCGGTCATTTCGCCGGTGCGACCTGGCGACCGGAGCCCCCATGGTCGGACACCTGTTACTTCATGGTCATGGTGGGTAGCGAACACATACTTCGAGGCGAGGAGAGCACCATGCCGAAGTCCGTTGCAACAGTATGGGTTCCTGTCGACGACATGGATCGCGCGGTGAAGTTCTACGCCGACACGCTTCGCCTGAAAGCGAAGGCGACCGGTGAGGACTGGAGTGAGATCGACGCCGGGAATCTCATGATCGGCTTGAACGCCCGCGAAGGCACCTCCGCGCACGCTGACGGGGGCGCCGTTATCACCTTCACCCCCGAAGGAAGCATCGATGCCGAGGTCGATCGGCTGACCGACGCCGGGGTCAATTTCACCGGAGACATCAGCGAACACTCCTGGGGCAGGATCGTGCCGTTCAAGGACAGCGAAGGCAACGACCTGCAGCTGTACAGCCCGCCACGGCGGTGACGTCGTCGTTCGTACGCAGCTTGCGTGTTGATTCGTGACCAGCCGGCAGCCGCCCGGCTGGTCGCTGTCACCCGCTTGCCGACGGGACATGACGGTGCGGTCGCGCGTGGTTGGCCCGTAGTTCGGTGTCGATACTGTTCGCTCTTGGGTGGGTGTCGCAGAGGACCGGGCCGAGAACCGGGGCAGTGGATCGCCGGATCGGTGAACGACGCTGGAATTTGGCCAGAGCGGTGGACCGCGAACTGCAGCAGCCAGCGCATCGACCGGAGTGCCACGACATCGTTGCTGTCAGCGTCACCGATCCAGAGCCGTTCAGAGGGTACGTCGAAGGCAACCTCGGACGGCAGTCCCTTGGCCCCCGCGCACTGACTCGCACATCAAGGGCGACGTCGGCCTCTTCCTCATCGACCGTGCCGGCATGAATGACGACAACAGCAGCGTGGGAAGCCGTGGAGAACACCGGCCCGCCGTCGCGGTCGAAGTCGATGTCGAACTACCGCCGGCAGTCGGCATCATTGAGGTAGATCGCATCGCACCCCAGTAGTACGGCCGGATCAGTCTCCCTTCGGCAGTTTGCTGTAGGTGATCCGCCAGCCCTGAGCGCTGGCGAAGTGATACCCACGGTCCCGTTCATGCGTGCTGAAGCCACGCTCTTGTACCGGTCCGAACAGTTGGCGCAGCCGTTGCACACGATGCCCGAAGCTGCCGACCCCGCCGTCGAGATACACGTACACCTGCCGAAGTTCACGGGCCGGCTCGACCAGACGTCTCTCGCATGGCCTGGGCAGCGCTCGAATGGGCACCGTGCGCTGCCCCAGTCGACGATGAATGCGACCGCACCGCCCTCGTACAGGTGGTAGTCGCTGTTGCGCTGGTGCCATACCGCCACCACCAGGTATCCGGCTCGCCCATGGTGAGCCAGCTCAGGAGTGGCAGTGATAGGTGTCACCCCTCAGCAGCCCATCGACGACGAGTCGATCGACAAGTGGTTCAGCTACACCGTGCCGATGTGGCACAAACCCGCTCGCCATCGGGCGTAGGCCGATCGGCTCGGCAACGCAGATCCAACGAGCGGCTCGGCCGGCCTCGGCGAGCCACCGGCCACCTCCGGATCTGCATGCTCCGGAGGTGGCCGGGTAGCCAGCACGTCACGCGGCGCATCAGTCAGGAGGCACTGCGATGTCCATACAGCTCAATCACACGATCGTCACAGCCCGCGACAAGGAGACATCCGCCAAGTTCCTGGCGACGATGTTGGGACTGCCGGTGGGTCCTCGCTTCGGCCCGTTCGTCCCGGTTGAGGTGAGCAACGGCGTCACGTTGGACTTCACCGACACGGAGGCCGAGCCCATCACCTCTCAGCACTACGCGTTTCTGGTCTCGGACAACGACTTCGACGCCATTTTCGGCCGTATCCAGGAGGCCAGAGTCGCCTACTATGCCGATCCGCACCACAACCAGCCGCAGCAGATCAACCACCGCGACGGCGGGCGTGGCGTGTACTTCGACGACCCGAACGGGCACAACCTGGAGATCCTCACGCGGCCCTACGGCAGCGGAGCAGCCTGATCGAAAGAATGGGTGCCCAGACTCCGGTGTGTCGGCACGTCGTGGATGAACGGTCCACGTCAGCGTCGGCCAGTGCCACCCCGGCTGCGAGGCGCACCACCCAGGTCACCTCACCGTCGACCGCGACCGGCGGCGTGACAGGCAGGGAGCCGCCACCAACCGGCCATCCGCCCGGCGTGCCGCAACGGCACGCGCGCCAACGTCGCCGCGGTGACGCGTTCGGCGTTGGTCGGCCGACCACGTCGCGCTGGACGCCAACGTTTTCGTGCCGCTGTTCTTCTTGGCCGTGCTGTTGATTCCAGTATTGCCGTGGTGGGTCGCGGCCCTGGCCACTGTAGTGGCCGGTGCGGTATTCGTGCCCGTCGCGGTGCGCCGGCGAGCCGCCCATCGAGCGCGGGCCGCGCGGCAGGCTGACGGTTGATCTCAATGGGCGCGGTGCGGGCGCAAGACCGCAGTCCGCGCCCGGCCTTGCAGCACGCGTTGTCATCGGCATGATCGCGCGCCTCATGCCCGCGTGGGGCAACGAGATGGTCGGCGACGGAACGTGACGAGCAGCGACGGCTGTCGCGCACCAACGGGCGGCAGGTGCGCGCACCTGATCAAGCGGCCCTGCGGCGAGTTCCTGTCCAACCACCCGGGCGAGCAAGCCGCCGCATTGGCGAGGGCCGTCAGGCCTCCTGCGGAGGCATGCAGAGGCCTGGACGAACAGCCACCAGCCGCTGTGCGAGGGCAGCACCTCGATAGCGGCGAACAAAGGGATCGTGGCCACGGCCACGGCCACGGCGAGCCGGGTCCGGACAAGCCGCGCCGAGGTGACGATCTTCAAACACCCGTTCCAAAATCGCCGATCTTGCAGCTGACATGTGATATTCACGGACAGGTAGTTGCTGCGAGACAACAAGGTGTGGCCAGAGAATGTCGAGTCGGACCGCTGGTAAATCGTCGAGAGGCAGAACGATGCAGGTCGCTGTGGCGTCGGCCGGGCGGTGCACAGTGGTGACGGTCGCCGGCGATGTCGACGCGGTGGTCGCTGGCGTGTTCCGGTCGCGGTTGAGTGCTGCGGTTCAGGACGCGGTCAGGGCGACGGGGCGGGCGGATCT
Source organism: Dactylosporangium sp. NPDC051087 (assembly GCF_055586325.1). Classification (NCBI taxonomy): domain Bacteria; kingdom Bacillati; phylum Actinomycetota; class Actinomycetes; order Micromonosporales; family Micromonosporaceae; genus Dactylosporangium; species Dactylosporangium sp. NPDC051087. The sequence goes on along the minus strand of NZ_JBVJIJ010000051.1, from coordinate 1,775 downwards.
GGTGGTGGACCTGTCCGGGGTGTCGTTCATCGACTCGTCCGGGCTCAGCGCAATGGTCAACGTCTACAAGGAGACACAGGCGGCCGGTGGCACCGTCACGGTCATCGGTTCTCCGGCGGTGCTGCGGTTGTTCGACCTGACCAGGCTCGCTGACCTGTTCCGGATCGCCGCCACGGTGACCGATGCGGTGGCCCGTACCTACCCGAGTCACCATAACCCGATCCTCGGCCCCGCGCGGCGGAGCTGAGTGCGGGCCGGGCAGTCCGTATCCAGACTGCCAGCTCTCCAGAGCCGTGGGCTGCCGGGGCAAGCGGTCAGGCCGCGGGACGGGCGGAGCCGCTCACCGGGAAAGTGGCCCAGACGTGTTTGGCGGTGGCGGTGGCGTACCAGCCGACATCCAACGACAGCTGCCGCGCCAGCATCAACCCGCGGCCGCCGGACGCTTCCGGCGCGACATCCTGCAACTCGGGCAAGGCGACCAGGTCGTGGTCGGCCACATCGAGGACGAAACAGTCCACCGCCTCCAGCAACCGCACCACGCTCGGCGCCAGCCCATGGACCAACGCGTTCGTCGCCAGCTCGGAGGCGACCAGCAGCACCTGATCCGCCCGGTCGTCCAGCCGGTCCGTCGTGATCAAGCCCCGGCCGCGGAGTTCCTCGAGCAGCTCACCACGCAGCGGCTGCAGCCGGCGAACGTCATCAAGGACCCAGCGGCGCCGCTCCTCAGTTTGCGGGGGAAGAGGAGAGGAGAGGAGCGTAGCTGGGCCATACCACCGCTGATACCCTCCCACCCGAACCTGCACACACAGGACCGGCAACACTCGCCTGCCACACCAGCCAGACCCAGGAACCAGCGTCGACAGCGCGCATCCAGACCGTGTCCACGAAGTGGACGCCTCGGCAGGCGGTCCAGGCGGTTCGCGGCCCACAAACAACCATGCCGGGCCGCCGACAAGCTGCCCTCGTCGCTGCCGAATCGCCGCTACGGCAACGGGCCGCACGGGCCCGGTTGGGGCAGCACGCGACACGTCACACGATGAACGCGTGGAGGCAGAAGCGGTCCACGCGCAGATCGCCGCGTCCTACCTGCGCGGCTCGAGTGCGTAAGTGGACGGACCTGCCGCGGCCAGTCCCGCTGGTGCACTTCGGCACCGCCTGCGACTTTGTCCTCGACGCACTGCTTCGCCGGCCACCCGCTGGCCCCCGCTGGGAGCGGCTAGTACGCCGTCGCTTCGAAACTCAGGCTGCGTCAAGCGGACGGCCGCTTGTCGGGGCGCTTGGCGCCCGAAACCCATGATCTTGTGGTTCCCGTCGCAGAAGGGCTTAATCGGAGGGCTCCCCTGGAGACACCGGTGCCATCAACGGCGGGGCGTAAGACGAGGCTCGTGTCAGACCTTCATGGCCGTAGCCGGCACTATCGGCGACTGATCCGGATGACAGACAGGAACCGAAGAGGCGACCGGTGCGAGCCCCGAATGCACTGCGTCGCTGCTTCGATGGAGGCCAAGTCGACGGACGCCCGGCAGAGAGCCGGCCGGCTCGAGCCTCTCGGCTCTCGCCCGCCGGGCGCCCCGCGGGTTGTAGCCGGCGCGCCCGCCCGCCTTAATTGCCCGCACGTGTTGGCATGAACCGGACACCGCCGACGGCGAACCGGCGGCGATGCCCGACCCATTCCAAGCCAGGTGTCGCCGCTTCCTGAAGACTGACCCCTAGCGGATTTTTGAATCTTGACCCCTCCTCTTTGAGGATCTTGGAGGGTGTTGAGCGTGGAGGAC
>NZ_JBVJIJ010000050.1:0-65242 GCF_055586325.1 Dactylosporangium sp. NPDC051087 | reverse complement strand
TCGGTGCCGCGTTCCTGCCGGCGGCGGGCTTCCTCGAGCATCTTGTAGGTCTTGCCGACCCCGGGCGCGGCACCCAGATACACCCGCAACTCTCCGCGCGCCATGCGTCCACCGTACGTGCTCCGCGGGCGATCCCACGGCTGGTGGGCAAGGGTGAGGCCGGTCACGCCCGGGTCGCGGCGGTCCGGGGCACACGCGGTGGCGCGACGGGTGCACAATCTGGATCGCACACGTCACGACGCGCGGGAGCCCTGGGATCACGCGGAGCGGACGACGGGGTTGGGAGCAGCCGGTGCGCGGTCAGTCGCTGGTCGGCAAGGTCGGCGTGGTGGTCACCGCCGTACGCGGAGGCGACCGGCCCGGGGAGATCCGGGTCGTCGTCCAGGGCGTGCCGCACCACTATCTCGCCTACGCCGCCCAGCCGCTGCCGTCCGGCGCCCACGTGCTCGTCATCCACTTCCGCGGCGCGCGCCAGGTCGACGTCGAACCGTGGCCGCCGATGCCCGCAGGCCACCCCACCACTGGCTGAGAGAGGCCGACAACCATGTTCGGTTACCGTGTGCCCGCCCCCAACGAGGCCCTGCTGATCAGCGGCCGGAAGCAACGCGGGGCCGACGCGCTGCCGTTCAAGATCGTGACCGGGCACGGCACGTTCGTCGTGCCCGTCTTCTCCAAGGCGACCCGCCTCACGCTCGCCATGCAGGAGGCGGAGGTCGAGGAGGACTGCTACACCCAGCAGGGACTGACCCTGTTCGTGCGGGCCGTCATCGCCTTCAAGGTCGGCGACGACCACGAGTCGATCGCCGCCGCGGCCCGCCGGTTCCAGGGCGACCAGTCGCAGATGCCGGTGCTGGTCGGCCGGATCTTCAGCGGGCACCTGCGCAGCATCATCGGCAGCATGACCGTCGAGTCGATCATCAGGGAGCAGCAGACCCTGGCCGACGCGATCGTCGACGCCAGCAAGACCGAGATGGCCCGCATCGGCCTGGACATCGACTCGCTGCAGATCAGCAGCATCGACGACAAAGGCGTCGGATACATCAAGGCCCTGGCCGCCCCGCACCAGGCGCGGGTCAACCAGGAGGCGAACGTCGCACAGGCGATCGCGGACCAGGCCAGCGCGATGGCCCGCCAGGAGAGCATGCGCAACCAGGCCGAGTACGCGCGGCAGACCGCCATCGCCCAGGCCCGCTACCAGGCCGAGATCGACCAGGCCCAGCAGACCGCCGCGCAGGCCGGGCCGCTCGCCGCCGCGCAGGCCCAGCAGCACGTCCTGGTCGAACAGGCCATCGTCGCGCAGAAGAACGCCGAACTGCGCCAGGCCGAGCTGGTGGCCGAGGTCATCCGGCCCGCGCAGGCCGAGGCCGAGCGGATCGTCACCCTCGCGCGCGCCGAGGCCGACGCGACCAAACTGTCCGCCGAGGCCGCCGCCGCGCAGGACCGCATCGCCCTGGACCAGCTCGTCATCCAGCAGCTGCCCGAGCTGCTCCGGGCCGCCGCGCAGGGCCTGCAGGGCGCCAACCTCACCGTCCTGGACGGCGCAGAAGGCCTCAACAGCGTCGTCGCCTCGCTCGCCGCGCAGGGCACCGCCCTGCTGGAGGCCGTGCGCAAGGGCATGACCACGGCACCGGCCGACCGGCCCGCCACGACCGCGATCGTCCGCCGCGACGCCGGCTGACACCCCGGCCGGCGGGCCTGAGGCGACCGAGGCCAGGGGAAGCGGGCGCACCGAGCGTGCGGTCCGGCTCCTGGAGCCGTGGGCAGGGGTTAGGGGATCCCCTAGAGAAGGCCCGGCGCCATTTACCGCAGGTGAGTGCGGAGATCCAATAGCGGGGTCGGGGGGTCACGAGCCCGCTCCGGCTGTCCCACGCAGCACCAGATCCGGGCCGTCGCCGGTGCAACGCCGAGCCGCCGTGGTGCTCCTACGCCCCTGGGCGTCCCGAAGACGCCGTCCTAGTCGAGGAGCCGGCCGTGTACCCAGCCAAGGACGATGTCGAGGCGTGGATCGTCGCCCGGCTGGCGGAGCACACGGGGCTCGCCGCCGGCGCCGTCGACCCGGACGCGGTGCTGGCCGACTTCGGGCTGTCCTCCCGCGACGCCCTCACCCTGATGGGGCAGCTGGAGGAGAAGGTCGGCCGACCGCTGTCGCCGGCGCTGTTCTGGGAGCACCCGACCGCCCGCGGCCTCGCCGCCCACCTCGCCGGAGGCGCCGACCCGGCCCCCCTGCCGGCCGGCGACGACCGGCCCGCGGACGGCGCGGCGATCGCGGTCATCGGCGCGGCCTGCCGCTTCCCGGGCGCGGACAGCCTCGACGAGTTCTGGACGATGCTGGACGAGGGCCGCGAGCCGGCCGGCCCCGACCGTGGGCTGCTGCGGCAGATCGACGCGTTCGACGCGGAGTTCTTCGGGATCGCCGCCAAGGAGGCCGCGCACGTCGACCCGCAGCAGCGCCTCCTGCTCGAGGTCGCCTGGGAGGCCCTCGAACACGCCGGGATCGCACCGAGCGGCCTGGCCGGCAGCCGCACCGGCGTCTTCGTCGGCATCAGCGGCAGCGACTACGGGCGCCTGCAGGCCGCGGAGGGCATCGAGCCCAGCCCGTACAGCGGGACCGGGCAGGCGCTGAGCATCGCGGCCAACCGCATCTCCTACTTCCTCGACCTCGACGGGCCGAGCCTGGCCGTGGACACGGCGTGCTCGTCGTCGCTGGTCGCGGTCCACCTCGCCTGCCGCAGCCTGCGCTCCGGGGAGACCACGACGGCGCTGGCCGGTGGCGTCAACCTGGTCCGGGCGCCCGGCGTCACCGAGGTGTTCACCCGGGCCGGCATGATGGCCGCCGACGGCCGGTGCAAGACGTTCGACGCCGCCGCGGACGGCTACGCCCGCGCCGAAGGCTGCGGGGTCGTCGTGCTGAAGCCCCTCGCCGCCGCGCGCCGCGACGGTGACCCGGTGCTGGCGGTCATCCGCGGCTCGGCGGTCAACCAGGACGGCCGCAGCAACGGGCTCACCGCCCCCAGCGGCGCCGCGCAGCAGCGGGTGGTCCGCGCGGCGCTGCGCGACGCCGGCCTCGCCCCGGCCGACGTGCACTACGTCGAGGCGCACGGCACCGGGACCGTGCTCGGCGACCCGATCGAGGTGCGCGCGCTGACGTCGGTCCTGGCGGAGGGCCGCGCCGCCGGGGAGCCGTTCCTGCTCGGCTCGGTGAAGACGAACATCGGGCACACCGAGGCCGCGGCCGGGATCGCCGGCCTGCTCAAGGTCGTGCTGATGGCCCGGCACCAGCGGGTCCCCGCGCACCTGCACCTGCGGGACCGCAACCCGCAGCTGCCCGACGACGGGACGTTCGAGATCCCGGTCGCCGGCCGGGACTGGTCGGCGCCGCGCGGCACGCCCCGCACCGCGGGCGTCAGCTCGTTCGGGTTCGGCGGGACCAACGCGCACGTCGTCGTGCAGGAGCCGCCGGCCGCCGACCCGGTGCCGCGCGGCGACGAGCGGCCCCGGCACGTGCTCACCCTCAGCGCCCGCACCGAGCCGGCGCTGCGCGCCCTCGCCGCCCGGTACGCGGCCCACCTGCGCGCCCGGCCCGGCGCCGGGATCGACCACGTCTGCCAGACCACGAACCTGGGCCGCGCCCACCTGCGGCACCGGGCCGCCATTCCCGTCGCGGGCCACGAGGACGCCCTCACCCGCCTGGACGCCCTGGCCGCCGGCGGCGAGGCGCAAGGGGTGCGGACCGGATCGGTCATCGGCACCGCCGAGGGCAAGGTGGCGTTCCTGTTCAGCGGGCAGGGCTCGCAGTTCGTCGGCATGGGCCGGCAGCTGTACACCACGAACGAGCTCTTCCGCGAGGAGCTGATCCGGTGCAGCGACATCCTCGAGGACGAGCTGGAGCGGCCGCTGACGGAGCTGCTGTTCCCCGCGCCCGGTGACCGGGATCTGCTGGACCGCACCCAGTACACGCAGCCCGCCCTCGTCGCGATCGAGTACGCGCTGGCGCAGCTGTGGATGAGCTGGGGCGTGCGGCCCGACCTGCTGCTCGGGCACAGCGTCGGCACCCTCGCCGCCGCCTGCGTCGCCGACGTGCTCGACCTCGCCGACGGGCTGCGGCTGGCGGCCCGCCGCGGCCGGCTCGTCGCGCAGCTGGCCGGCGCCGGGTCGATGCTCGCCGTGTTCGCCGGCGAGGCGGCCGTCCGCGACGCGATCGCCGCGTCGGGTTCCGCCGCCGGGCTCGGTGTCGCCGCGGTCAACGGCGCGCAGCAGGTGACCGTGTCCGGTCCCGCCGCCGCGGTCGAGGCGCTGCGGCAGCGGCTGGAGGCGGACGGCGTCGGCACCCGTCCGGTGGTCGCCTCGCACGCGTTCCACTCGCCGATGATGCGCGCCGCCCGCGAGGCGTTCGCGCCGGCGACCCGCGCCCTGCAGTACCGGCAGCCGTGGATCGACCTGGTCAGCGACCTCGACGGGCGGGTGTTCGACAGCACCCACCAGCCGGACGCCGCGTACTGGGAGCGGCACCTCGAGGCGGCCGTGCGGTTCGCCGACGGGCTGCGCACCCTGGCCGAGCGCGGCTGCACCACGTTCATCGAGATCGGCCCGCAGCAGGCGCTGCTCGGCATGGGCCGGCGCGAGATCGGCGCCGGGCTGTGGCTGCCGTCGCTGCGCCGCGGCGCCGAGGACTGGGAGGTCCTCACCGAGGGCCTCGCCCGCCTGTACGCCGCGGGCCGGCCCGTCGACTGGGCGGCCGTCCACCACGGGCACCGCCGGTCGAGGGTGCCGCTGCCGACCTACCCGTTCGAGCGCAAACGGCACTGGCTGCCGTCATCCGGGCCGGCGGCCAACCCGCCGCAGACGACATCCGAGGTCATCGTGGAGCACCAGACATCCTCTCCGGACCCGATCCTGGCCGCCCTCGGGCAGGTCGTGTCGACGCTGCTGGAGGCCGACGGCGCCGTCGACCCCGACTTGTCGTTCCTGGAGCTGGGCGCCGACTCCATGACGCTGTTCCAGACGTTGCAGACCATCCAGAAGACGTTCCAGGTCGCCATCCCGATCAGCCAGCTCTTCGAGGACGTCAACACGCTGCGCCGGGTGGCGGCGTACGTCCACGAACACGCGCCGGCCGATGTCCTGGCGCGGTACTCCCCGCAGGCGCAGGCGCAGGCGCAGGCACAGCCGCAGGCACCGGTGCGGGCCGCGGCCGACGGCACCGACCCGCTCGCTCGCCTGCTCGACGCCCACCTCCGGGTGATGGACGACCACCTGCGGCTGATGAACCGGGTCTACGACCAGCTCGGCACCGGCACCCCCGGGCAGGGCCCGGCGACGGTGGTGCCACCGCTGCCCGCGACCGCCGGGCGCGGCGCGGCGGCGGTGGAGCCGTCGCGGCCCGCCATCGCCCTGGCGCCCAAGGACACCTACGTCGCGTTCCAGCCCAAGACGTCCGCGCCGAAGACCGGCCTGGGGCGGCCCCAGCGGGCGTTCGCCGACGCGCTCATCGCCAGGTTCACCGACCGCACCCGTGGCTCGATGGCGCACGCGACCGGCGAGCGCGGCGGCCACGCCGACGTCCGGCACGCGCCGCAGCCGTACCCGCAGCTGCGCAACACGCGGTACCCGATCGTCGTGACCGGCTCGCAGGGCTCGAAGGTCCGCGACGTGGACGGCAACGAGTACATCGACCTCACCATGGGCTTCGGCGTCAACCTCTTCGGCCACAACGAGCCGTTCGTCAACGAGGCGATCGTCGCGCAGCTCGGCGAGGGCATGCAGCTCGGCCCGCACACGCCCCTGGCCGCCGAGCTCGCCGGCCTGATCCGGGAGCTGACCGGCAAGGAGCGGGTGCTGTTCTGCAACACCGGATCCGAGGCGGTCATGGTCGCGGTCCGGCTGGCCCGCGCGGTCACCGGCCGCAACCGGATCGCGTTGTTCGCCGGCGCGTACCACGGCTCCGCCGACCCGATCCTGGCCCGCCAGGACATCGAGGGTGCCTCCGGCGAGTCGGTGCCGATGGCGCCCGGCGTGCCGCCCGAGGTGAGCGCCAACGCGCTCGTGCTGCCCTACGGCGACCCCGCCTCCCTCGAGGTGCTGCGCGACCGGGCGGGCGAGCTCGCCGCCGTGCTCGTCGAGCCGGTCCAGAGCCGCCGCCCCGACCACCAGCCCGTCGAGTTCCTGCGGGAGCTGCGCGCGCTGACCGCGCAGACCGGCGTACCGCTGATCTTCGACGAGGTGATCACCGGGTTCCGGATGCACCCGGGCGGCGCGCAGGCCATGTGGGGCATCGAGGCGGACCTGACGACCTACGGCAAGGTCGTCGGCGGCGGGATGCCGATCGGTGTCGTCGCCGGCGCGGCCCGCTTCCTCAACGCCGTCGACGGCGGCGCCTGGCAGTTCGACGGCGCGCCCTACCCGCACTCGGTCCGCACGTTCTTCACCGGCACCTTCTGCAAGCACCCCCTCGCCATGGTCGCCGGCCGGGCCGTGCTGCGCGAGCTGCTCCGGCTGGGCCCGTCGGCGCAGGAGGACCTCAACCGCCGGGTGGCGGACCTCGGGCGCAGGCTCGACGACGTCTTCGCCGCGGCCGGCGTGCCGGTGCGGACCGGGGTTTTCGGGTCGCTGTTCCGGCTGCGGTTCCTGCAGGAGGCGCCGCTGTCGGAGACCGTCGAGCTGTTCTACATGATGCTGGTCGAGCGCGGGCTGTACATCTGGGAAGGCCGCAACTGCTTCCTGTCCCTCGCGCACACCGACGCCGACGTGGACCGCATCGTCGCCGCGGTCACCGAGACCGTCGAGGCGATGACCGCGGCCGGCTTCTTCCCCGGCGCGAACGCCACCGCCCGCCCAGCGGACAGCACCGCCCGCCCGGCGGACAGCACCGCCCGCCCGGCGGACAGCACCGCCCGCCCGGTGGACAGCGCCGCCAGTCCGGTGGACAGCGGGGACAGTTACCCGCTCAGCCACGCGCAGCGCGACATCTGGCTGCTCGACCAGATGAGCCCCGACCATTCGCTCGCGTACAACGAGACGATCCTGCTCGCGCTGGACGGCGTACTGGACACCGCCGCGCTGCGCGGGGCCCTCGACGAGGTCGTCGCGCGGCACGACAGCCTGCGGACCGTCTTCCTCACCGACGGCTCCGGCCAGCGCGTCGACCCGCCGTCGCCGGTGGACCTGCCGCTGGTCAACCTCGTCTGCGGACCCGGCGGATACGACGGGCCCGCGCGGATGCACGCCTGGCTGCGGGAACGCGCCGGCGAGGTGTTCGACCTGGCGACCGGGCCGGTGCTCCGGGCGGCGCTGCTGCGGCTCGGCCCGGAGCAGCACACCCTGTACCTGGCGGTGCACCACTCGGTCATCGACGGCTGGTCGTTCAGCGTCGTGCTCGACGAGCTGCTGCACTGCTACGCCGCGCGCCGCGCCGGCACCCCGCCGGCGCTGCCCGCACCGGCCCGCTACCGGGACTTCGTCCAGCGGCAGGCGCAACGCGTCGACGGCCCTGCCGGCCGGGCCGACACCGCGTACTGGACGGCGCACTTCGCCGACGGGTTCCCGATCCTGAACCTGCCCGCGGACCGGCCCCGCCCCGCACGGACCGCGCGCAAGGGCGGGCGGATCGAGTTCGCCGTCGACCAGCGGATCGCGGACCTGGCCACCGCGGAGAGCCGGCGGTGGGGCGTCACCACGTTCACCGTCATGTTCGCCGCGTACGGCCTGCTGCTGCACCGGCTCGCCGGCGACGACGTGGTCGTCGGGGTGCCCCTCGCCCAGCGCGACCACGACGGCGACGACCGCCTGGTCGGCAACTGCAGCACCGTGCTGCCGATCCGCAGCCGGCTGCCCCGCGGTGTCAGCGCCCGCCGGTACGTCGAGGGCATGCAGCGCACGCTGGTCGAGGCGTACCTGCACCCGGGCTTCACCGTCGAGGCGATCCGGGAGCACCTCGCCGCCCTCGGACCCGGCATGCGCCTGTTCGGCTCGTTCTTCAACCTCGACCGTCCCGCCGGCACCCCGTCCGTCGACGGCCTCGACCTGCGGGTGCTGCGCACGTCACGGCGCTACACGAAGGCCGACTTCGAGGTCGACATCCTCTGCGTCGGCCGCACGATGACCATCACGTTCGAGTACGACGCGGAGATCTTCGACGAGTCGACGGTCCGCGGCCACATCGCCGCCTACGAGCGGCTCCTCGACGACCTGCTGAGCCGCCCGGACGAGCCGGCCGAGCACCTGGTCGCGCCGCCGGTCGCGGTCCCCGCCGCTGCGGCGCCGCGGGTCGTCGCCGCCGCCGGGACGATGGTGGAGGCGACGCTGCCCGCGCTGTTCGAGGCGCAGGCACGGCGTACCCCCGACGCCCTCGCCGTCATGTCCGGCGACGAGACGCTGACGTACGCGGACCTCAACGCCCGCGCCAACCGGCTGGCCCGGCTGCTGCGCGAGCACGGCGCCGGCCCGGAACGCGTCGTCGCCCTCGCGGTGCCCCGCTCCACCCACCTGGTGGTCGCGGCCCTGGCCACCACGAAGGCCGGGGCGGCGTTCCTGCCGCTGGACATCGCCCACCCGCCGGCCCGCCTGGAGCAGCTGCTCGGCGACGCCCGGCCCGTCGTGGTGCTGAGCACCGCCGAGGTCGCCGGCCGGCTCCCGGCCGCCGCCGGCACGGTCCTGGTGCTGGACGACCCTTCGACCGCCGCCGCGCTGGCCGGGCACGGCACCGGCGACCTCGGCGACACCGGCCGCGGCCTGCTGCCGGGCAACGCCGCGTACGTCATCTACACCTCCGGCTCCACCGGCAGGCCCAAGGGCGTCGCCGTGCCCCACCACGGGATCGTCAACACGCTGCGCTGGTGGCAGAGCGAGGTGCGGCTCACCGCCCACGACCGGACGATGCTCAAGACCCCGCTGACCTTCGACCCGTCGGTGCACGAGCTGTTCTGGCCGCTGTGCGTCGGCGCGGTACTGGTCGTCGCCGACCACGACGGCCACCACGACCCGCGCTACCTGGTGTCGCTCATCCAGCGCGCCGGCGTGACCTCGGTGCAGTTCGTCCCCAGCACCATGCGCGAGTTCCTCGCCGAGCCGGACGCCGCCGGCTGCACCACGCTGCGGCACGTGCTGTGCGGCGGCGAGACCCTCGGAAGCGGTCTCGTCGAACGGTTCTTCGAGGTCATGGACATCGACCTGTACAACCTCTACGGCCCGACGGAAGCGTCGATCGAGTCGACGTTCTGGCGGTGCCGGCCCGGGACGCCGCCCACCGCGGCGGTGCCGATCGGCCGCCCGATCAGCGGCGTCCGCGCGTACGTGCTCGACGACGAGCTCAACCCGGTGCCCACCGGCACCGCCGGTGAGCTGTACGTCGCCGGCAAGGGGCTGGCCCGCGGCTACCTCAACCGGCCCGACCTCACCGCGGCCGCGTTCCTGCCGGACCCCGCCGGCGCGCCCGGCGAGCGCATGTACCGCACCGGCGACCTGGTCCGCTGGTCGGCGCAGGGCGAGCTGGAGTTCATCGGCCGCGGCGACACCCAGGTGAAGGTCCGCGGCGTCCGGGTCGAGCTCGGCGAGGTCGAGGCCGCGCTGCGGACCCTGCCCGGGGTGACCGACGCCGCCGTCCTGACCCGCCCCGCGGGTGAGGACCAGCAGCTCGTCGCCTACCTCGCCGCCGGTGCGGCCCTCGACCCCGACGCCCTCCTGCAACGGCTCCGCACGCTGCTGCCGCCGGCGTGCCTGCCCAGCCACTTCGTCACCCTGCCCGCGCTGCCGGCGCTGACCAGCGGCAAGACCGACCGGCACGCGCTCGCCGCGCTGCCGCTGACCACGGGCCGCAACCCGCGCACCTACGTCGCTCCGCGCACCCCGGTGGAGGCGCGGCTGCTCACGATGTGCGCGGAGATCCTCGACCGGCCCGACCTCGGCGTCCTCGACGACTTCTTCACCGCGGGCGGGCACTCCCTGCTCGCCACGCGACTGGTCGGCAGGATCCGGTCCGCGTTCGCCGTCGAGATCCCGATCCGCGCGCTGTTCGAAACGCCGACCGTCGCCGGGATCGCCGAGCGGCTCGGCGACGGCGGCGCACCGGTCCGCCCGGCGCTGCTCGGCACCGGACGGCCCGCACGGGTCCCCGCCTCCTACGCCCAGCAGCGGCTGTGGTTCCTGTACCAGATGCAGGGCGCGAACGCCGCCTACAACATCCCGGGCGCGCTGCGGCTGCGCGGCACCCTCGACGTCGAGGCGCTGACGGCCGCGCTGCACGACGTGCTGGAACGGCACGAGAGCCTGCGCACCGTCTTCGCCGAGGACGGCGACGGCGTGCACCAGATCGTCCTGCCCGCCGACCGGGCCCGGCCCGCGCTGACGGTCCTCGACTGCGGCCCCGGCGGGCTGGACGCGGCGCTCGCCGCGGAGGCCCGCCACGCGTTCGACCTCGCCACCGAGACCCCGCTGCGGGCCACCCTGCTGCGGGCCGGCGCCACCGACCACGTCCTGTCGCTGCTCATCCACCACATCGCCGGCGACGCCTGGTCGATGGGCCCCCTCGCCGCCGACCTGACCGTCGCCTACACCGCCCGTGCCGGCGGGCACGCCCCGGCGTGGACGCCGCTGCCGGTGCAGTACGCCGACTACGCCGTCTGGCAGCACCGGCTGCTGGGACAGGCGGACGGCACCGCCCGGGCGCAGCTGGAGCACTGGCGCGCCGCCCTCGCGGGCCTGCCCGAGCAGCTGGACCTGCCCACCGACCGGCCCCGCCCGGCGGTCGCGGGCCACGACGGCGACCGGGTCAGCGTCACCGTCCCCGCCGAGCTGTCCGCGGCGATCCGGGACCTGGCCCGCGACCACAACGCGTCCACGTTCATGGTGCTGCACGCCTCGCTCGCCGCCCTGCTGACCCGGCTCGGCGCGGGCATCGACATCCCGATCGGCTCGCCCATCGCCGGGCGTACCGACGACAGCCTCACCGACCTCGTCGGGTTCTTCGTCAACACGCTCGTGCTGCGGGCCGACACCGGCGGCGACCCGACCTTCACCGACCTGCTGCGCCAGGTCCGCGACACCGACCTGGCCGCCTACGCCCACCAGGACCTGCCGTTCGAGCGGCTCGTGGAGGACCTCAACCCGGCCCGGACCCTCGCCCACCACCCGCTGTTCCAGGTCATGCTCACCCTGGACACCGAGCAGCGGCACGCGCTGCGCACCGCCGCGGCCATGCCCGGCCTCGACGTCGCCGTGCACCCCGTGCACACCGGCGCGGTGAAGGTCGACCTGACGTTCGAGGTCACGGAGATCGAGGCGGCCGGGCTGGACGTCACGGTCGAGTACCGGACCGACCTGTTCGACCGGGCCACCGTCACCGCCATCGCCGACCGGTTGGTCCGCGTCCTGCGCGCCGTCGCCGCCGACCCCGGCCGGCCGATCGCGGACATCGACATCCTCGAGCCGGCCGAGCGGGCCGCCGCCGTCAGCGGTGTCCGCGGCGAGCCGGCCTCGTTCGCCCCCGGTGACCTGCTGCCGGAGCTGTTCGAGCGGGCGGCCGCGGCGCACCCGGCGGCGCCGGCGCTGGCCGACGAGACCGGCGAGGAGACCTACGCGGAGCTCAACGCGCGCGCCAACCGGCTCGCCCGCGCCCTGCTGGAGCACGGCGCCGGACCGGGCACGCTCGTCGCGCTGCTCCTGCCCCGCTCGCGGGACATGGTCGCGGCGCTGCTGGCGGTGCTGAAGACCGGCGCCGGCTACCTGCCGATCGAGCCTGGCCACCCGGCCGACCGCATCGCCGCGACCCTCGACGACGCCGCGCCGGTGGTCGTGCTGACCACCACCGCCACCGCACCGGCCGCGGGCCGCGTCCCGCACCTGGCGGTCGACGACCCGCGGCACACCGCCGGGCGGTCCGCGGCCGACCTCGGCCAGGACGAGCGGACCCGGCCGCTGCACCCGCACGACACCGCGTACGTGATCTACACGTCCGGGTCCACCGGCCGCCCCAAGGGCGTCATGATCAGCCACCACAACGTGGCGCGGCTGTTCGCCGGCACCCGGCGGTGGTTCGAGTTCGGGCCGGCGGACACCTGGACGCTGTTCCACTCCTACGCGTTCGACTTCTCCGTGTGGGAGCTGTGGGGCGCCCTCGCCCACGGCGGCCGCCTCGTCGTCGTGCCGACGGCCGTCAGCCGCGACCCGGCCGCGTTCCTGCGCCTGCTGGAACGCGAGCGGGTCACGGTGCTCAACCAGACCCCGTCGGCGTTCCACCAGCTGGCCGCCGCCGACCGGGAGAACCCGGGCAGCCGCCTGCGGCTGCGGTACGTCATCTTCGGCGGGGAGGCCCTCGACCTGACCCGCCTGGAGGACTGGTACTCCCGCCACGCCGACGACGCGCCGCGCCTGGTCAACATGTACGGGATCACCGAGACCACCGTGCACGTGTCCTACCACGCGCTGGACCGGGGCGGCGCCGCCGCGGCCACCGGCTCCACCATCGGGGTCAACCTGCCGGACCTGCGCGTGTACGTCCTGGACGAGCACCTGCGCCCGGTGCCGCCCGGCGTCCGCGGCGAACTGTTCGTCGCCGGCGACGGCCTGGCCCGCGGCTACCTGCACCGGCCGGCGCTCACCGCCGACCGGTTCGTCCCCGACCCCTACGGCCTGCCGGGCGAGCGCATGTACCGCACCGGCGACCTCGCCCGCTGGACCGGCGACGGCCAACTGGACTACCTGGGCCGCGCCGACGACCAGGTCAAGCTGCGCGGCTTCCGGATCGAGCTCGGCGAGATCGAGGCGGCGCTGCTGAGCTGCCCCGGCGTCACCGACGCGGCCGCGGTCCTGCGCGAGGACCGGCCCGGCGACAAACGCATCGTCGGCTACGTCACCGGCGACGCCCCCGCCGCGGCACTGACCACCCACCTGGCCGGGCTGCTGCCCGCCTACATGGTGCCGTCGGCGCTGGTGCCGCTGGACCGGCTGCCGCTGACCCCGAACGGGAAGCTGGACCGGCGGGCGCTGCCGGCCCCCGCCCACGACGGCGGCGCCGGCCGCGCCCCTCGCACGCCGCGCGAACAGGCGCTGTGCGAGCTGTTCGCCGAGGTGCTCGGCGTCGCCGAGGTCGGCGCCGACGACAGCTTCTTCGACCTCGGCGGGCATTCGCTGCTGGCGACCCGGCTGGCCAGCCGGGTGCGCTCGGCGCTCGGCGTCGAACTGGCCATCCGGCAGCTGTTCGAGACCCCGACGGTCGCGGGCCTGGCCGCGGCGCTGGACGCGGCGGCCGCCCGCCCCGCGGAGAGCCGCCGTCCCGCGGTGACCGTGCCCGACCGGCGCCCGGAGCAGGTGCCGTTGTCCTACGCCCAGCAGCGGCTGTGGTTCCTGCACCGCTTCGAGGGTCCCAGCGCCACGTACAACATCTCCATGTCGCTGCGGCTCACCGGCGCGCTGGACGCCGACGCGCTGCGCGCCGCGTTCACCGACCTCGTCGCGCGGCACGAGAGCCTGCGGACCACCGTCGTCGAGGTCGACGGCGTCGCGCTGCAACGGATCGTGCCGGCGGACGCGGCACAGGTCGGCTTCACCACGGCGACCACGACCCGCCGCAAGGTGGCCGCCGCGCGGCTGGCGGCGGCCGGGCACGCGTTCGACCTCACCGCCGAGCCGCCGATCCGCGTGTCGCTGTTCAAGGTCGCGCCGGAGGAGCACGTGGTGACCGTGGTGCTGCACCACATCGCCGCCGACGCCTGGTCGATGGAGCCACTCGCCGCCGACCTGGCCGAGGCGTACACGGCCCGGCTGCAGGGCCGGGCGCCGCGGTGGACGCCGCTGCCGGTGCAGTACGCCGACTTCACCCTGTGGCAGCGGGACCTGCTCGGCCGGGAGGACGACCCGGCGAGCCTGGCGTCGCGGCAGCTGGCGTACTGGCGCGACACCCTCGCCGACCTGCCGGAGGAACTGGCGCTGCCGGCCGACCGGCCGCGTCCCGCCGAGTCCAGCTACGCCGGTCAGGTCGTGCCGTTCGAGCTGCCCGCGGCGCTGCACACCGCCCTGCTCGACGTGGCCCGGCAGTGCGGCGCGAGCCTGTTCATGGTCGTGCAGGCCGGCCTGGCCGCGCTGCTGACCCGCCTCGGCGCGGGCACCGACATCCCCCTCGGCAGCCCGGTCGCCGGGCGTACCGACGACGCGCTGGACGGCCTGATCGGCTTCTTCGTCAACACGCTGGTCCTGCGCACCGACACCTCGGGCGACCCGACCTTCCGCGAGCTCGTCGGCCGGGTCCGGCAGGCCGACCTGGGCGCCTACGAGCACCAGGACGTGCCGTTCGAGCGGCTCGTCGAGGTGCTCAACCCGACCCGTGTGCGGTCGCGGCACCCGCTGTTCCAGGTGATGCTGTCGCTGGAGAACACCACCGACGTCGAGGTGGCCCTGGACGGCCTGGCGATGCGGCAGGAGCCGGAGGAGACGTCCACCGCGAAGTTCGACCTGTCGTTCGGGCTGCGGGAACGGGCCGGCGGCGGACTGGACGGCGAGCTGGAGTACAGCGCCGACCTGTACGACCGGGCCACCGCGGAGCTGCTCGCCGAACGCTTCACCCGCCTGCTGCAGGCCCTCGCGCAGGACCCGGACGCCCGCTGCGGCGACGTGCCCGTGGTCACCGGCGCCGAACGCGACGCGCTGCTGCGCGCGGCGGTGGGCGAGCGGACCGGCCGGTCACCGGCGCGGACCGTCGTCGACCTCATCGAGACGCAGACCCGCAAGGCCCCGGACGCCGTCGCGGTCGTCCACGGCGAGGACCGGCTGACCTACCGCGAGCTCGGCGAGCGCGCCGACCGGCTGGCCGGTGCCCTGCGCGAACGGGGCGTGGTCACCGACACCGCCGTCGGCGTCCTGGTCGAGCGCTCCGTGGACCTGATCGTCGCGGTCCTCGGGGTGTGGAAGGCCGGCGGCGCGTTCGTGGCGCTGGACGTCGACGGACCCCGGGAGCGCCGGGTCGCGATGCTCGCCGACGCGGCGGTCACCGTCGTGGTCACCACGACCACCCACCTCGCCGGGCTCGACGGCATGCCGGTCGACAGCCTCTGCCTCGACACGGTCCCGGACACGGTCGCCGAACGCGGCTGGGCGGTGCCGGACGCCCTGGCCTACGTGCTGTTCACCTCGGGCTCCACCGGGCGGCCCAAGGGTGTCCTGGTCGACCATCGCGGCCTGCTGTCGGTGTACGAGGGCTGGGCGTCGGCCTACCGGCTGCCCGGCCGGGTGTCCGCGGTGCTGCAGATGGCCGCGTTCGGCTTCGACGTCTTCGTCGGCGACGTCGTCCGCGCCCTGTGCTCCGGCGCCAAGCTCGTGCTGTGCCCGCGCGGGACGCTGCTCGACCCCCCGGCGCTGCTCGACCTGGTGCGCCGCGAGCGGATCGACTTCGCCGAGTTCGTCCCGCTGGTCGTCAAGGGCCTGGCCCAGCACCTCCTGGCGAGCGGGCAGCGCCTGGACACGTTCAAGCTGCTCGTCGTCGGCTCGGACACGATCTACCACCAGGAGCTCGCCGACCTGCGCCCGCTGCTGCCGGCCGGCGCCGAGGTCGTCAACTCCTACGGGCTGACCGAGGCCACCATCGACAGCACGTACCTGGTCGTGCGGGACACCGCACCCGACGAGGCGGCCGGATCCGACGACTTCCGCAGCCTCATCGGCGGGCCGTACCCGAACGCCGAGGCGTACGTGCTCGACGACGCGATGGGCCTGGTGCCGCCCGGCGTGCCCGGCACCCTGTACGTCGGCGGCCCGGGCGTGTCCCGCGGCTACCTGGGCCGGGCGGGGGAGACCGCGGCGGCGTTCGTGCCGCACCCGTTCAGCGACACGCCCGGCGCCCGGCTGTACCGCACCGGCGACCTGGTCCGGCACCGGCAGACCGCCGCCGGGCCGGTCATCGAGTACCTCGGCCGCGCCGACACCCAGGTGAAGATCCGCGGCTTCCGGATCGAGCTGGGTGAGGTCGAGGCCGCCGTCCGGGACGTCACCGGCGCCGCCGGCGTCGTGGTCCTGGACCGCGAGCACGACACCGGCACCCGCCTGGTCGCCTACGTCGCGGTCGGCGACCGGTCCGAGCCGGCACCCGTGGAGCGGTGGTACGACCGGCTGCGCGAACGGCTGCCGCAGTACATGGTGCCCGACGGCTTCGTGCCGCTGCCGGAGCTGCCGGCCAGCGCCAACGGCAAGGTCGACGTGGCCGCGCTGCGGGCCCGGGGCACCGCCGAGGTGCTCGTCGCCGCCCGGCCCTACCTCGCCCCGCGCGACGAGCTGGAGCAGCGACTGGCCGAGATCTGGGCCGACGTCCTCGGCGTGGCGAGGGTCGGCGTCGACGACGACTTCTTCGCCCTCGGCGGGCACTCACTCGTCGCGATGCGGGTCGTCGCCCGGGTCAACGAACGGCTCGGCAAGGCGATGCCGCTGAGCATGATCTTCGAGTGCTCGACGGTCGCCACTCTCGCCAAGGGCCTCGGCGAGCTGGGCGACACCCGCTCGGACTTCGTCAGCACCGAGATCGTGCCGGTGGCCCGCCAGCGGGTGACCCGGCGATGACCCGGGTGCCGCCGCGCCGCCCGCATCCGTCCCGCAGGCCCGTCTCCTAGGAAGGCACCCGTACGCCGTGGACACCGACGAACGTCACCCGGTCCTCGCCTCGCGCGGGCACCGCAGCCTGGTGGCGGCGCTGCGCGCGCAGGCCGCCCGGCAGCCGGACCGCCCCGCCTGCGCGTTCCTGGACCGCGACGGCGAGGCGACGGCCGAGCTCACCTACGCCGAGCTGGACCGCCTGGCCCGCGCCGGCGCGGTGACGCTGCTGCGGCAGGTCCGGCCCGGCGACCGGGCGCTGCTGGTGCTGCCCACCTCGCCCGACTTCGTCGTGGCCTTCCTCGCCTGCGCGTACGCCGGGGTCGTCGCGATCCCGGTGCCCTACCCGGACGGGCCGTCCGCCGGGCGGACGGCCCTGTCGCGGCTGCTCGGCATCGTCAAGGACGCCGAACCGGCCATCGTGCTCACCACCCCGGAGCTGCTCGACGCGCCGGCGGTCGACGAGCTGGGCGTCGGCGCCAGGGCGACGATGCACGCCCTCGCACCGGACCTGGCCGGGCAGTGGCGGGACCCGGACCTCGGCCCCGACGCGCCGATCCTGCTGCAGTACACGTCCGGATCAACGAGCGAGCCGAAGGGCGTCGTGATCACGCACGGCAACGTGCTCGCGAACTCGTCCGCCACCGCCGGCGCCCTCGGCATGGCCGTCGACCCGATCACCGAGCCGCGCGTGGTCGGCTGGCTGCCGCTGTTCCACGACATGGGCCTCGGCCAGATGCTGATGTGCTTCTACCTCGGCGGGTTCATCGCGCTGATGCCGCCGATGGCGTTCGTGATGCGTCCCGTCGCCTGGCTGGAGGCGATGACCCGCTACCGGGCGAACATCAGCACCGGACCCAACTTCGGCTACGAGCTGTGCGTCCGGCGGACCACCCCCGGGCAGCGGGCCGGCCTGGACCTCAGCGCCTGGCGGTACGCGCTGTGCGGCGCCGAACCGGTGCGCTGGGACACGCTGCGCGCCTTCGCCGACGCGTTCGGCCCCGCCGGGTTCGACGAGGCCGCGTTCCTGCCCTGCTACGGGCTGGCCGAGGCGACCCTCATGGTGAGCAGCGGCCGCCGGCCGGACGACGCCCGGTACGTCGACCTCGACGCGGAGACCCTGGAACGCGACGGCCTGCTTCGCCCACCGGCCGCCGGCGCGCGGCACCGGCGGCTGTCCGCCTGCGGCCGCCCACCGGCCAACGTCGACGTGCGGATCGTCGACCCGCAGACCCGGCGGGAATGCCCGCCGGACCGGCCAGGCGAGATCTGGGTCGCCGGGCCCAGCGTCACCCCCGGCTACTGGCAGCAGCCCGCCGTCAACGCGGCGAAGGTCGGCGTCGACCTCGACGGGGTGCCGGGCTTCCTGCGCACCGGCGACCTCGGCTTCCGGCGCGACGGGCAGCTCTACGTGCTGGGCCGCCTGGACGACATGATCGTGCTGGACGGGCGCAACCACTACCCGCAGGACATCGAGCTGACCGTCGAGGCGGCGCACCCGGCGCTCGCCGCCGGCCGGTCCGCGGTCTTCGGCTACCAGCACAACGGGCAGCCGTGCCTCGGCGTCGTCGCCGAGACCGCCGCCCGGGTCCGGCTCGTCGCCGACGACCACGGCGATCTCGGCCGCAACGAGGTGCGCTACGACGAGGTGCTCCGCGCGGTCAACCGGCGGGTCGCCGAGGAGCACCAGGTCGGCGTCACCGCCGCGCTGCTGCTCAAGCCCGGCGGCCTGCCCCGCACCACGAGCGGCAAGGTGCGGCGGCGGCAGAGCCGGGACCTGTACCTGGCCGGCGAGCTCAAGTCCTGGCTGCCGGCACCGGCGCCGGTCGTCGTCGAGGAGCCGGCCGCGCCGGTCGTCGTCCAGGAGCCGGACGAGGTCGACTTCCTCGCCAGCGTCGCGTCGCTGGCCCAGGAACGGCTGTGGTTCTACGACCAGCTCGCGCCGGGCACGTCCACGTACAACCTGGGCGGCGCCGTCGACATCGAGGGCGACCTCGACGTCGGTGACCTCACCGAGGCGCTGCGCGACTGCGTCGACCGGCACGAGAGCCTGCGCACCTGCTTCGCAGCCGACGGCGGGGTCCTGCGGCAGCTCGTCGCCGACACCCTCGACGTGCCGCTGCCGGTCACCGACCTGGCCGCGCCGCCCGGTCCGGACACCGACGCCGCGATCGCGGAGCTGGTGGCGCGGGAGCACGCCCGGCCCTTCGACCTGGAGCGGCTGCCCCTCGCGCGGTTCCGCCTGGTGCGGGTCGCCGAGCGGCGCCACGTCCTGCTGGTCACCCTGCACCACATCATCGCCGACGACTGGTCCCTCGCCATCTTCATCCGCGAGCTCGTCGCCCGCTACGACGCGCGCCGCACCGGCACGGCGCCCCGCCTGCAACCGCTGCCGCTGCAGTACGCCGACTACGCCGCCTGGCAGCGCGACCTCGTCGAACGCGGCGCCGTCGAGCCGCACCTGCGGTACTGGCGGGAGAAGCTCGACGGACTGTCCACACTGGACCTGCCGACCGACCGGCCACGCCCGCCGGTCGAGAGCTTCCGGGGCGCGACGTGGCGCACCGAGATCGCCCCGGACCTCGCCGACCGGCTGCGCCGGCTGAGCCGCGACGAGGGCGTCACGCTGTTCATGACCCTGCTCGCCGGCTTCAACGTCCTGCTGTCCAGGTACAGCGGCCAGGCGGACGTCGTGGTCGGCACCCCGATCGCCAACCGCGGCCGGCACGAGCTGCACGGCATCATCGGCCTGTTCCTCAACATGCTCGTGCTGCGCACCGACCTCGGCGGCCGGCCGACCCTGCGCGACGTGGTCCGCCGCACCGCCGACACCTGCAAGGCGGCGTTCGACCACCAGGACGCGCCGTTCGACCGGGTCGTCGGCGCGCTCGCCCCGCACCGCGACCCGAGCCGCCACCCGCTGTTCCAGGTCATCTTCCAGGTCCTCGACGACGACCTGCGCGGCGTGACCATGCACGGCGCCACCCTGCGCCCGCGCGACACCGCGACGGACACCGTGAAGCTCGACATGTCGTGCACCGTCAACGACACCGGCGCCGGCCTCGTCGTCGAGCTGCAGTACGCGACCGACCTGTGGGACGCGCCGACGATCGACCGGTTCACCCGAGGGTGGGTGCGCCTCCTGGAGGCCATGTGCACCCGGATCGACGACGCGGCGTCGGTACCGTCGCTGCTGTCGCCGGACGAGTCCGCCGGGATCGTCGCCGGGTGGAACACCACGGCCCGGCGGCAGCCGGAGCATCCGGTGCTCGACGGGCTCTTCCGGGCCCAGGCCGCGCGGCGACCCGACGCGGTCGCGGTCACCGAAGGCGCCCTCACGTGGACGTACCGGGAGCTCGACGCCCGCAGCGACGACCTCGCCGCCGCCCTGCGCGACGCGGGCGTGCGCACCGACGTGCCGGTCGGCCTGCACACCGGGCGGTGCGCGGACCTGGTCGTGGGCATGCTCGCCGTGCTCAAGGCCGGCGGCGCCTACGTGGTCCTCGACCCCGGCTACCCGGAGGAACGGCTGCGGTTCATGGCCGGCGACGCGGGCATCGCCGCCGTCGTCACCCACGACCCGTCCCGGTTCGCCGGGCAGCTCCCCGCCGTCGGCTTCGCGCAACCCGCCGCCGGTGCGGTCCCCGCCGGGTCGGCCCCGGACAGCCTGGCCAACATCATGTACACGTCCGGGTCGACCGGGCAGCCCAAAGGCGTCGGCATCCCGCACCGCGCCGTGGTGCGGCTCGTCGTGGACACCGACCACGTCACGATCGGCCCGGACGACGTCGTGCTGTTCACCGCCGACCCGGCCTTCGACACCACCACGTTCGTGGTCTGGTCGGCGCTGCTCAACGGCGCACGGCTGGCCGTCGTCCCCGGCGACCAGCCGCTCGGTGCCGCGGAGCTGGCGGCGGCGGTCCGCGCGGCCGGCGCGACCGTGGTCCGCCTGACCCCGGCGCTGTTCAACCTGGTCGCCGACGCCGAACCCGAGGTGTTCCGGGGCCTGCGCCACCTGATCGTCGGCGGTGACGTCCTCGACCCGGACCGGGCGCGCCGCGTCCTGGACGCCGGGGGACCGCGGTCCTTCCTCAACGCGTACGGACCGACCGAGATCACCGTCTCCGCGACGGTCCATCCCGTCGACGCCGGCTCGCTGACCGGGCCGAGCGTGCCCATCGGCCGGCCGATCACCAACACGACCGCCTACGTCCTCGACCCGGACCTGCGACCCGTCCCGGTCGGGGTCGCGGGGGAGCTGCTCGTCGGCGGCCCGGGACTCGCCCGCGGCT
Organism: Dactylosporangium sp. NPDC051087; assembly: GCF_055586325.1. NCBI lineage: Bacteria > Bacillati > Actinomycetota > Actinomycetes > Micromonosporales > Micromonosporaceae > Dactylosporangium > Dactylosporangium sp. NPDC051087. The sequence continues at coordinate 44,387 of NZ_JBVJIJ010000050.1, read as the reverse complement.
ACCTGCACCGGCCCGGCCTGACCGCCGAACGGTTCGTGCCCGACCCGTTCGGCCCGCCCGGCGGCCGGCTCTACCGCACCGGCGACCAGGTCCGCTGGCTCGCCGACGGCAGCCTGCAGTTCCTGGGCCGGCTGGACCGGCAGGTGAAGATCCGCGGGTACCGCATCGAACCCGGCGAGATCGAGTCCGCGCTGCGCACCGTCGACGGCGTCCGCGAGGCCGTGGTGACGGTCCGGGAACCGGCCGGCGACAAGCGCCTCGTCGCCTACGTCGAGGTCGGCGCCGAGCCGGCGCTGTCCGTCGCCGACCTGCGCGCCGCGCTCGCCGGGCGGCTGCCGTCCTACCTGGTGCCCGGGCAGTTCGTGCTGCTGGAGCGGCTGCCGCTGACCCGTACCGGCAAACTCGACCTCCAGGCACTGCCCGCACAGTCCGGCGGCGGCCGCGACGACGAGGTCGCCTACGTCGCGCCGGGCACGGCGACGGAGCAGCAGCTGCACGACATCTGGGCCGGCTTCCTCGACGTGCCCCGCATCGGCGTGCACGACGACTTCTTCCACCTGGGCGGCCACTCGCTGCTCGCCACCGTGGTGGTCGCCGCGATCCGCGACCGGCTCGGTGTCACGCTGGCACTGCGGGAGTTCTTCGACCGGCCGACGATCGCCGGGCTCGCCGCGTCGCTCACCGCCCCGGCCGCCGGCGACGACCTGGCCTTCCTCGACGACCTGGCGGACGCGCTGGCCGCCGCTCAGCCCGCTGCTCAGCCCGTCGCGCCGCCCCGGGACCTGCCGTGACGTCGGCGCTGGAGGCGGCGCGCCGGCTGCCCGCACCGCAGCGGGCGGAGCTGCGGCTGCGCCTGTGGCGGCGGGGCCTGTCCGGCGCCGCCGCCGGCCTGGCCGACGAGGACCCGGCGCCGGCGTCGTGCGGCCAGCGCGCCATGGTGTACCTGCACCGGCTCGCCCCGGCGAGCACGGCCTACAACACCCCCGTGCGGTGCCGCCTGTCCGGCCCCCTCGACGAGGACGCGCTCCGGCACGCGCTCGACGACCTGGTGCGCCGGCACGACATCCTGCGCACCACTCTCCCGCTGCGGGATCACCGTCCCGTGCAGCACATCGCCGCCTCGTCGCCGTCGCTGCTGGAGATGTCCGCCGCCGGGCCGGGGGAGGCGGCGCCGTTCGACCTGACCACGGGTCCCCTGGTGCGGGCCCGGCTGGAGCGGCTCGACGACCGGGAAGCGGTGCTCCTGCTGACGTTCCACCACGCGATCGTCGACGGCTGGTCGATCGGGGTGCTCGCCGGCGAGCTCAGTGAGCTCTACACCGCCGCCGTCGCCGGCCGCCCCGCCGCGCTGCCCCCGGCGGTGCCGCAGTACGCGGAGTACGCCCGATGGCAGCGCGAGTGGCTCGACAGCGACCAGGCCCGGCGCGGCCTCTCGTACTGGCTGACGCAGCTCGCCGACCCGCCGGACCCGCTGCCGCTGCCCGCCGACCACCCGCGCCCGGCCGGTCACGCCCTGCGCGGCGCGGTCCACGACGTCCTCCTGCCGGCGGCGCTGCGGGACCGCCTCGACGCGGTCGCCCGCCGCGGCGGCGCCACCCAGTTCATGGTCCTGCTCGCCCTGTTCCAGGTCCTGCTGTCCCGGCTGACCGGCGCCGGGGACGTCCTGGTCGGCACCCAGCTGGCCAACCGCCGGCACACCGAGCTGCACGGCCTCGTCGGCTACGTCTCCAACGTCGTCGTCCTGCGCGGCCGCCCGCGGGAGTCGTCGTCGTTCGCCGCGTACCTGGCGTCGGTGCGGACCGCCTGCCTGGACGCGTACGAGCACCAGGAGCTTCCCCTCGACGTCGTCGTGCGGCACCTCGCCCCGCGGCGACCGGCCGGGCGCAACCCGCTGTTCCAGGTCGGCTGCACCCTGCACAACACCCCGCCGCCGGCGACCACGGCCGCCGGACTGACGATCACGCCGCTGGACGCGGCCGGGGACGACGGGGCCCGGCTCGACCTGGAGCTGGACGCCCGCGACAGCCCCGAGGGTCTGCGCTGCACGTTCACCTACGCGGCGGATGTGTTCGACGCCGGTACCGTGGCGGCCTGGGCGGACGCGTTCGTCGCCCTGGCCGGCGAGGTCGCCGACGACCCGGACACGGACCTGGGGCTCTCGCCGGACGTGCCGCGCCCCGCCTCCCCACCACCGGCTCCGGCGCCCGTGCCCGGCGGCGACCCCTCCCAGGCGGTCGAGGACCTGTTCGCTTCGGTGCTGGACGTGCCCGTGGTCGACCCGGACGCCGACTTCTTCGCCCTCGGCGGCCACTCCATGCTGGCGGTGGAGCTGGCCGACCGGCTCGGCGCGCCGTTCAGCCTGGCCGGGTGGCTGGCGGGACCGGCCACCGCCCGGCGCGCCGCACACCTGCTGGGCAGGTCGTAGCCGGCCCGCCCGCGTGTCGGGTTCGCGAACGTTCACGATCGAACCACCGCCGCGGCGCGGGCGTGCAGATGGGCAGTGACACCGAACCCATCGAAAGGCCACCAGATGTTCCTGCTCCGACGCGCCACCGCGCTCCTCGTGGTCGCGGCCACCGTGCTGGTGCTGCGCCCGGCCGCGGCGCACGCCGTGCCGGTCTGCGACGTGCCGAACCCGCCGCCGGTGTGCGGGCCCGACGCCCCGGACCCGACCGGCCAGATCAGCGACCTCACCACGAACAAGCAGCCGGGCGAACCGTACTCGCGGGTGACGTTCACCTACCGCGCCACCGGTGCCACCTCCACCCGGCTGTACATCCGGCACGGCTGGGGCACCGCGGGCGTCCCGTGGAGCCACGTGGACACGTTCAGTGGCGGCGCCCTGAGGACCACCCCGGGCCACTGGTACTACAGCGGCGAGAAGGTCGAGTTTCAGATCCGCTCCTACGTCGGCGTCGCCCAGGCCGACTCGAGAACGGTCTGCGTCGCCGTCTGCTCGCTGAACTGATCTCCGTACTGATCTCCTTTTAGCGGGCGCTGGGTGACGGCGACGGCCCCGTTGCCGGCGTGCCGGACGAGACCTGCGGCGACGGTGTGACCGCGGTCGGTGACTGCGGCGGCTGCTGGGGCTGTTGCGGCTGCGAACCCGCCGGGCGCAGCAGGACGATCGTGACGGCCACGAGCAGCAGCAGCGCCGCGGCCCAGCCGGCCCGCCGCACGAGCATCGCCGCCGGGCGGCGGGCCGGCAGCGCGGTCGGGGGGACCGCCGGGCGGAGCCGCTCCGGGGTGACCCCGGCCGCCCGGGCGGCCAGCGCCGAGCGCAGGCGCTCTTCGAGGTCGGTGTTCATCGCCGCGGCCCCGACAGCGCGTCCCGCAGGATCGTCAGCGCCCGGTTGGCCGTCGACTTCACGGTTCCAGGGGACACCCGCAGCACCTCCGCGATCTCCCGTTCGGACAGTTCCGACCAGTACCGCAGCACCACCACCTGGCGCTGGCGGACGGTCAGCCGGGCCAGCGCCGCCAGGACTTGCGGATCCTGCTCCGGCAGCAGCGCCTCGTCCTCCGCGGCCGGCACGACGACCGGTGGTGGCGGCACGTAGGCGCGGGCACTGCGGCGCCGGCGCAGCACCGACCGCGCCGCGTTCATCACCCCGGCCGTGAGGTAGGCGTGCGGGTCGGTGACCGTGCGCAGGTCCGCGCCGTGCCGCTGGTACAGCGCGGCGAACACGTCCTGGACGACGTCCTCGGCGGTGGGCAGGTCGTCGACCATGAGGACGGCCAGCCGGACCAGGCTGAGGCGCCGCGCGTGATACAGCTCGTTGATCGCCGGCGGGCCGTCCCGCCGCGGGGTGCCCCGCGACGCGGACGTGCCGGACAGCACCGTGCGCAGCACCCGCGGCAGCGGCCAGGGCAGGCGGAGCGTGACTGTCATGATGCTCGCAGGTCAGGGGACGGGCACGCGACGATACCGCGGTTCCGGACCGGCGTCACCGCCGCGGCGACGGCGACGGCACCGCCGACGAGGCCAGTGGCACCGGCGACGGCAGGACGGACGACGGCACCGCCGACGGCGGGACCGACGGCCGGCCCGGCGACGGCACCGCCGACGAGGACCGTGGCACCGGTGACGGCAGGACCGGCGGGGACACCGGCGGGGACACCGGCGGGGACACCGGTGACGGCGACGGCGCGTCGTCGGCGAACGCGACGGCGGACACCGCGCCGATCGCGGCGACGGCGGCCGCGCACGCGACGTACGCGACGGAACGGACCTTCAGGCGGATCACGGCACTCCCAGGGGACGAGGAACGGCTTCCGCAGCGATAGACGCACGGCGCCGCCGAAGGTTGGCTCCCCGGGAGTGACCTGGGTCACAGCACGCGGACGGCCGGCCGGTGGGGTCACCGGCCGGCCGCCGCGTCGTGGGCTCAGCCGATGGTCAGGCTGTCGATGTTCGCGCCGTTGGCGCCGGTGGTCGTCGCCCGGACGGTGACCTGGCTGCCGGCCGGCAGGTTGGCGGTGAACGAGGTGGTCGCCCAGTTGGCCCAGCCGCCGGTGGGGTTGAACGCCAGGGCGCTGTTGACGGTGGCGCCGTTGACCGAGATCGACAGCGGGCGGTTGGCGGTGCCGGCGTTGGCGTAGCGGAAGGTCAGCGTCCGGGTGCCGGCGGTGGGCACGCTGACGGTCCACTGGACGTAGCCGCCGCTCGCCGAGGTGTCGGCGAAGTCGACGAAGCCCGTGCCGGTGTAGTCCGGGTGGCGGGTGTCGATGACGGCGCCGCTGAGCGTGGCCCGCTCCGCCTGGTAGACCGTGCCGCCGGTGACGGCCGGGAAGGCCGCCCCGCTCGGCTCGACGGTGGCCGCCACACCGCCGCCGGTGACGACCGGGATGGCCGCGGTGACGACGGACAGGACCTTCCGGCCGGCGTCCCACACGGTGCCGCCGCCGCTGGTGATGGCGATGGCCTCGCTGGTGTACGCCGGCAGCGTCGCGCCGCCGTTGACCCGCATGCCGACGGGGGCGGTCAGCCCGTGGACGCGCACGACGTACCGGCGGGTGGCGGGTGCACCGGTGTAGGTGCCCTGCGGGTGGCGGATCGTGGCTCTCGTCGCGCCGTCGGTCCAGGTCAGGGCCGTGGTGCTCTTGGCGCCGGCGGTGCGGTACGACTCGCTGACGCCGTCGTCCTCGACGAGGTTGAAGGTGCCGTCGGCGCCGGCCCAGACCTCCAGCTCGAGCTGCCGCTTGTTCACGAACGCGGTGCTCTGCGCGTACGGATACTTCGGCAGGATCGCGCCGGCCTTGACGAACAGGATGATCTCGCCGGTGTGCGTGACGTAGGGCAGGTCGGCGGCGTCCGTCCCGACGTGCTTGATGTCGGCCCAGAAGTTGTACCAGGTGCTCCCGGCGGGCAGCCACACGTTCTGGGTGGCACCGCCGTCGGAGATCACCGGCGCGACGAGCAGCGACGGCCCCCACATGTACTGCAGGTCGTGCGAGTAGGCGTTCGGCCGGTTCTGGTAGTCGACGACCATGGCGCGGGCCATCGGCATCCCGGTGGCGGCGGCCTCGTGGGCGAGACTGTAGATGTACGGCAGCAGCGTGTACCGCAGCTCGCTGTACTTGCGGAAGTCCGCCTGACAGGCCGCGTTCTGGTCGAGCGGCCAGCGGGACGCGACGGCGCCCTGGGAGGACGTGTTGGCCCCGCTGTGCGGCCGCCAGATCGGCGACAGGCTCGACCAGGCGGCCGGCCAGTTGCGGTAGAACGCCTCGGAGATCAGGCCGGTCCCGGGCGCGCCGTGGAAGCCGCCGCCGTCGATGTTGGAGAAGGGGAAGCCGCCCAGGCCGCCGACCTGCATGCCGCGGATCTGCTGCTGCATCTCGTCGTACGTGGACGCGATGTCGCCGGTCCAGTAGTGGCCGTAGCGCTGCTGCCCGGCCGACGCGCCGCGGCTCCAGGTCCACGGCCGCTTCGCGGTGCCGATGTGCCCGGCCGTCTGCGGGTCCCAGCCCTCCTCGCCGACGCCCTTGTGCAGGTAGAAGAAGTACGCGTTGCGCAGCTCCGACCATTTCTTGCCGCTCGCGGAGTCGGCGTTGAAGGGGATGGGGCCCAGCTCGTCGGTCTCGTCGAGCCAGAGACCGGCGCCCGGGTAGCGCAGCGCCGGGTTCAGGGCCTTGGTCCAGAAGACGTTCCACACCCAGGCGCGGGTGGCGGGGTTGCTCCAGTCCGGCACCGAGCCGTTGTCGGCGACGCCGGTGAGGTCGGCCGCCTTGAAGCTGTACCCGGGCGGCGGCCCGCCCACCCAGCCGGCCATGAGGTTGGAGTTGTTGCGGTTGTAGTCCAGGGTCATCGTCACGCCGTTGTCGGCGGCCCACGCCTGGTAGCCGGCCGGGTCGGGCCAGCGCACCGGGCTGAACTCGAACCACGAGCCGCCCCACGCGCCGGTCCCGGCCCGCCAGCGGTTGTCGTTGACGTGATGGTCGAAGGCGAAGCCGGCGTTGCGGTGCGCGGTGATCTTCGTGCGCCACCAGTTCTGGTCGCTGACGTCGGGGAAGGTCTTGTCGGACATGTGCAGGCCGAAGATGGCCAGCTGGGGCAGGCGCGGGCGCCCGGTCAGCTGGGTGTACCGGTCGAGCAGCTTCGCGAACTCCGGGCCGTTGATGAGGAAGTAGTCCATCTGGGGCCGGGCACCGGCGGTGGCGTGGTCGTCGGCGGAGAACGCGTAGTCCCGGGCGGCGCCGCTGGCGAAGGAGAAGGTGGCGTCGAACGTGGTGTTGAAGAAGACGCCGTACCCCTTGGTGGACAGGTACAGCGGCACGATCGCGGGCGCCTGGTCGTTGCGGACGGTGCCGTAGTTGTGCGCCACGACGTCGCCGGTGCGGTCGAGCCGGGGCGAGCGCCCGTACAGGCCGTGGCCCGCCTTGATGAAGTGCTCGTCGGCGGGCGGCGGGACGAAGGCCTGGGTGATGACGCTGTTGTTGGTGCCGCCCCAGGTGATGCTGCGGGTCGCGTCCTCCTTCGCCAGCAGCGCGCCGGTGCCGCGGTGGTAGAACTCCAGCCGCAGCGGGTTCTTCTGCAGCACGATCCGGATGCCGTCGGCGGCGCCGGTGACGATCGTCAGGGTGTTGGCGTCGCTGGTGACGGTGAGGCTGCCACCCATGCCCGCGTGGTTGGCGGGGACGACCATCTCGTAGCGGCTGTCGGCGAAGAACGTCTCGCCGCCGCGGATCGCGCGTACCCGGACGATCTGGTTGCCGTACGCGGTGATCCGCAACCGCTGGCCGGTGCTGCTGGTGACGGTGACGCTGCGGGCGTCGGTCGCGTGGCTGGCGTAGTTGCCCAGCTGTTCCCCGACGGCGGCCTCGGCGCGCAGCGGCGCCCCGGCGACGGCCCCGGCCGTCAGCCCGGCGGCGATACCGAGCACGTTCCTTCTCTTCATCGCGTCGACTCTCCTCGACAGGTGCGGGCGAATCCGTTGCGCGGCGTGCTGAGGTGCGCCGGCATGGCGGCCGGCGGTGGAGGCGCGCAACAGTGCGCGGGCGACTTGGGTCTCCGGGCGGGTTGGCGGTTGGAGCGCCTGGAAACGGTTCCCACAGTGGTCCGCTCGAATCAGTTTTGTCAATACCTTGCAATAGACCGGTTTCGCATCGACGTGCTTCGTGCTACGGTCTGGAACTGACAAGATCTGGAACCGCTTCCAGCAGCGGCGACGCGACGAGGAGCTGCGGATGGCGGCGACGATCAAGGACGTCGCCCGGCTGGCCGGGGTCTCCCAGTCGTCGGTGTCCCGCACGCTCGCCGCGCCGGACCAGGTGCGGTCCGACACCCGCTCGCGGGTCCAGCGGGCCGTCGCCCAGCTCGGGTATGAGCCGAACCGGATCGCCCGCGGCCTCAGCACCGGACGCACCGGCACGATCGGGTTCCTGGTGCCGGACATCGCCAACCCGTTCTTCCCCGGCATCGTCAAGGCCGCCCAGCGCCGGTCCCGCGAGTTCGGGCTCTCGGTCCTGCTGGCCGACTCCGACGAGGACCCGGCCACCGAGACCGAGCTCATCCGGACGTTGACGAAGCAGGTCGACGGCTTCGTGCTGTGCGCGCCCCGCGCCGGCGACGACGACCTGCGCTCCGTCTGCGGCGACGTCCCGGTGGTCCTGCTCAACCGCCGCGTCGGGCAGCTCCCGTCGATCATCTTCGACAATGCCGACGGCATCCGCCAGGCGCTCGCCCACCTCGCCGCCCTCGGCCACCGCCGCGTCGCCTACGTCGCCGGTCCCCGCACCTCCTGGGTCAACCGGGAGCGGCTGCGCGCCGTCCGCGCCGGCGCCGCCGGCCTGGGCCTGGACCTGTTCGAGCCGGGCAACGTGTCCCCGGACCTCGAGGGCGGCGTCGCCGTCGCCGACCTGGTCCTGGCCGCCGCGGTCACCGCGGTCATCGCGTACAACGACATGATCGGGCTGGGGCTGCTCAGCCGCTTCAACGCCCGCGGCGTCACCGTCCCCGGCGACGTCAGCATCATCGGCTTCGACGACATCCCGGCCTCGGCCCTCGTCAGCCCGGCCCTGACCACCGTCAGCCAGCCGAAGGACCAGTGCGGCCGGGCGGGCGTCGACCTGCTCGCCGACCTGCTCAGCGACCGCCAGGGCGGCACCCGCGTCTCCCTGCCGACCCGGCTGATCGTCCGCGGCTCCACCGGCCCGGCCCCACGTCCGTAAGCGGCCCGAGCGAACGATCCGATGCATGTCCGCGTGTAGGCGGCGCTCGATGGCGCGTAGATTCTCCGCATCGTCTCGACTGCGGAGATTTGTGCCCTTGACGTCTCGGGAAATGGGCCGATAGCCTGGCCGGCTCGCTTTCTTTGACGGATCTCAGGGGAGAACAGTCAGTGGCTCTTGACAGTCCCAAGTTGCAGAAAGTGTTGGAAGACATCGAGTCCGGAGTGCTGCAACTGCCGGACTTCCAACGCGAATGGAAGTGGGACGACCAGCGGATCCGTGAGCTCATCGCGACGGTCACGCTTGACTATCCACTCGGCGTCGTCATGACGCTTGAGACCGGCGGCAGGAAGCCGTTCCGGCCGCGTACGCTGACCGGCGCCGAGTCCGGTCGGTCCATTACCCCCGACCTTCTGCTGTTGGACGGCCAGCAACGGCTGACCTCGCTCTTCCAGGCGCTGCACCTCGACCAGCCGGTGCGGACCGTCGACGAACGCAACAAGGAACTCGAGCGTTGGTACTATGTTGACATCCCGAAGGCCGTCGGCTCGTCGCCGGACCGGGACGAAGCGATCGTCTCGGTGCCAAAGGAGCGGCTCCTGCGATCGAACTTCAACCGCCGGCAACACCTGGACCTCCGTAGCCGGACGCTGGAGTGCCAGGCGAAACACTTTCCGCTCAGCATCGTCTTCGACAGTGACCGAGTGACAGCCTGGCAGCGGGAGTTCGTCCTGATGGACGACGCCAACTGGGGCCTGTGGGCTCGGTTCGACCAACTGATCCTGCATAACATCCAGGCATTCCAGATTCCGATGATCAAGCTTGCCGCCTCGACAACCAAGGACGCGGTGTGTTCCGTGTTTGAGCGGGTGAACACCGGCGGCGTGCCTCTGAACGTGTTCGAACTGTTGACCGCTACGTATGCGGGTGACCACGAGTACGAGTCGGTCCATGGCGACTACTATCGGTTGCCGGACGCGTGGCAGGACATCAAGAAAGGGCTAGCCACGTCGTACCCCGTGTTCGGACGAATCGAGCAGGGGATTGAGGACGGCCTGAGCAGCAGTGATTTTCTGCAGGCCGTCACGCTCGTCAACACCTTTGAGCGCAAGCGGGACAAGCTGACCATGGGTGTCTCTTGCAAGCGGCGCGATCTTCTGAACTTGCCGTTGCGGGACTTCATCCGCATCGCGCCGCGAGTTGCGAGTGCGCTCGAGTGGGTCGGGGCCTTCCTCGGCGAACAGTGCATTGTGCGCCAGACCGACCTGCCGTACCGCACGCAGCTCGTCCCCATGGCCGCAGTGCGTGCCATCCTAGGCGAGCGGACGGACGAGCCGGGCATTCGCGACCTCATTACGCGGTGGTACTGGTGCGGAGTGCTGGGAGAGATGTATGGCGGTGCCACCGAGAGTCGCTTCACTCGCGACGTCGAGCAACTCGTCGCCAGGGCCGCAGGAGATCCGCGCGTTGTGCCAGACACCATCACGGAGGCGGCCTTCCTAGCAGATCGGCTGGACACCCTGACCACACGCAACAGCGCTGCCTACAAAGGCATCTACGCGCTGCTCGTCAAACAGGGCGCGGTCGACTGGTACCACAGCGAAGGACCGCTCACCGCTGGTGCGCTGTTGCAGCACGGTGTCGACATTCGGCAGGTGTTTCCGAAGGCGTGGCTGGCCCGACACACCTCCAACGACAGCCGCGGCAACTCGATCGTCAACAAGACGCCGCTGTCGTACCGGGCGAGCAAGAGTCTGAATGGCTCGCCTTCGGCATACCTGCAAATGCTTGCCCGGGAGACCGGTACACGATCGGAATGGTTCGATGACGTGGTCGCCACCCACGTGATGAGCCCGGCAACCCTGCGCGAGGACGACTTCGACGCCTTCTATGCCGACCGGTCCGCACGACTGGTCGAACTGGTCAACGACGCCATGGGCAAGCGCACCGTCTTCCGCGACGAGTCGGACCGGTGAGCGTGACCGGTACGAGGCGCCCCAGTCGCGAGGAACTCCTGACGCTGAGGGGCCAAACGTTGCGCGTTCCCGGCCTGCTCGCGATGTTCGGTGTGCGGGTCCGCAACTACCAGACAGTGCCGGTGATTCAGGCGGCGCTGCAGGAAGTTGGGCTCGACACGCGTCCTTCTTTTACCACCTGTGGCCTTACGACCGACATGCTGGTCGTCGCGCAGCATCCGGCGCCTGCGGTGGAAGACGAGCCGGAAGAGGAGGTCTGGTCCGGCACGCTGCCCCAGCAGTCGTTCAAGATCGGTGATATTCCCTCGGCGCGTAAGGGTGTCGACTCGGTTCCGTCCACGGCATCGCTCACTGCCGCCACTCACGCGATGCGCCAGAAGAACTACTCGCAACTGCCGGTCATCGACGGTCTGTCCGAGCTCAAAGGCGTTATCACCTGGAGTTCGATCGCCGCCCGTTACGAGAAGGGCGAGGCGCCGACGCTCAGCAATTCGATGGTCTGCGATGCGATCCCTCTCGCCGAGGTGCATCAAGAGCTGTTCACCCACCTGCCGGAACTCCGTCGGTGCGGCTACCTGCTGGTGCGCGACAACAATGGCACCTTCGTCGGGATCATCACCGGCGCCGACATCACCGGACGGTTCCACGACCTGGCCCTGCCGTACTTCCTCGTGGGCGAGATCGAGTACCGGCTCCGGCTTTGCCTCGCGCCGAAGCTGACCGGTGCGCCAGTCCAGGCGTTGAAAGGCCCGACGCACTCGGGAGACTTCTCAAAACTGATGTTCGGTGAGTACGTCAAGCTGCTCAGTGGTGAGCAGCCGAGCGCGAAACTGCGCCTGCATGCCGACGTGAACTGGGCGGCGCTCGGCTGGGGCGGGGTCGACCGGGCGCAGTTCGTGGCGCAGCTGGACAGGGTGAGAATGATCCGCAACCAGATCGCGCACTTCGACGAACAGCCGCTGAGCGCGCCACAGCTCGACGAACTGAACGAGTTTTCCGGCCTGCTCAAACAACTCCTGTGACCTGGCCGGTTCCCCGGCCGGGTCCCCGTGGACCCCGGTGACGGCGGCCCGCCGCGGCACCTGCCGGGCGGGCCGCCGCCGGGCGATCAGAAGACGATCGCGTATTCGACCATGCTCGCGGCGTACTCCACCATGGTCGCCGCGCTCGCTGGCGCGGCGAACCCGATGACGGTCAGCACCAGCACGCCGGCCACCGTCGCGACACCACGCAGCATCCGTTTGTTCCTCAGCAAAACAACTCCTCCCGTCGATGTTTCCCGTAGCCGATCATGCCATGCGGGCCACGCCCGGCGGGGTCCCTGCGCCGGGCGGTACCCCTGCGCCGGGCCGTGCGTGACACTGATGAGGTGATCGACCTCGACCTGGGCGGCCCGGGCGGCCCAAGCGGGCCGGCACCGGCGCGGGTGCGGCGGGCCCGCCGGCGCTGGTGGCTGCCGGGGCTGCTGGTCCTGCTCCTGCTGCCCGTCGGCGGCCCGGCGCTGCCGCCGTCGCCGTCGGTCGTGCTGGCCGGCGACGGGATCGGCGAGCTGCGGGCCGACGGCGACACGCTGGTCCTGCTCATGCGCACGGCCGTGGCGGCGTACCGGATGCCGGGCGGCGCCCGCCGGTGGAGCGTCCCGGTCGAGCCCGGCGCGCAGCTGCTCGCCGCGTCGCACGGCCGGGTGGTGGTGTCTGCGAAGGCGCCGGCAACCGGCACCGTCGCTCTCGTCGGGCTGGACGCCGCCAGCGGCGCCGAGGTCTGGCGGCGCGACGGCTACTCGCCGTCTCTCCCGTCCGGCGAGGGCCCGCCGGGAGTGCTGATCGCCCGCGCCGACCGGGCGATCGACGGGCGCCTGCTGGGCCTCGACATCGCCACGGGCACGGTGCGATGGGAGCTCGGCACGCCCTCGGTCCGCCGCGTGCTGCCGGCCGCCGGCGACCGGCCCGTGATCGCCGACCTCGACCCCGGCGGCCCGCTGCTCATCCGCGACGCCGGCACGGGCACGGTCGAGCGCACCGTCGACCTGCCCACCCTCGGCGCGGTCGACGGCTTCGACATCTCCGGCGACCGGCTGCTCGTGTACCGCTTCGAGCGCAGCACACTGCTGGACACCGCCGTGTTCGACCTGACGACCGGCCGCCGGCTGTGGCAGCACACCGACATGGCGGCGTCCGGCGGCCTGTGGTGGTGCGGGACCCTGCTGTGCACCGGCAGCGTCGGCCGGACCACGGTCGTGGACCCCGACACCGGCGACGCGCGGTGGAGCGTGTCTGGCTGGACGGATCTCGGCCCGTTCGACGCCGGCCACATGTGGGCGACCGAGCCGACCCCCAACGCGGCCGACCCGACGCTCGGCCCCGTGGTGCTGGACGCGGCGACGGGCCGGGTCGTGCGCCGCTTCGGCGCGTGGGACGTCGTCGCCGCCCTGCCGGGTCACGCCGCCCTGGTCACCGACCGCAACCCCGGCGGCTCACTGGTCGGCCGGATGGACCTGGCCACCGGCGCGGTGTCGGTGCTGGGCCGCGCGGAGCACTGGCCGGCGCCGCCGAAGTGCCTCGCCACCGCCAGGCTGCTGGCCTGCCACCGCGAGCGGGTGTCGGTCTGGCTGCTGTAGCCGCCGAAATCCGACAGCCCCGCGGCCGTCCGGAGACCCTATCGTCGGGGCGTGTCCAGATGGCTCCGGCACCTCCTCCCCGCCTGCGTCGCGCTCACCGCGGCGGTGCTGCCCGCCGCTCCCGCGTCGGCCGCCCCGTGCGGCTCGAACTGCGTGCGGTACCAGGCGGACATCACCGTCGCGGGATGGACCGCGCCGATCACGGTCATCCCCGGCGGCACCCACACGATCACGCTGCGGGTGACGAACACGGGCTGGCGCACCGGCACCCCCACCACCCCGCCCATGCCGGGCATCGGCCCCGCCTCCGGCCCGGTGTGGGTCGTCGTGCGGCCGAACTCGGTGGACGAGCGCCCGCTCGCCGACTACCACGACGGCGGCCCCGCCTTCCCGTGCGGGGCGGCCTCGGGCAACGGCCTGAACTGCGGCACCGACACGATCCCGTCGGGGGCGACCGGCCAGTTCACCATCGTGTACCGTGCGCCGGCCGTCCCCGGGACCTACTCGTTCTCGATCTACGCGGACAGCTACCGGTGGACCGAGTACGACGAGAACAACAACCACCTGACGTTGACCTACCAGGTCGGCTGAGGGCTACCAGCCGACGGCGATCAGCATGTACTGCGGGTTGTTCAGCGCGATGAAGCTGGACTGGTCGGCCGCGTCGTCGTACGGGAAACCGTAGGCCTTGCCGCCGACGGCGTGGTTGTGCCAGAAGCGGGCGTAGTAGTTGGCCGGGGCGCTCTGGTAGAACCTGCTGACGTCGCCCCACTGGGCCTGCGGGAGCTGGGCGACGTGCCGGTTGAGCGCGCCGCACAGGGCCGCGTTCGACGCCAGGGAGCCGGCGCAGCCGAAGACGTCGCTCGTGGAGACGTTGTGGCCCAGCGACGACGTGTAGGCCTTGAAGTAGTTCTGGTACTGGCCGCCGGGTGCGAACGCGGCCGACCGGCTCGGCGCGATGATCCGGTAGGGCGCCTGGGCGAGGTGCTTGAACTGGGCCGGCATGGCGGCGGCGAACTCCTGGAAGGTGGCGTCGCGGGTCTGCCCGAACACGGCCTGGGTCTCGCCGACCGTCGCCTCCTGGCCGCCCTTGGTGTGCACCCGCAGGGCGAGCTTCAGGCCGAAGCCGTCGACCCGGGTGGTGTTGACCCCGATCCACGCGGCCGTGGTGTTGAGCTCGATGAAGTCGGAGTACTGGCTGTCCGGGGTGCCGAGGTGGAAGTACATCCTGGCCGCGCTGATCACCGGGACGTCGACGAACTGCTGCTGGGCGATGGAGCGGGTCTGGCCGTTGAACGTCCAGAACACCTTGCTGTCGGGGTACTGGCCGTTGGTGCGGTTGAGCACCTTGAACGTCATGACGCGGCTCGACACGGGAATGCCGGTCGTCGGCCCCCAGAAGTCGGCCGCCGCGGCGGGCACGGGGACACCGAGGAGCAGGCCGGCGGCGACGAGCGTGGTGGTGACGCGGGTCAGCAGTGACATCGTGGGCCTACTTCCGGTAGACGGCGACGTAGTCGACCTTCATGGCGTGCCCGCCTTCCGTGGCGGCGTTCGGCCCGCCGCCGAAGGCGCCGGGGAAGCCGCCGCCGATGGCGAGGTTCAGGATGATGAAGAACGGGTGGTGCACCGCGTTCGCCCAGGTCGCCGCGGGCACCTGGTTGGCGGTGACGGTGAAGTGGTTGGTGCCGTCGCGGTGCACGTTCTGCGTGCTGCTGGTCATGGTCTCGATCTCGCCGGTGCCGAAGCTGCTGCCCGGTCCGGTGTCGTACTGCCAGGCACCGTCGACGCCCGTGCCGGCCGGGCCGTCGAAGTCGGTGCTCCACAACTGGGTGAAACCCGCGGGCGGCGCCGGGATCGCCGCGCTCGCCGGGCTCGGGGCGCCCGCCGTCAGCAGTCCGACGACGGTCGCGGCGCCCACCAGTAGCCGTGCTCGCATTGCCATGGTCTTCTCCCACCGTGCTGGAGGCCGACCCGCCGCGGCCGCCAGCTGGGCAGGGAGTCCCACCACGATAGAAGCTGCCCATCGGGCAACGTCAATGCATTTGGGCAAGAGTTCGGTACGGATGTCTATGCGTCGCCGGCCGCGGCGAGGGCCAGCGACTCCATGCGGCGCAGCAGGGCCTCGGCGTCGGCCGGGGAGACGTAGTCGGTGTCGACCTGGACGGTGATGCGCATCGTGCCGGGCGCGTCGTCGACGTGGACGAACAACGGCTCGGTCGCCGGCGCGTCCTGCTGGAGGACCCAGCGCAGCCCGGCCGCCGCCGACGGGTCGGCGGGCGCGGCGAGCTCCTGCTCCCGGTCGGCGCCGCGGCGGTCGTTGTAGAAGCAGCCGAGCTCGATGTCGGTGCCGCGCTCGCGGGCCACCCGGCGCAGCAGCGCGGCAGCCTCGTCGGGGTCGAAGTAGGCGTACTTGAACGCCGGCAGTGACTGCCGTTTGGTGTGCTCCAGCAGCTCGTCGAACGACGTGCCGCCGGTCTCCAGCATCAGCAGCCCGGCCTGTACGAGGGTGCAGACCACATCGGACAGGCCCGAGCGGAAGCGGTTGCTCACCGTGAGCCGGATCGCGACCGGGTCGTTGCCGCTCACCGCCGCGAGCGAGGCGCCGTACAGGGCGATCATGACGGTGGACGAGTCGACGCCGGTGCGGCGCACGATCGCGTGCAGGCCGCGGCGCAGGTCCGGTGAGGTGAACTCGCCCTGCCAGTACCGCGGCCCGGTGCGCTCGGCCGGGTCGCCGAAGCGGCGGGGTCCCACGGCGCGCAGCACGCGCTCCCAGTGCCGCATGGCGGCGGCGTTGTGCCGCTGGCCGGCGGCGGAGCGCTGCCACGCCGCCTGGTCCAGCGGCTGCTGCCCGGTGACCGGCGCCGGGTTGAGGACGGCGACGTCGGCGAGCATGACCGCGGCGCCGGTGGCGTCGAGGGCGAAGTGGCTCAGCAGCGCGACCAGGTGGGTGAGCTCGCCGCGGCTGCGGACGGCGGCCATCCGGATCGGCCACCCCGCGGTGAAGTCGAGGTCGGTGTCGCGGTACCGCTCGTACACCCGCTGGGCGAGCGCGGCGCCGTCCTCGTCGCCGGCGTCGAACACCTCGAGGACGGTCTCGCCGGAGCCGGCCACCACCTGGACCGGTGGGGCACCGTCGGGCAGTCGCAGCCGGGTGCGCAGCGACGGGAACCGGCTCAGCAGGTACCGCAGCTCACCCGCGACCCGCTCGACGGTGGTGCCGGCGGCGAGCGGCTGGACACCGCCGAGGGGCAGCCAGGTCTTCTGCCGCAGGATGGCGGCCCAGTTCTCCGCCTGCCCCCAGGACAGCGGGCCCTCGCCTGCGCCGCCGCCGTCGAACCGCACCACGACCCGCTCGGCCAGTGCCTCCATGCGTACAACCTCCGGACCGGCTGCCATGAAATTGCAGAAACGAAAGCGCAATCGGTGCATAACTTTGCCGACTTCTTGCACTCGCGACGTTCAAGGTTGCAGATCCGTCCTTGCCCGTCAACACCCGTTCGGACCGTCGGCGGCCGTCCAGGCTCAAGGTGCCGGTCGGTCTACCGATAGGTGCGGTTGAGGTGCAGTGCTGCGGCGTGGGTACGGAGGGCAGGCGCGGTGACGGTGCAGACGACAGCGGGGCGGCGGCGGGGCTTGTGGCGATGGATCGCCGACCGGCGGATCCGGACCAAGATTCTCGCCGCCGTGGCGATCGTCGCCGGGCTGAGCGCGGTCGACGGCATGTTCGCCGTGGACGAGCTGGCGGCCACCAACGACCGGGTCGGGGTCGTGGCCGGGCACACCCGCCAGGTGGAGGCGGTGAGCGAGCTGCGGGACGCGGTGTACCGGGCGAGGATCAACTCGCTGGACCTGTTCCTGTCGCAGAACCCGACGACGATCGCCGCGAAGACCCAGGCGATCGCCACCACCGCGCAGGCCGTCGCCGACGCCGGGACCGCGCTGCGCGGCCATCAGCTGACCGCGGCCGCGCAGCAGGCCCTCGACACGTTCGGCACCGCCTGGGCGAGCTACCTGACGGTCCTCCGCGACGACCTGGAGCCCCTCGCCGCCCGGAGGGACCTGGCCGGGATAGAGGCCGTCCGTACGTCGAAGATCGCCCCGCTGGTGCGGGAGTTCTCCGCCGCGCTGGACACCCTGACCACCGAGGCGGTGGCCGGCGCGCAGGCGCAACAGGAGCAGGCGGACACCGCCTACCGCGAGACCCTGCGGGTCGTCGCCGCGGTGCTGGTCGCCACGCTGCTCTTCGGCGTGCTCCTCGCCGTCGGTCTGGCGCGGCTGATCTCCACGGCGCTGAACCGGTGCATGGCCGCGTTGCGCCGCATCGGCGCGGGCGACCTGACCGCCCGCGCCGACGTCGGCACCCGCGACGACCTCGGCGAGCTCGCCGACACGCTCAACGCCACCGCGGCCGCCGTCGGCGAGACGGTCCGCCGGGTCCGCGACAGCGCCCATCTGCTCGCCGACACCTCCACGCAGATGTCCACCGTCGCCGCCGACCTGTCGGGGTCGGCGCAGACGTCGTCCCGGCAGGCCGTCGCCGTCTCGGGCGAGGCGCAGCACGTCTCCGGCAACGTCGCCACCGTCGCCACCGGCGCGGAGCAGATGGGCGCCGCCATCCGGGAGATCACCTCGAACGCCACGGAGGCGTCCCGGGTCGCCGCGGACGCCGCCGACATCACCGGCCGGGCGCAGCAGTCCGTGCAGAACCTCGGCGCCTCCTCGGCGCAGATCGGCTCCGTGGTCAAGCTCATCACCTCGATCGCCGAGCAGACCAACCTGCTCGCGCTCAACGCGACCATCGAGGCGGCCCGCGCCGGCGACGCGGGCAAGGGCTTCGCCGTCGTCGCCGGCGAGGTGAAGGACCTGGCGCAGGAGACCGCCCGCGCCACCGAGCAGATCACCGTCCAGGTCACCGCCATCCAGCACGAGACGGACGGCACCATCGCCGCGATCGGCCGGATCGCGGAGGTCATCGGCCGGGTCAACGACTACACCGCCACCATCGCCTCCGCCGTGGAGCAGCAGACCGCGGTCACCGCCGAGATCTCCCGCAGCGTCGCCGAGACCGCCGCCAGCGCCACCAGCATCGCGGCCAGCATCGCCGGGGTCGCGGACACGGCCGAGGCGGTGACCGCCGGTGCCGCGGAGACCCAGCGCACCGCCACCGAGCTCGCCGAGATGTCCACGGGCCTGCGCACGGCAATCGCCACCTACACGATCTGACCGTCCGGGGAGGCGCCGGCGGTATGGTGTTGCCTGCCCGTTATGTCCCGGGCGGCAAAGTTTTTTGCAATGACTTCGGCGATGGTGTCGATCGGGGCGGCCGGTTTTCGTAGCCCTGGTGAGAGCCCGGTACGGAAGCCGGGACCGGACACCCGCTGGAGGGCATGATGACCACCACCGTGAACACCACCCGCACCACCTCGTCGAGCATCGGTGCGCTGGTCGGCACCGGTGTCGCCGCCACCGCCGCCGCGTGCGCCGCCACCATGGCCGTCGCGGCCGCCGGCAGCGCGGCCGGGGTCAGCCTCGACGTGAGCGGCGCGCCCATCCCGGTCACCGGGTTCGCCGTGCTGACGGCGGTCTTCTCGCTGGTCGGCGTCGGTATGGCGGCGCTGATGGCCCGGTTCGCCAAGAGCCCGCGGCGCACGTTCGTGCGCACGACCGTGGCGCTGACGGTGCTGTCGCTCGTGCCGGACGCGATCGCCGCCGCCGCGCCCGGCACCAAGGCGCTGCTGATGCTCACCCACCTGGTCGCCGCCGCGATCGTCATCCCCGCCGTCGCCCGCCGCCTCGCCGCCTGAGTCCCTTCCACACCGAACCCCTGGAGGATCACCATGAAGCAGTACCTGCTCTCCGTGCACACCGTCGACGGTGAGGAGCCGCTGTCCGGCGAGGACATGCAGGCGGTGTACCGCGACACCGGCCGGGTCAACGACGAGATGATGGCCGCGAACGTCTGGGTCTTCGGCGGCGGGCTGCTGCCGGTGGACAGCGCGACCGTCGTGCGGGTCGAGCGCGGCACGACCTCGATGAGCGACGGGCCGTTCGCCGAGACGAAGGAGCACATCGCCGGCTTCTGGGTCATCAAGTGCGACGACCTGGACCAGGCCCTGGCATGGGCCGAGAAGTGCGCGGTGGCGTGCCAGGGGCCGGTCGAGGTCCGCCCGTTCGACGAAATGTCCGAAGCCTGAGTCATGGACCTGGCGGACATCTACCGCGCGGAGTACGGCCGCTGCGTCGCCACCCTGGCCCGCCTCCTCGGCGACATCAACCTCGCCGAGGAGGCCGTCCAGGACGCGTTCACGACCGCGCTGCAGAAGTGGGAGACGGCGCCGCCGAACCCGGGCGCCTGGATCGTGACCACCGCCCGCAACCGGGCCGTCGACCGGCTCCGCCGCGAGTCGACCCGCGAGGCCAGGCACGCCCAGGCCCTGCTGCTGCACCAACAGGACGAGCCCCAGGAGGTGGGACCGGTGAAGGACGACCAGCTGCGGCTCATCTTCACGTGCTGCCACCCGGCGCTCGCGCCGGACGCCCGCACCGCCCTCACCCTCCGCCTGCTCGGCGGCCTCGAGGTGCCCGAGATCGCACGGGCCTACCTGGTGCCGGAGGCGACCGTCGCCCAGCGGATCGTGCGGGCGAAGAAGAAGATCCGCGACGCCGGCATCCCGTACCGGGTGCCCGCCGGGCACGAGCTGCCGGACCGGCTCCCGCCGGTGCTCACCGTGCTGTACCTGATGTTCAACGAGGGCTACGCGTCGACCGCCGGGCCGCTGATCCGCACCGACCTGTGCGCCGAGGCGATCCGGCTCGCCCGCGAGCTCGCCGCCCTCATGCCCGACGAGCCCGAGGTCATCGGCCTGCTCGCCCTGCTGCTGCTGACCGAGGCGCGCCGCCCGGCCCGCGTCGGGGCCTCGGGCGAGCTGGTGCCGCTCGGCGGGCAGGACCGCACGTTGTGGGACCGCACGCTCATCGGCGAGGGCCACGACCTCGTCCGCCGCTGCCTGCGCCGCAACCGGCCCGGCCCGTTCCAGATCCAGGCCGCGATCAACGCGGTCCACACCGACGGCGACGCCACCGACTGGACGCAGGTCCTGGCGCTGTACGACCAGCTGCTGAGCATCGCACCGACCCCGGTCGTCGCGCTGAACCGGGCGGTCGCGGTCGCCGAGGTGCACGGACCGGCGGTCGCCCTCGCCGCCCTCGAAGCCGTCGACCTGCCCGGCTACCACCGGCTGCCCGCCACCCGCGCCGAGCTGCTGGCCCGCCTCGGCCGCACCTCGGCGGCCGCGGCCGCCTACGAGCAGGCGATGACGCTGGCCACCAACGAGACCGAACGGGCCTACCTGCGGGACCGTCTGACCGAGCTCACACGTACAGGAGGAGCCTTATGAGCACGACCTACACCTTCGACATCTTCTCCAGCCTCGACGGCTTCGGCACCGCGACCGGCGACTGGGGCGGCTACTGGGGCAAGCAGGGACCCGAGCTGCTGGAACACCGGCTCGCCCAGTACCGCGAACCGCAGCGCATGATCCTGGGCGCCGACACCTACCGGGCCTTCGCCCAGCTGCTCGCCTCAGGTGCCGAGGAGTCCGTCCACGACGCCTGGGTCACCAGGATGCGCCACCTCCCGGCCACGGTCGTGTCCAGCACCCTGTCCGCGCCGCTGGACTGGCCGGACGCCACCGTCGTGAGCGGCGACGCGGTCGACATCGTCGCCGCGCTGAAGCGGGAGTCCGCCGTGCCGCTGCGCTCGCACGGCAGCCTGTCGCTGAACCGGGCCCTGCTGGCCGCGAGCCTCGTCGATCACGTCCAGGTGACGGTGTTCCCGGTGATCACCGGCCGGACCGGCACCGGCCCGATCTTCGCCGGCGCCGAGGACTTCGACCTCGACCTGGTCTCCAGCGTGACCCTCGACGGCCGCATCCAGGAGCTCATCTACCGCCCGACCCTGCACGGCTGAGCGGGCCGGCGTGGCAGGACATTGACCAACGTCGTTGGCGCTGGCAGAATTTGGTCCCCGCTTCATCCCTTCCGCCAGAGGGACCGCCATGCACAACGTTCTGCCGCGCCTGCGCGCGCTCGCCCTGACCGCCGTCGCCGTCACCGCCGGGGCGCTGCTGAGCAGCCCCGCCCACGCCGCCGCGCCCGCCGGCCGGTACGTGGCGCTCGGCGACTCGTTCACGTCCGGGCCACTCATCCCCGACCAGGTTGACCTCAACTGCGTGCGGTCCAACCGCAACTACCCGTCGCTCGTCGCCCGGGCCGCCGGGTCGGCCTCGTTCAGCGACGTGAGCTGCGGCGGCGCGACGACCGGCGACATCCTCAACGCCGGCAAGGGCACCCTCGGGCTGCCCGTCCCGGCCCAGATCAGCGCGGTCACCGCCGCGACGGCGCTGGTCACCATCGGGATCGGCGGCAACGACATCGGCTTCTCCGGCATCGTGTCGGCCTGCGCCCAGGACGGGATCGGCAACCCCTTCGGCACGCCGTGCCGGGACCGGTACACCAGCGGCGGCACCGACCAGTTGCAGGCCCGCATCGCCGCGGCCGCGCCGAAGGTCGCCGCCGTCGTGCAGGCCGTGCGCGCCGCGGCGCCGAACGCCCGCATCGTCGTCGTCGGCTACCCGGTGATCGTGCCGGACAGCGGCTACGGCTGCTGGCCCACGGTGCCGTTCGCCTTCGGTGACGTGCCCTACCTGCGCACCGTGGCGAAGTCCCTGAACGCCATGCTGGCGCGGACCGCGGCGGAGAACGGCGCCGGCTACGCCGACGCGTACACGCCGTCGATCGGCCACGACGTGTGCCGCGGCAAGAGCGTGCGCTGGGTCGAGGGGGTCGTGCCGGAGAACGCCGCCGCGCCCTTCCACCCGAACGCCGCGGGGGAGCAGGCGATGGCGAACGCGGTCCTCGCCCGCCTGGCCTGACCGACGCTGGCGTCGCGCCAGTCGCGGCTGGCTAGGCTGCGGTCCGTGCAGGAGAGCATCGCCGCCACGCATCCGGTCGGGACGGGTCTGCCGGGCGGTGACCTGGCCGCGGTACTGGCGCGGCACGCCGCACAGCGCGGGGACCAGGTCGCGTGCGTGGCGCTCGGGATGGCCGGCGAGGAGGAGGCCCGGCTCACCTACGCCGAGCTGGACCGGCGGGCGCGGGCGGTCGCCGCGGTGCTGCAGGACGGCGCCGGGCACGGCGACCGGGTGCTGATCGTGCTGCCGAGCGGCGCCGACTTCTTCGTGGCGTTCTTCGCCTGCGCCTACGCGGGGCTGGTCGCGGTGCCGGCGCCCAGCCCCGAGACCCTCGGCGGAGCCGCGTTGTGGTCGCGGCTGCGGTCCATCGCCGGGGACGCGAAACCGGACTGGGTGCTCACGACCGCGGAGCTGGCCGACCTCGGGGAGGCGCAGGACCTCGGGCCCGGCCGGTGGATCGCGGTGGCCGGCGTCGACCCGTCGCTCGCCGACGTCTGGCGCGCGCCCACCGGCGGCGGCAGCGGCGGCAGCGGCGGCAGCGGCGGTGAAGACCCGGAGCGGCTGGCGTTCCTGCAGTACACCTCGGGCTCCACCGGCGACCCGAAGGGCGTGATGGTCAGCCACGCCAACGTCCTGGCCAACTTCGCGGCGATGGACGGCGCGACCCCCGACCTCGAAGGCCGCGCCGGGCCCGGCCTGACCACCGTGACGTGGCTGCCGCTGTTCCACGACCTGGGGCTGCTGACGCCGTTGTGGGCGCTGTACCGCGGCGGCCGCGCCGTCGTGCTGCCGCCGGCCGCGTTCCTGCTGCGCCCTGCGCTGTGGCTGCGGGCGATGTCGGAGCACGGGGCGGTGGCCAGCGCGGCGCCGAACTTCGCCTACGAGTTGTGCCTGGACCGCGCGGGCGGCGACGAGGTGGACCTGAGCGCCGTGCGGTACCTCTTCAACGGCGCGGAACCGGTGCGCGCCAACACGCAGCGCCGCTTCGCCGCCGCGTTCGCCGGGTCCGGGCTGCGTCCCGAGGCGCTGCGGCCGTGCTACGGCCTGGCCGAGGCGACCGTCTACGTCAGCGGCGCCCGTGAACCCGGCGACCCGCTGACCCTGGAGGCCGACGTCGAAGCGCTCGAACGCGACGGTGTCGTGCGGCCGGGCGGCATCGGCGGTGACCGGCGCGAGCTGGTGACGTGCGGGCGGGTGCCGGGCAACATCGAGGTTCGCGTCGTGGACCCGGACACCCGGCTGGACTGCCCGCCCGGCCGGGTCGGTGAGCTGTGGGTCGCCGGCGCCAGCGTCGCCCGCGGCTACTGGCAGCGCGAGGACGAACGCTTCGGGGCCCGCCTCGCCGACGGCCGCGGGCCGTTCCTGCGCACCGGCGACCTCGGCGTGCTCCACGGCGGCCTCGTCGTCGTCGCCGGCCGCGCGGACGACGTCGTCGTCATCGACGGGCGCAACATCCACCCGCAGGACGTCGAGGCGACCGCCGGGGCCGCCCACCCGGCCCTGGCCGGCACCACGGCCGCGGCGTTCGGCTACGACGACGGCGGCCGGGCCTGCCTCGCCGTCGCGGTCGAGACGGCGCGGCACCATCAGGTCTTCACGACGACCGCGCCCGCCACGGACCGGGCCGCGCTCGCCGCCACGGTGGTCGCCGCGGTGCGCCGTGCGGTCGCCACCGAACATCAGCTCAGCGTCACCGACGTGGTGCTGCTGCGCCCCGGCGGCCTGCCCCGCACGTCCAGCGGCAAGGTCCGCCGCCGCGAGACCGGGCGCCTGTTCAAGGCCCGCGCGCTGGAGGCCTGGTGACGCCCGTCAGTTGACCTGGCGGTCGCGGCCGGCCCAGAGCGGGTCGCGCAGGACGCGGCGCAGGACCTTGCCGCTGGGGTTGCGCGGCAGCCGGTCGACGAAGTCATACCCGCTGGGGGTCTTGAAGCCCGCGATCCGCCCCCGCAGGAACAGGTTCAGCTGCCGCGGGGTCGGCCGCGCGTCCGGCGCGGCCACGACGAACGCGTGCACCGCCTCGCCCCAGCGGTCGTCGGGGCGGCCGACGACCGCCGCCTCGACCACGCCCGGGTGCTCGGCGAGGGCCTGCTCGACCTCGGCCGGGAACACGTTCTCCCCGGCGACGATGACGACGTCCTTGATGCGGTCGACGAGGAACAGGTAGCCGTCCTCGTCCAGCCTGCCCGCGTCGCCGGTGCGGACCCAGTCGCCGGCGAGCGTGCCCGCGGTCGCCGCGGGGTTGCGCCAGTACTCCAGCATCCGCGCCGGCGTGCGGATCCAGACCTCGCCGACCGTCCCGGCGGGCTGCGGCACGCCGTCGTCGCCGGCGATCTTCAGCTCGACACCCGGATACGGCCGGCCCGCCGCCCGCAGCCGCCCGCTGCCCGGCACGTGGTCGGCGGGGGGCAGGCACACGGCGGTGTTGCCGGTCTCGGTCAGGCCGTAGAACTGCACGAAGTCGCAGTCCATGGCCAGCATGCACCGCTCCAGCAGGTCGGCGGAGATCGGCGACCCGCCGTAGACCACCTTCCGCAGGCCGCGGAACGTGTCCGGCTGTGCCGCCGGGTCGGCCAGGACGGTGCGCAGCATCGCCGGGACCATGCCGGTGGTGGTCACGCCGTACTTGCCGATGAGCTCCACCGCGAGGGCGGCGTCGAACGCGGGCAGCAGCACGTTGGGGACGCCGGCGGTCCACGCGGCGACGGCCAGCCAGACGCCGCCGACGTGGAACACCGGCAGGGCGACGAGGTTGACGTCGCCGGCGTGCCAGTCGACCCAGTCCAGCGCGGCCTCGGCGAGCCGGTCGCGGATGGCGAAGAAGGTGCGGTGCGCGAGGACGACACCCTTGGGCAGTCCGGTGGTGCCGCTGGTGTACAGCTGCAGCACCGGGTCGTCCGGCCGCGCGGCGTGCCCGACGTCGCCGTCGGGATGCCCGGCGATCCACGTGTCGTACCGGGAGGCCGGGACCACCTGCCACGGCCCGGGGATGTCGACCAGGAACTCGTCCTCGACGAGCAGCACGACCGCGCCGGAGTCGGTGAGGATGTGGGCGATCTCGCGGGCGGTGAGGCGCCAGTTGACGGGCACGGCGACGGCGCCGAGCTTCGCGCAGGCGAACACGAGCCCGTAGCCCTGCTCGCTGTCCCGCCCGACGTAGGCGACCCGGTCGCCGGGCCCGACCCCCGCGGCCCGCAGCGCGTGCGCGGCCCGGTTGGTGGCGCGGTGCAGCTCACCGAAGCTCATCTCGCGCCCGGCGCAGGCGATCGCGAGCGCGTCGGGCCGTGCGGCCCCGTGGACCGCGACGACGTCGCCGAGCGTACGGAGCTGCGTCATGACGACTCCAGGGTGAGGGACCGGGCGACGAGGCCGGCGGCCCGGTCGATCGTCGGGTGGTCGAGCAGCGCGCCCGCCGGCAGCGGCAGGCCGAACAGGCGCTCCAGGGCGTTCTTCAGCTCCACCGCCATCAGCGAGTCGAGGCCCAGCTCGGCGAAGGCGGCGCCCGGCCCCACGTCGTCGGGCGACTCGAAGTGCAGCACCTCGGCGACCTTGGCCCGGATGAGCGCCGCCACCGCGGCGTGCCGTTCGGCGGGCGGCAGGGCGCGCAGCGCGTCGACGTCGGCCTCCAACGCTGCCCAGCCCCGGTCGCGGGCGAGGTCGCGGTAGAGGGCGTTGGCGGCCGGCAGGGCGGCGGCGAACGCGTCCCAGTCGATCTCGCCGACGAGGATCGGGCCGCCGGCGGCGCCGAGCAGCCGGGTCATGGCCCGGGTCGCGGTCGCCGGGTCGAGGAACCGCACGCCCTGCGCCTCGATCCGCCGCCGCAGCCGCGGGTCGAGGCCCGCCGCCATGCCGGCCGAGTCCCACGGCCCCCAGCCGAGGCTGACGCCCGGCAGCCCGGCACCGGCCCGGACGTCCATGAGCGCGTCGAGGTAGGCGTTGGCGGCGGCGTAGTTGCTCTGCCCGGCCGCGCCGAGGATCGCCGACGCTGACGAGTACGCGACGAAGAAGTCCAGCGAGGGCAGGCCGGCCGTGGCCCGGTGCAGGTGGCTCGCGCCGTACACCTTGGGGCCGAGGACCGCGTCGACGGCCTCCCAGGTGAGTGCCGCGGCGGGCGCGTCGGCGAGGACACCCGCGGCGTGCACGATGCCGCCGACCGGGTGCGGCGCCCCGGCGAGCCGGGCGAAGAGGCGGGTGACGTCCTCGGCGCGGGCGACGTCGCCGGTCTCGACGGTGAGCTCGACGCCGGGTCCGAGCCGCGCCCGCAGCGCCGCGACGGCGTCCGGGTCGGGCCGCCGGCCGAGCAGCGTGAGGTGCCGGGCCCCGGCCGCGGCGAGCCGGCGCGCGGTCTGCACGCCGAGGGCGCCGAGCCCGCCGGTGATGACGTAGGTGCGGTCGGGCCGGACGGTGACCGGGCGCGCCGGCGGTGCCGCCGGTGCGAAGCCGATGGCGAGCTTGCCGACGTTGGCGCCGCGGTTGAGCACCCCGAACGCCTCGGCGGCCTCGTCGGTCGTGTACAGCGTCGTCGGCAGCGGCCGCAGCGTCCCGGCCGCGAGGCCGTCGAGGACGGCGGTGAGGATGCGCCGGTGCAGGGCGCGGGTGGCGCCGGGGTCGGTCTCGCTCAGGTCGAAGCACGCGTACGTCACGTCGGGCCGCGCGGCCCGCATCCGCTCAGGCGTCCACACGTCGAGCTTGCCGAGCTCCACGAACCGCCCGCCGGGCGCGAGCGCGCGCAGGCCGGCCGGGATGAACTCGCCGTTGAGGCTGTTGAGGACCAGGTCGACGCCCGCGCCGCCGGTACGGTCCAGGATCGCGTCGGCGAAGCCGGTGGAGCGGGAGTCGAAGACGTGCGCGACGCCCTGCCCGCGCAGCAGGTCGTGCTTGTGCACGCCGGCGGTGGCGAAGACCTCGGCGCCCGCCGCGGTGGCGAGCTGCACCGCGGCCTGGCCGACCCCGCCGGCGGCGGCGTGCACCAGGACCCGGTCGCCGGGGCCCAGCCCGCCGAGGTCGCGCAGCGCGTGCCACGCGGTGACGAACGCGACCGGCAGCGTCGCCGCCTCGGCCCACCCGAGGCCTTCGGGTTTGGCCACGGCGGCCAGGGACGGGACGGTGACGAGCCCGCGCAGGCAGCCGAGGTGGCTCACGATGACCTCGTCGCCGGGCCGGAACCCGGCGTCCGGCCCGGACCCGACGACGACCCCGGCGCCCTCGAAGCCCAGCGGCAGCGAGTCGTCGCCGAGCAGCCCGAGCGCGTTGATGACGTCCTTGAAGTTCAGCCCGGCGGCGTGCAGCCGCACCTGGATCTCGTCGGCGCGTGGCGGTACACCGGCCACGGGGACGGCCCGGAGGGCGTCGAACGAACCGGCCCGCTGCAGGACCAGCTCGACGTCGCCGGCGGGCGCGGCGTCGGGTTCGCTGACCCGCAGCCGCCGCACGTGCCGGGCGCCGCCCCGGTAGGCGATCTGGAACTCGCCCGGCTCGGCGGCCCGCATCTCCTCGGTGAGTGCCCGCGCCGACGCGGCGGAGCCGTCCTCGAGGTCGACCAGCGTCACCCGCAGGTTCGGGTGCTCACGCCACAGCGCGGTCCCGAATCCCCACAGGGTCGCCGCGGCCGGCGGCTCCGGCTGCCCGTGCCCCGCCGCGACCGGGTCGCCGGGCAGTCGCTGGGCGCCGGTCGTGACCAGCCACAGCCGGTGCTCGCCGGGCAGGCCGCCGCCGAGCCCGGCGAGCAGTTCGAGCAGTGACCGGTAGTTGCGTTCGCACTGTTCCCGCAGCGGCAGGCCGTCGTAGGGCTGCCAGAACCAGCACACGTCGCCGCCCGGACCCGTGCCGTGCAGGCCGTCCGGTCCCTGGTTCGCCAGGTGTACGGGCACCGTCCGGCTGTCCCGGCGGACGTGGGCGCGTTTGGTCCACACCGGCGTGTGCAGCAGCCGCCGCTCGGTGTGCTGCGCCCCGGCGACCAGCCGGATGCCGAGCCCTTCGAGGTGGCAGACGGGCCGGTCGCCGTCGAACAGCGTGACGTCGCCGGTGATGTCGGCGTCGCCGGCCGGGCCGGTGTGCCGCACCACGCTGCGCAGCGACGGGCCCTTGGGCTTGCGGAAGAACCGGACCGCGCGGACCCGGACCGGCAGCGCCGTCTGCCGCACCCCGGCGACGGCGCCGAGGGTCTGCATGGCGGCGTCGAGCAGGAACGGCGGGAGCAGCTCCAGACCGCCGGTGTCGTGGCCGCGGAGGTCGGCGACGACGACGTCCCCGTCCCTGGCGAGCCGCTCGACGCGCCGGAACGCCGGGCCGTAGCGCAGGCCGTGCTCGGCGAAGTCGGCGTACAGGTCCTCGGCGGCGGCCTCGGACAGCTCCCCGGGCGCCGGCGGCGGCCCGCAGTCCACTGTGGACGACTCGGGGGCGCCGATGACGGCGGTGGCGTGGCGGTGCTCGATGCCGGTCGCGGCGTCGACGCTGACGATCTCGACACCCGCGTCGCCGCCGGCCCGCACCTGCACGCGGGTGCGCAGCCGGGCGCGGGTGCCGTCGGGCAGCAGCAGCGGCTCGTGGAA
The DNA here is from genome assembly GCF_055586325.1 of Dactylosporangium sp. NPDC051087. Classification (NCBI taxonomy): domain Bacteria; kingdom Bacillati; phylum Actinomycetota; class Actinomycetes; order Micromonosporales; family Micromonosporaceae; genus Dactylosporangium; species Dactylosporangium sp. NPDC051087. The sequence goes on along the minus strand of NZ_JBVJIJ010000050.1, from coordinate 15,598 downwards.
GCGCACGCCGGTCAGCGGCCGGGCGGTCTCGCCGAAGACGGTGTCCTGCAGGGCGAGCAGCAGCTCCAGGTAGGCGGCGCCGGGGAACACGGGCTGCTCGCCGACCTCGTGGTCGCGCAGGTATCCGGGCTCGTCGGCGCTGACGGTGGCGGCGAACTCGCGGAACCCGTCCTTGGTGCGGTCCTCGACGCCGAGCAGCGGGTGGCCGGGCGGGCCGCCGCGGTGCCGGCCGGTCGGCTCCGGCATCCAGTAGCGGCGCCGGTCGAACGCGTAGGCCGGCAGGTCGAGCAGCTCCGGCCGGTGCCCGGCGTGGAAGGCGTCCCAGCGGATGGCGGCGCCGCCCCGGTACAGCGCGGCGAGCGAACGCAGCGTGGTGCCCTCGTCCGGCTCGGCCGGGCCTCCGGTTGGGCTCTCGGCGGTGCTCTCGGTGGGGTTCAGGCTCAGCAGCCACCGGTGTGCGGTCCCCGGCAGGCACCGGCGGCCCAGGGCGACGAGCGTCCCGCCGGGGCCCAGCTCGACGAACGTGTGCGGCCCCCGCTCGCCGATCGCGGCCATGCCGTCGGCGAAGCGGACCGGCTCGGCGACGTGCCGGACCCAGTATTCGGGGGTGCACAGCTCGTCGGGGTCGGAGATCCGGCCGGTCACGTTCGACGCGAGCGGGATCCGCGGCTCGTGGAACGTCAGCTCGGCGACCGCCTTGCGGAACTCGGGCAGGACCGGCGCCATCAGCGGCGAGTGGAACGCGTGCGACACGTGCAGCCGGCGGGTCCGCACGCCGCGGGCGGCCAGTTCGGCGACGGCGTCGGCCAGCTGCGCCGCGGCGCCGGACAGCACGCACCGGCCGGGCGCGTTCAGCGCGGCGAACGCGAGGCCGGGCCGGCCCTCGAGGACCTCGGCGACGTCCTCGGCGGACGCCTCGACGGCGGCCATCCCGCCCGGTTCGGTGACGGAGTCCATGAGCCGGGCGCGGGCGGCGACGAGCGCGACGGCGTCGTCGAGGGTGAAGACCCCGGCGACGGTCGCCGCGACGATCTCGCCGACGCTGTGCCCGGCGACGACGTCCGGCCGCACGCCCCAGTCCTGCCACAGTCCGGCCAGGGCGAACCCCACGGTGAACAGCGCGGGCTGGGCGTTGCCCGTACGGTCGACGTCCTGTGCCGCCCGCACGGAGCGGCCCAGGTGCGCCGCGAACCGGGCGTCGAGGTCGTCCACCCGGTCGCGGAAGACCGGGAAGCGGCGGTACAGCGCGGCGTCCGCCCCGGCCCGCTGGGAGCCCTGCCCGGGGAACAGGAACGCGACCCGGCGCGGGCCGTCCGGCTCCGGCTGCGCCGTGTCCAGCAGCGCCAGCAGGTCCTCGCGGTCGCGGACCGGCCCGGCCAGCCTGGCGCCCAGGTGCGTGCGGCCGAGGTTCGCGGTGGCGCAGATCCGGTCGACCGGCAGGTCGGGGTGCGCGTCGACGAACCGCCGGTACCGCTCGGCCTGCCGGCGCAACGCGGACGGCGTCCGCGCGGACAGCGTGAAGACGCCCTGCCGCGCGGGGCCGGCGGGGACCGGTGCCGGCGCGGGTGGCTGCTCGACGATCGCCGCGGCGATCGAGCCGGCGAAGCCGAACGAGTTGACCAGGGCCCGGCGGGTCGGCGCCGCCCAGTCGCGGCGGGCCGTCGGCACGGTGACCGGGATGGTGGCCCACGGGATGTGCCGCGACGGGTTGCGCAGGTTCAGGTGCGGGTACAGCTCACCGTCGCGGACCTGCAGCACCGCCTTCACCAGACCGCCGATCCCGGCGGCCGGCTCCATGTGCCCGACGTTCGTCTTCAGCGAGCTGACCGCGACCGGCTCCGGCGCGCCGGCGAACACCGCCGCGATGGCACCCATCTCGATCGGGTCGCCGAGCGCGGTGCCGGTGCCGTGCGCCTCGACGGCCTGCACGTCGTGCGGGTCGAGCGCGGCCGCCGCGAACGCGGCCCGCATCACCAGCTCCTGCGCGGTGCCGTTGGGGACGGTCAGGCCGCCGCTGTCGCCGTCGTGGCGCACCGCGGTGCCCCGCACCAGCGCCAGGATCCGGTCGCCGTCGCGCTGCGCGTCGGACATGCGCTTGAGCACCACCATGCCGCAGCCCTCGCTGCGGGCGTACCCGTCGGCGCTGTCGTCGAACGTCTTGCACTGCCCGTCCGGGGCGAGCATCCCGACCGCGTGGGAGAACGCGATGTGGCTGCGCGGGTGGTGCACCAGGCTCACCCCGCCGGCGAGGGCGACGTCGCACTCCCGCCGCCGCAGCCCCTCCACCGCCAGGTGCAGCGCGACCAGCGACGACGAGCACGCGGTGTCGACGGCGATGCTCGGTCCGCGCCAGCCGAGCACGTGCGACACCCGGCCGGGCACCGCGCTGTGCGCCGTGCCGGTGCCGATGTGCGCCTCCAGCTGCTCCGGGCCGAGGACCTCGAGGTCGAGGCTGTAGTCGAAGCAGCTGACCCCGATGTATACGCCGCCGGTCCCGCCGCGCAGCTTCGCCGTGTCGAGGTTCGCGTGCTCCAGCGCCGCCCAGCTGACCTCGAGGGCGAGGCGGTGCTGCGGGTCGACGTACTGCGCCTCCTTCGGCGACATCGCGAACAGTTGGGCGTCGAAGTGGTCGAAGTCCTCGACGAAGCCGCCGCCCGCGGTGTTGACCCGTCCCGGCTGGCCCGGTCCGGTGGCGGCCAGACCCGCGACGTCCCACCGGCCGGCGGGGATCGGCGTGATCCCGGACCGGCCCTCGCGCAGGAACTCGGCGAAGCCTTCCAAGGTGTCGTTGCCGCCGGGGAAGCGCAGCCCGGCGCCGACGACGGCGACGGGTTCGTACCGCTCCAGCAGGAGCTCCTCGGCGAGCTGCCGGTAGTCGGTCATCTGCTCCTCATCGGCTGTGCAGTCGTCGCACCAGCTGGGCGGCGAGGTCCTTGCGGGGATCGGCCGCCGGGGGCGTCGCGGTGGGCTGGTCGCAGAGATGGTCGGCGAGGTCGGCGACGGTGAGCCGGCCGTACAGCGCGGCGGCGTCGATCCGGCGGCCCAGCACGGCCTCGAGGTCCTCCTTGACCTCGATGACCTGCAGGGAGGTGAGGCCGAGCTCGAAGTAGTTGCGGTCCGGCGGCAGGTCCTCGTCCGGGGTCATCAGCAGCACCGTCCGGAGCCGCTCGGTGATCAGGGCGATCAGCTCGGCCCGGCCGGTCACCGCTGGGCTTCCCGGGCCGGCGGGTCGGTGATGACCACGGTGACCTGGCCCTCGCTCTCGCCGGTGCCGTCGTCCCAGAACCGGCACCGCGTCCGGTTCACCACGATGGAGCGCCGGTCGATGATCCGCTCGAAGACGACCTCGCCGCGGAACGCTCGGGCGTTCATCGGCCGGCGGAAGGTGCTGCGCAGGTCGGCGATGAGGATGTTGCCGAGCTGCCGGTCGAAGTACTCGTCCAGCCCCCAGCGCGCGTACGGGTCGACGAGGCCCTCGTCGACGGCCTTCGCCATCGCGTAGTAGCCGAGCTGGTTGAAGCAGATGTTGAACTCGACGGAGTTGAAGTGCCCGGTGTCCTCGATGTAGCACGAGGCCGGGATCGCCAGCTCGCCGACGACCCGCAGCGTCCCGTCGCGGGCGTCGACCTCGGCGGAGCGCAGGTAGCGGCAGTGCGGCAGGTACGGGCGCAGCACCCGCTGCAGGACCGGGGTCCGCGCCGCGGTGTCCGCCGTGACGGCGGCGGTCACGACTCCTCGATGCCGGGGTAGAACGGCAGCTCGTCGTGGACGGTCACCCGGTAGGACATGGTCGGCTCGGGCGTGGTGGTGTGCCGGGCGCAGTGCACCAGCTGCCGGTTGTCCCAGACCAGCAGGTCGCCCTTCTCGAACGTCTGCAGGTGGATGTTCTCGTGGGTGAACGTGGGGTCGAGCTGGCCGCTGAACTCCAGCAGCCGCCGCAGGACGTCACCGTCGAGCACCCGGCCGTCCGCGTCGCGGATCTCGCAGGCGCTGGCCTCGCTGATGTACAGCACGTCCCGGCCGTTCGCCGGGTGCTTGAAGACCGTCGGGTGCGCGACCGCGGGCGTGGTGCGCTCGATCTCCTCGAGGAGGTCCTTCACCGGCCGGTACACGTCCGACGGCCGGATCTTGAAGTAGCGCCGGGGGCTGTGGATCGTCACGGTCCCGGCGATCGCCGCCTTCAGGTCCGCGGGCAGCCGGTCGTGCACGTCGGCCATGTCGATGAAGTACGTGCCCCGGTTGTGCTGCGGCACCACCTGCGGGTAGATCAGCGTCAGCCCGAACGGCCGGGCCATGAACTGGTAGTCGGCGTGCCAGAACTTTCCCGTCTGCGGCACCCCGACCGGCGAGCCGTCCGCGGGGATGTTCGAGGAAACGAAGATCTCCCGGCGCTCGGGGTGGTGGTACATCGGCTCGTAGTACACCTCGACCCGCCCGAGGCGCCGGCCCAGCTCCACGAACCCGTCCGGCGACAGGTGCTGATCCTTCAGCACCACGATGCCCTCGGAGTACACCAGCCGCTTCAGCGCGGCGAAATCCGCGTCCCCCGCGGAGCTCACGTCCAGCCCGATCGCCGTGCCGAGACCGGTGCGGGCCTGTGCGATGCTCGTCAACGCAACACTCCTCCGCTCGCAGTGCGCTGGCGAGCACGCTAAGGCCGCCGCCCCTAGCCGCATCACTAGATGCGTCGTGCGGCTGCGGTGCCCAGCGGGGTGCTCAGCGGCGCGCCGGCCCCGCCGGAGGACGGCGGGACCGGCGACGGTGCTACTACGCGGCGGTGCAGCTCACCGAGGACGGGGCGGTCCCGCCGGCGGTGAAGCCGTAGGTGGTGGACGCGTTCGCGCCGAGGGCGCCGTTGTAGGTCTCGTTGCGGACGGTGACCGGGGAGGCCGAGGTGACCCGCCCGTTCCACAGGTTGCTGATCGTCGCGCTGCCGCCGGACCAGGTCGTCGACCAGCCCGAGATGCCGGACGTGCCGGTGTTGCGCACGGTCACCTCGCCCTGGAAGCCGCCCTGCCAGCTGTTGGTGGTGCGGTACGTGGCGGAGCAGCCGGCCGTGCCGCCGCCGCCTCCACCGCCGCCCCCGCCGCCGCCGTTGACGGAGGCGGAGAACGACGTGACCGCGAGGCCCTGCCCGCCGATCCACGGCTCGAAACCCGCCTGCATGCTGGTGAGGTACCACGACGTGGTGGCCTTGCCGCGGGCGATGACGTCGTTGATGAACGCCTTCGCGTCGAAGCTCCAGCTGCTGATCGGCGACGGCGAGACGTAGGAGACCACGTCGTTGCCGCCGTTGTTGCCCTGCCAGACCTCCCACGTGCGACCCGCGATCGAGGCCGAGCCGACCTGGCCGCCGACCGGCTGGATCGAACCCTGCCGGTTGAACCAGATCATGATCTCGGTCGCGTTGACGCCGTTGGTCTTCGGTGTCGGGTCCATCCAGATGTCGTACGCCGCGTCGTACGTGCCGCCGACGTAGCTGTAGCTGATGCTCGTCTGCGCGGAGCTGATCGAGCTGATCTGCATCGGCAGGTTCGTGCCGGGCGAGCAGTTCGTGTAGTGGCAGCCGATGTAGATGGCCGGGTAGGACGCGGGCGCCCCGTTCGTCGGCTTGTTCGCGTTGATCTGCGTGATCGAGAACCCGGAGTTCGTCACGTTGATGCACTGGGTCGCGCTGTTGCCCCAGTTGTTGTTCATGACCACGTACTTGCCGCCGATCGTGGTCGACCCGAAGGTCTCGCAGATCTGCGTGTCGGCGCTGGCCGGCTGTGCGGGGCCAACCACGGCCACCAGGCCCGCGGCGAGCAGACCGGTCGCGGCGACGGCGCGCAGCGTCCTTCTCATGCAGCCTCCCTAGTCCTAGGTCGGGAACGCGTGGCGGAGCGTTCCTGGCTGCGGACGTTAGGCAATCGGCCGCACGACAGCGAAGCGACAGCGTGACAATCTGTGTTATCCCAGCTCAAACCCCAGATCGGGTCATGAAACGTACATGTGACGCAGGTGCGCGGCGACCGGCCCGGCGGTGAGCACGCCGCTGCCCGCACCGGCCCATTCCCGCGCCGCGGGGGTCAGCGCGGCCCGTGCCCTGGCCGTCGCCGCCCGGTCACCGCCGGCGCGGGCGGCCTCGGCGATCAGGCACCACAGCGCCTCGGTGAACAGGCCGGCCGGCGGGTCCGGCAGCGCGTCCAGGGCCGCCGGGTCCGGTCGTGCCCACGGCTCGTACGGGCCGCAGTCCTCGCCCTCGTCCGGCAGGCCGTGCCAGAGCCGCAGGCAGCGCAGCGCCAGCGGCAGCAGGCCCTCCTGCAACCCGGGCATGCCGGCGTCGTCGAGACGTCCCGCGGCCGCCCGGTAGGCGCGCTCCACCACCGGCGGCGCGGCCGCCTCGGCCACCGCGAGCCGCAACGCCCGGTACCACTGCGTGAACACCGCGACCAGGGGGCGTTCGTGCCGCGCGGCGAGGTCCTCGGCGGCGGCCGCGTCCCGGTCGGCGGCGGCGAAGTCGGCGAGGCCGCTGAGCGCCTGCATCCGGATCAGGTGGCCGAGGACCTGGAAGCCGACCAGGCCGCCGCGGGTGGCGACGTCGACGAGCTCGGACCCGATCGCGGCCCGCCGCGGCGCGGTCCCGGTGTCCCGGCAGCTCTGCATGAACGCGCCGTTGAGGGCGAACGCGAGCAGCGCCGGGTCGTCGAGCCGCCGCGCGATCCGCTCCGCCTGCCGGGCACAGTCGAGCGGCCGGGCGTCGCGGGTGCCGCGGGACTCGACCGCGATCGTGGCCAGCAGCCGCGCCCGGGTCGCGTCGTCGCCGGTCGCGGGGAGCCCGGCGAGGGTCCGCTCGGCCGCCGCGACCACGCCGGCGGCCAGGCCGGGGTCGTCGGAGCGCGGCCAGAGCGCCGGTACGTCGTACGCGCCGATGACCCGCGCGGTCAGCAGCGGATCGCCGAGCTGCTCGGCCGCCTCGATCGTCGCGGCGCGCTGCTCGCGGGCGGCGGCCAGCCCGCCACCGCCGGTCATCGCGAGGTCGCGCAGCAGCCCGACCGTCGACTCGAGCCGGCTGCGGGATCCGGCCGCGACGAGCCGGTCGTACGCGGCGGCAGCCTGCGTCCACACCCGCCCGGCGGCGGTCTGCGGCTCGTCGGTCTGGTGCAGGATGTCCGCCTCGAGCCGCCGCAGCGCCGGGCCGGGCTCCAGGCCGAGCTCGTCGACGAGCAGCGCCCGCGCCCGGCGGAGCACGGCGAGCGCGTCGCCCTGCCGGCCGGAGGCGTACAGCGCCAGGCCGAGCAGCCGCCAGCCCTCCTCGCGCCAGGGGTGCCGGGTCGCGTGCGCGTCCAGGTCGGCGACCGCCTCGGCGGCCAGACCCAGCTCGAGCCGGGCGGCGCCCTGCCGCTCGACGGCGTGCAGCCGCAGCTCGGCCAGGCGCGCCCGGTCGGCGCGGGCCCACGGCGCGTCGGCGAAGTCCGCGTACGCCGGGCCGCGCCACCATCCCAGCGCCGCGTCCAGCCGGTCCAGCGCGGCGCCCGCCGGCAGCGCCGCGGCGGCCGACACCGCCGCCTCGAACCGCCACGCGTCGACCGCGTCGGTGCCGGCCCGCAGCGCGTATCCGGGGCCGTCGGTGACGAGGACGGTCGCCGGTGCCCGCGGCGGGCGGTCCGGCTCGACGGCCCGGCGCAACGCCGCCACGAACGTGCGCACCGCGGGCACCGCGCCGGCCGGCGGCGCCACCCACAGGTCGTCGACGAGGTCACCGACCGGCACCACCCGCCGCCGCGCCACCAGCAGCCGGGCCAGCACCGCCCGGTGCAGCGGGCCCTTCAGCGCCACCGCGGCCCCGGCGGCGTCCCACGCCGCCACCGGGCCCAGCACGCCGAACGCGACCTGTCCGTTGCTCATCGGTTGCTCATTCGCCACGCGCAGACTTTCCCTGCCGATCAACCACACTGAAGAGGTACCAGACGATGACACCCACCATCCCCGGCTTCGACCAGCACCGGGTCCCCGTCGGCGGCGACGTGTCGCTGCACGCGGCGGTCGGCGGGTCGGGCAGCCCGATCGTGCTGCTGCACGGCTTCCCGCAGACCCACCTGATGTGGCGGCACGTCGCCGCCGACCTGGCCGCCGGACACACCGTGATCTGCCCGGACCTGCGCGGGTACGGCGCGAGCGACAAACCCGCCGAGGCCGGCCCCGGCACGTACAGCAAACGCACCATGGCCGGCGACGTCGTGGCGCTGGCCATGGTGCTGGGACACGAGCGCTTCGCGCTGGCCGGTCACGACCGCGGCGCGCTCGTCGCGTTGCGCGCCGGGCTGGACCATCCGGCCGCCGTCAGCCACCTGGCCTGCCTGGACGTGCTGCCGACGCTGGACATGTGGGAGGTCATGCACGGCGTGGACGCGGCCGTCGGCTTCCACCTGTACCTGATGGCGCAGCCGCCCGGCCTGCCGGAGCGGATGATCGCGGCGAGCGCCGACGCGTTCTTCGGCCACTTCCTGGACCGCTGGGCGGGCGACCCGGCCGCGATCCCCGCCGACGTCCGGGCCGCCTACCTCCGGGCCTGTGCCGGGGCGGTGCCGTCGATCGTCGCGGACTACCGGGCCTCCGCCGGGATCGACGTGGAGCACGACCGCGCCGACCGGGACGCCGGCCACCGGCTGCGGATGCCGGTCACGGTGGTGCAGCAGGACTGGGGTGCGGCACTCGGCTTCGACGCGGCGTCGATCTGGCGGGCGTGGGCGCCGGACCTGCGGCACACGGTCACCGGCCACGGTCACTTCATGGCCGAGGAGGCGCCCGCGATGATCGCCGGGGAACTGCGCGCCCTGCTTACCCGCTGACAAAAGTTCATCCGGCAAACCATGCATGGGACCGCGATTCGCGGGCATGGGCGGTCGGATGCTGTTGACGGAAGCACCCCCCGCGATCGTCGTCGGTGTCGACGGCACCGCAGAAGGCGAGCGAGCGGTGCGGTGGGCAGCGGCCGATGCCGCTCGCCGTGGCCGGCGGCTGCATCTGTTCCACGCGTGCGCCGGACCGACACTGGTCCATCCGCCGCCGGGCCTGTGGCTCCCCGTGCCGGGTGCGCCGCAGCCGACGCCGCACGCCGCCCGCCTGCTGCAGGACGCGGCGGGGCTCGCGCACGCGATCGACGCGGACCTGCCGGTGACCGCCGAGAGCGTCGGCGGGCAGCCGATTCCGGCGCTGCTGGAGGTGTCCGAGCGCGCCGCGGCGATCGTGGTGGGCCGGCGGGGGACCGGGACGCTCGGTGCGCTGGTGGCCGGCTCCACCGCGGCGGAGATCGCGGAGTTCGCGGCGTGCCCCGTGGTCGTCGTCCGGGCGGACAACAGCACCGCCGGCCGGCACGCCGGGCGCGTGGTCGTCGGCATCGACCCGACCGAGCCGTCCGAGGAGGCGATCGCGTTCGCCTTCGAGCAGGCGCTCGTCCGCGGGACCGGGGTGACCGCGGTGCACGCCTACCATCCGCCCGCCGACCCGATGGCCGGCTGCATGGTGCCCGGCTCCTTCGACCTCGGCGCCAGGTGCGACACGGCGCAGCGGCTGCTGGCGGAGACCCTGTCCACCTGGCGCGAACAGTACCCCGACGTCGGCGTGCGACCCGTCGTCGAACTGGGCGGCGCCACCGGCGTCCTCATGCGCGCCAGCATGGGCGCGGCGCTGCTGGTGGTCGGCGCCCACGGCTACGGCCCGTTCGGCGGCCTCGTCCTGGGCTCCGTGAGCCGCGCCATGCTCCACCGCGCACCGTGCCCCGTCGCCGTGGTCCGCACCGCCGCCCGCCACGACACGCTGCTCACCTGAGCCGGCTACCGCGGGCGCACGGTGTAGGTCAGGTGGGTCACCCTGGGCGAGGGCACCGCGCGGACCGGCTCCAGGGCCACGCGGTCCGCGTCGACGCCCTCGAACAGGCGGATGCCGGAGCCGAGCAGCACGGGCGACAGCGTGACGGTGAACTCGTCGACCAGGCCGGCGTTCAGGTACTGCAGGATCGTCTCGGCGCCGCCGGCGATGTGGACGTCACGGTCGCCGGCGGCCTGGCGGGCCTGGTCGAGCGCGGATCCGATGCCGTCGTCGACGAAGTGGAAGACGGTCCCGCCCGGCCGCGGCCAGGGGTCACGCCCGGCGTGCGTCACGACGAAGACCGGGGTGTGGAACGGCGCCTCCTCCGGCCACGCCAGCTCCCCGGCGTCGAACATGCGCCGGCCCATGACACTCGCGCCGGTGCGCTCGTGCGTCGCCCGGGCGACGTCGTTGTCGATGCCTTCCTCGCCGCCCTCGCCGAGCTTGAGATTCTCCCGGAAGAACCGCTGCGGGAACGCCCACGCCTGCAGCCGCGACCACTGCGCCATCCACCGCTGGACCCTCGGGTCGCCGCGGCCCTCGGGCGAGAAGACGTCCTCGACGGGCACCTCCTCCGGCGCCATGAAGCCGTCGAGCGACATCGTCACGCTGAAGAACACCTGCCCGGCCATCAGCCCGCCGCCCCCGTCCGGGCGAGCCCGGCGACATAGGCGGCCAGGTTGCCCAGGGTCTGCCGGCCGCCCTCGACCGCGTGATACTTCTCGACCGCCTCGTCGCGCACCTCCTTGGTGGGGAACACCGTGCGCATCTCGATCAGGGTCGCCGCACCGTCCGGCGCGAACGTCAGGACCGACTCGAACGCGTTGGGGTCGTCGCTGGACTCGCCGTGCAGCAGCGCGATCCGCTCCGGCGGGGCGATCTCGGTCCAGGAGATCCACTCGGCATAGTCGGTCCCGTCCGGCCCGTGCATCACGAAGTCCCAAACCCCGCCCTCGCGGAACTCGAACGACCGGGTGGTCGTGGTGAACCCGTCCGGGCCCCACCACCGCGACAGGTGCCGGACCTCGGTGAACGCCTCGAACACCAGCTCCCGCGGGGCGTCGATGACCCGGGAGATCACGATCTCCCGGTCGGCCGTCGCCCCCGCTCCTGTGCTTGCCGCTGTCATCGGTCTTCCTCCTGCCGAGTCTGTTTGAGGTCCTGCACGTAGCTGTCCAGCCGGTCGAAACGCTCGTGCCAGAACCGCTCGAACTCGCCGACCCACTCGTGGACCGGCCGCAGCCCGCGGGCGTCCAGCCCGTAGAGGCGCTGCTTGCCCGCCTCGCGGACCCGCACCAGCCCCACCTCCCGCAGCACCCGCAGGTGCTTGGACGCCCGAGGCTGGCTCATCCCCAGCTCCCGGGCCAGGTCGGTCACCGGTCGCTCACCCGCCCGCAGCAGCGCCAGGATGTCCCGGCGCTGCGGCTCGGCGATCGCGTTGAACGCGTCCGACGTCGTCGCTGCTCGTGCCACGGCAGCCATCATATTCCCATAACGGCATGCGTCAAGCGGGAAGCCCGGCGATCCGTGGCTGGCTACGCTGGCGAGCATGCGGGACGTGGAGACCGAGGCGCTGGCGCTGCTGTCCGACCTCGTCCGGGTCGACAGCGTCAACCCGGGCCTGGTCCCCGGCGCCGCGGGCGAGACGGCGATCGTCGAGCACCTCCGCGCGCGGCTCGACCGCGCGGGCTTCGCCACCACGGTGGTGCCGGCCCGCGGCCACGCCGACCGGCCCAGCCTGGTCGCGGTGCCGCCAGGGCCGGCGCGGTGGCCCACGCTGGTCCTGAACGGGCACCTCGACACCGTCGGCGTGACCGGCATGCCTGAGCCGTTCACGCCGCGGCTCGACGGGGACCGGCTGCACGGCCGCGGCGCAGCGGACATGAAGGGCGGCGTGGCGGCGGTCGTCGCCGCCGCCGAGCACCTGGTCGCGACGGGCGCCGAGGTCCGGCCGGTGCTCGCGCTGGTCGCCGACGAGGAGGACGCGAGCCTGGGCAGCGAGGCCGTGATCGACGCGCTGCCCGGCCTCGGGATCCGCCCGGACGCGTGCCTGATCGCGGAGCCGACCGACCTCGCGCTGACCAGGTCGCTGCGCGGGTTCGCGGTCGTGCGGGTGACCTTCGCCGGGCGCGCCGCGCACAGCTCGCAGGCCGAGCTGGGGATCAACGCCGTCACCCACCTGGGCCGGCTGCTGCACGCGGTCGACGAGCGGGCGGCGGCGCTGCGCACACTGCGCGTCACCCGCCGCTGAGCGCGCCACGGGAGGCCTGCTCAGAGCCGGGATTCAAGGTTTGTGCAACGATCGTCGGCGATGCTGGGCGAGTGCAAACTCATCGGGGGATGACGGCGGTTCGTCGTCGGTACGGCACGGAGTTGGTGCGGGCGCTGCAGGACGCGGTGCTCGCCGAGGTGGCCGAGCGGGGCTACGCGGCCACGACGTATGACACGGTGGCCTTCCGGGCCGGGACGAGCAAGCCCGTGCTGTACCGGCGCTGGAGCAGCAAGGCGGAGATGGTCGCCGACGCGTTGGTGACGGTGCACGGCGGGGACGTGCTGCCGGCGGACACCGGCAGCCTCGCCGGCGACCTGAAGGCGCTGCTGACCGCCGTCCGCAGGGCGGTCGTCCGGTCGGGCCGGCGGTCGCTGCTGGGGCTGCTCGCGGAGCCCGCACCGGCGATCGGGGTGGCGGTCCGGCGGCTGTTGTTCGCCGACGGCGCCGCGGCCGTGACGCCGCTCGTCGAGCGGGCCCGGTTGCGGGGCGAGCTCGGGGACGCCCCGCTGCCGGCGGCCGTGGTCGTCCTGCCGCTCGACCTGACGCGGCAGGCGATCGTCGTGGGCGGTGACCTGACCGACGAGGCGCTCGACGCGATCGTCGACCAGGTCGTCGTGCCGCTCTTCGAGCTGCACAGCAGATCCTGACCGGTGTGCGCGGTCAGTCGAGGAGCTCGATGTAGCCGTCGGTGCCGTGCACCCGGATGCGCCGGCCGTCGGCGATGCGCCGGGTCGCGTCCGCCACGCCGACGACGGCCGGCAGGCCGTACTCGCGGGCGATCACGGCGCCGTGCGTCATCAGGCCGCCGACCTCCGTCACCAGGCCCGCGACCGCCACGAACAGCGGCGTCCAGCTGGGGTCGGTGTGGGTGGTGACGAGGATGTCGCCGGGTTCCAGGTCGGCGCCGGCCATGTCGAGGATGACGCGGGCCCGGCCCTCGACCGTCCCGGCGGAGACCGGCAGGCCGATCAGCGCACCCTCCGGCAGGTCGTCGCGCCGGTACGACCCCGCGACGACCTCGCCGTCGGAGGTCAGTACCCGCGGCGTGGTCAGCGTCCCGTAGATCCGGAACTCCTCCTTGCGCCGGTCGATGAGCTCGGCGTCGGCGCGGTTCGTGCGCACGACGTCGCGCAGCTGCTGGAACGTGAGGAAGTAGACGTCCTCCGGCTCCCGCAGGACGCCGGCCCGCACGAGGCGGCCGGCCTCTTCCAGCAGGGCCTGCTTGTAGACGAAGTAGCGGCTGATCATGCCGTACTTCGGGTACTCGCGGTACCCGATGAAGGTCCGGACGCGGTCGATCCTCTGCTTCGTCTCGGCGGCCCTGGCCTCGCCGTCCGGCAGGGCGCGCAGTCGCTCCAGCAGCTCCTGCTCCTTCGCCCAGGCCTGCTGCCGCCCCTGCTCGAAGCGCAGCGCGCCGGCGCCCGGCTCGAAGTTCCTGATGTTGCCGAGGATCAGCGGCACGAGCGTCGAGGGGCGTTCGGCCCACCGCGGCCGGGTGATGTCGATCTCGCCGACGCAGCGCATCCCGTACCTGCGCAGCCAGCCCTCGATGGCGTCGCGGGCCTCCCGCCCGCCGGGGAGCCCGGGCAGCTCTTCCAGGAACGCGTCACCGCCGGCGTGCTCCAGAAACGCCACGACCTCTTTGTGTGGCCGGATCACGTCGGCGACGTCGAGCAGCGCCAGCCCCATCTCGGAGGTGACGTTGTCGGGCACCGACAGCGTGAGCGTGTCCGCCGCGTTCTTCTCCCCGAGCCAGTCCGCCAGCCGCTCGTTGAGCCACCACGTGGCCTCCATCGCCGACATGAAGACCTGGTGGCTGCGCGGGTCGAACAGGTTGCGCCGCAGCCGCTGGATGTCGTCCTGGATGAAGTCGAGCAGCGCCTCGCCGGACTTCCCGCGGATGTCGCGGGCCGCCGTGGCGACGGACGCCTCGCTGTGCGCGATCAGCTCGGCGACGATCGCGGGATCGGTCTCGATCGTCGACGGTGTGCTGCCGACCAGCGGCCCGGGTGCGCCCTCGTCGGGGATCGGCCGGATGAACCCGTCCCGCCCCAGGACGGTCCGCAACGCGTCCAGGGTCAGCGGGTCGCCCTTGCCGATGAGCGCCAGGAACCCGTCGCGGCTCGCCGGTGACGCCAGCCGCTGGGTCACGTCGACGAACAGCCGGCCGCCGGCCTCGGCCATCGGCATGGGGGTCGTCATCTGCCAGAACGACAGCCCGAGCGGCCGCATCGGGTCGGTCATCATCTGCTGGTGGCCGACGGAGAGGTAGACGCGGTTCTCCCGGTCGCCGGCCTCGGGGACGGGGAACAGCGTGGTGATCGGCCGGCTCTGCACGATCTGGAACCCGCCGCCGGTCAGGCACCATTCGATGTCCTGGGGGCGGCCGAACCGCGCCTCGATCCGCCGGCCGAGGTCGACGAGCGCCACGACCTGCGCGTCGGTCAGCGCCGCCCGCTGCCGCAGCTGAGGGTCGACGGGCGCTTCCCGGGTGCCGCCGCCGGGCGAGGCGTGGACGGCGACCTGCTTGGCGCCGATGGTCCTGGCGACGACCGCGCCGTCGCGGACCTTGTAGACGTCCGGGTTCACCAGCCCGGAGACGAGGGCCTCGCCGAGCCCGTAGCTCGCGTCGACGGAGGCGACCTTCCGGTCGGACGTGACGGGGTCGGCGGTGAACAGGATCCCGGCCGCGTCCGGGAACACCATCCGCTGCACGACCACCGCCATGTGGACCGTGCGGTGGTCGATGCCGTTGCGCTGCCGGTACGCCACGGCCCGCTCGGTGAACAGCGACGCCCAGCACCGGCTGACGTGCTCGAGGACCGCCGCCGCCCCGATGACGTTGAGGTAGGTGTCCTGCTGCCCGGCGAACGACGCCGTCGGCAGGTCCTCGGCCGTCGCGCTGGACCGCACGGCGTAGGCGACGTGCCCGTCGAGCCCGCCGGTGACCGCCGCCGCGACGTCGCCGGGGACGGCGGTGGTCTCGATGCTGCGGCGGATGTCCGCGCTGAGGGTGCGGACCGCGTCGCGGTCCTCGGCGCGGGCCAGCCGATCGAGCCGCTCGCCGAGGCCGGGCACGTCCGCCATGACCCGGCGGAAGGCGTCCGTGGTGACGCAGAAGCCGGCCGGCACCGTGACGCCCTCGACGCCCGACAGCGCGCCGAGGTGCGCGCCCTTGCCGCCCACGACCGTCAGCAGCGTCTCGTCGACCTCGTCCAGACCCAACACGTACCGCTCGCTCATCGTGCCCCCGGTGCCTTCGTCCGTTTCGGCCTTTTGGTCCGGCCGACGATTCTGCAGCACGGACCGGGTCTTGCGGCAAGACCCCCAGCCTGCTATATGTTAAGAGTGGCAGGGAGATTCTCCTTGCCTTCTTTTGTGTCTGAGCCCTGATCCACCGATGAGGTTTCGGTGCTGGGCTGGCCTGGGTTAGTGATCTTGTTGTGCTGGTCGGGCGTGTGGGGGTGACCGGCCGGG
>NZ_JBVJIJ010000049.1:0-67870 GCF_055586325.1 Dactylosporangium sp. NPDC051087 | reverse complement strand
TCTCCGACCACGCCATAAAGACGCGGCACGGGGTCAATCAATTGGCACTGGCTTAACAAGCACCCTGTTGAGTTCTCAAACAACCAACACACACCTTGAAACCGCCTCTTTGTTGAGGCGCTCTCTCGGGGCCTTCGTAACTGTAGAACGTCTCGGTCGATTTCGCCAAATCGCGATTCCCAGGGGATTCGCTAGCATCGCCCGAACACACCCGCGCTGACGCTCACCGTTAGGTGAGTGAACTGTCGGATAGCCTCGCACACCGGCCGATGGTCGCTGTGCGACACACCCGCCCGGCTCGTGCTGGCTGTGCAAACCTACTCGCCCCGAACGGCCCTGTCAACAACCCCGCAGGACCCTGCGCATCGCGACCAGTATTTCCGCAGGTGAGAACCGGGTTGCGGCGACCGCTTCGGCCCTCGCGAGGGTGACTCCGAGCGCGGCG
The DNA here is from genome assembly GCF_055586325.1 of Dactylosporangium sp. NPDC051087. NCBI lineage: Bacteria > Bacillati > Actinomycetota > Actinomycetes > Micromonosporales > Micromonosporaceae > Dactylosporangium > Dactylosporangium sp. NPDC051087. Next base: position 67,425 of record NZ_JBVJIJ010000049.1, on the reverse strand, counting down.
GCGGGCGCGCCGCGGACGACCGCGAGCAGCCACGCCTCCAGCAGCGTCCCGTCCGCCGGCAGCTCCGGATCGTCGGGAGGCGGCGGCGCGGAACCCACTACGGGAAGCGGCGCACCCGCGGAAAAATACGCTCCGGGTGGAACGCAGACACGGAACGGATGCACGCACGTCGGCACCGCTGTGTCCGCGGTCACGCGATACCCCAGCGAAGCCGAGAACGGGATCGCCGGCGACGGCCGCGGCGCGACGTCGAACGCCCCCATCGGCAGCCGCTGTCCCGGACATGCGACGCACGTCTCGTCGCGCAGCTCCTCAGGGGTGAGCATCAGAAGCGCTCGGGGTCGAACAACCCGATCGGGTGATCCGTGGCACCCGCGGTCACCAGATCGGCCACGATCTCCCCCACCACGGGCACGAACTTGAACCCGTGCCCGGAGAACCCGCACGCCACGGTGACGTTCGCGTGCCCGGGATGCCGCCCGACGACGAAGTGGTGATCGAGCGTGTTGGTGTACATGCAGGTCTTGCCACCCAGATAGCGCCCGGCCAGCCCGGGCACCCGCGACTCGAGGTGGGCCGCGACGTCCGCGATCTCGGCGGGGCGGATCGACCGGTCGATCGCCGACGGCGTGGTCACCTCACCACCCCGGAAGAACGCGACCTTGACCCCGCCGGACGGCCCGTCCAGCGCCGGAAATCCGTAGACCTGCGTGTCCGGCGGCCCTTCCCAGATCCAGATCGGCTGCCGGTCGGGCAGGTACGCGGACACACCACCGGAGGGCTGGAAGAAGAACTGCACCTGCCGCGTCACGGAGAACGCGATCCCCAGGTCGGCGAGCAGCGCCGGCGCCCACGGCCCGGGGCAGATCACCAGCGCGCCGGCCGAGTAGGAGGCGGTCCCGGTGCGGACGACGACGCCGTCCGGGGAGGAGGCCCAGGTCGACACCGGCTCCTCGAAGCGCAGCTCGGCGCCGAAGAACGCGGCCCGGGAGAGGTTCGCCCGGACGGTCTCCTCCGGGCGCACGAACCCGGCCTTGGCCTCGTACAGGCCGATCTCGTCCGGTGAGGGGCGCAGGTTGGGAAACCGGCGGCGGATCTCGGCCGCGGACAGCATCTCGTGCGGCAGCCCCCACTGCTCCGCCGACAGCCGGCTGCCCGCGACGGTGACGCTGTCGGGCGCGCCGAGCATCAGCCCGCCGCACAGGTCCATCAGCGAGCGGCCGGAGTCACGCCCCAGCGCTTCCCAGAGCTCGTAGGAGCGCAGCAGCAGCGGTACATATGCCGGATCCTCGAAATAGGACTGGCGGGTGATGCGCGACCCGCCGTGGCTGGCGCCCTGGTCATGGGCGGGCCCGAAGCGGTCGAGGCCGAGGACCCGCTGCCCGCGGGCGGCGAGATGGTGCGCTGCGGCGCTGCCCATCCCGCCGAGCCCGATCACGATCACGTCGTAGGTTTCCACCGATCACCATGGTAGGTGTCAGCGGCTGTAGAACTCCACGATGAGCTGCTCGTCGCAGATCACGGGGATCTCGCCGCGCAGCGGCAGGCGGATGAGCCGCGCGGTGAGGCCGGACAGGTCGACGCTCAGGTAGGGCGCGGTGCGCTCGCCGGCGTGCGCGCCGGCCGCGGCGACGACGAACGGCGTCTTCTGCCGGCTGCGCTCGGCCACCTCGATCACGTCGCCGGGGCGCAGGCGCGCCGACGGCCGGTCGACCCGGCGGCCGTTGACCGTCAGGTGCTGGTGCGTGACGATCTGCCGCGCCTGGTAGATCGTCCGGGCGAAGCCGGCCCGCAGGACCAGCGCGTCGAGCCGGGTCTCCAGGTCGACGATCAGCTCCTCGCCGGTCTTGCCGGGCCGGCTCGCCGCGCGGTCGAAGGCGTGCCGCAGCTGGCTCTCCCGCAGGTTGTACTGCGCCTTCAGCCGCTGCTTCTCCAGGAGCCGGACCTTGTAGTCGCTGTGCTTCGGGCGGGCCCGGCCGTGCTGTCCCGGCGGGAAGGGCCGCCGCTCGAAGTACTTCACGCATTTGGGGGTCAGCGCTATGCCGAGCGCCCGCGACAGCCGAACCTTCGGCCGGGACTGGTTCATTCGTGGCCTCTCCACTAAGGTAAGCCTAACCTTAGGAGGTTGTCATGCCCGGGATCAAGCTCCCCACTGCCGCGGAACGGCTCCGCACGCTGCTGGAGGCCGCGTCATCCCTGACGCTGCACGTCCCCGGCCATCGCTGCGACCTCATCGGCCGGCATCACGTCGACGAGGCCGGCCGCGTGATCGTGGAGCTGCCCGCGGGCAGTCATGTCGCCCGGCTCGTCGAGGCGGAGCCCGACCTGGGCGCGGTGATCGAGATCACCGACGTCGCCCCCACGCCGGTCCGCTCCACGAGCCGGGTCCGGTCCCGCGCCACGTACGAGGGATGGCTCCAGCCGGCCGGCGAGTCCGGCGGCGACCTGCGGGTGGCACTGGAGCTCGCGTCGGCCACGCTGGTCGACGGGATCCTCGGCGAGATCGCGGTGGAGGCCGGCGAGTTCGCCGCGGCCCGGCCCGACCCCCTCGCCACCCACGAGGCCGACCTGCTGTGCCACCTGACCGGCGCGCACCCGGAGGCGATCGAGCACCTGTCGCGGCTGATCGCGCCGCACCACCTGCACGGCGTGCACCGCATCGTGCCGATGCGGATGGACCGCTTCGGCGTGGTGCTGCGGCTGGAGTTCGCCGCCCGCCACCGCGACGTGCAGCTGCCGTTCAGCGCGCCGCTGCGCACCGCCGAGGAGGCCGCGCCCCGCATGCACGAGCTGCTCGCCCGCGCCCGCTGCTGCCAGCGCAACCACTCCGGGCACTGATGCCGATACCATCTAGGAATTTACATCCCTGGATGGAGGAGCAAACCATGCGCCGAATCCTCGCCGGTGTGCTGGCGGCGGCAGCGATCCTGCTGCCCGCCGCGGTCGCCGAAGCCGCCACGCCGCTGGACGCACTGCGCAAGACCCCCGGCACCGCCTGGTGGACCGAGCACGGCACGACCGTGGTCAGCATCGACGACTCGGTCCGCCCGGCCGCGGCCGCCGCACTGACCCGAGCCGTCACGGCCGGCGGCGGCACGGTCCTGCGCGAGCCGGGCACGCTCAAGCCGCACATCGCCGGCGGCGACGTCTTCAACGCCGGAGCGCTGGGCGGGCGCTGCCTCATCGGCTTCAACGCCAAGGCCGGCACCACGTACTACTTCATCGCCGCCGCGCACTGCGTCCCCGCGGTCGGGGCGACCGTCTACGCGGGCACCGGCACCACCACCGTCCTCGGCGTCGTCGCGGCCCGCGACCCGAGCTACGACTACGCCCTCGTGCGGTACACCAACACGAGCATCGCCAAGCCCAGCGCGGTGAACCTGTTCGGCGCCGGCCTGCAGCCGATCAGCTCGTTCGGCCCCGGATACGTGGGCCAGGCCGTGCGCCGCACCGGCCCGACCGGCGTCCGCAGCGGCACGATCACGTCGCTCAACGTCACCATCAACTACGCGGGCGGCACGCTGTACGGCATGATCCGCACGACCGTGTGCAGCGAACCCGGCGAGAGCGGCGGCCCCCTCTTCGCCGGCACCGTGGGCATCGGCGTCAACTGGGGCGGCAGCGGCAACTGCGCCACCGGCGGGGCCAGCTACTACTCGTCGGTCCGGCGGGCCGCGACCGCCTACGGCGTGGCCCCCTACTGACTGGGTGGACCATGGTGAACCGCCCGCCGGAGTGTCACGTTTGGGAGGAAGGATTTCGATCTACGAATAGGGGAAGCGGATGCAGCTCGGCGTCCAGTTGCCAACCGGCGGCGCTCTCGCGGGACCGGCGAACATCGCGCGGGTCGCCAAGGAGGCCGAACGCCTCGGATACCACTCCGTGTGGACCTATGAGCGGCTGCTGCGGCCGATGGCGGAGATCTCGATGTTCGGCGCTCCGCCCGCCCGCATCCCCGAGACCTACCGGCTGACCTACGAGCCCCTCGAGACGCTGAGCTACGTCGCCGGCATGACCGGCACCATCAAGCTCGGCACCAGCGTCATCGACGCACTGCTGCACCCGCCGATCGTCCTCGCCCGCCGCTTCGCGACCCTCGACCAGCTCAGCGGCGGGCGGGCGATCGCCGGTCTCGGCCAGGGATGGATGCCCCAGGAGTTCGAGGCCGCCAATGTACCGATGAAGCGCATGGGCGCCGGGATGGACGAGGTCGTCGGGGCGCTGCGGGCCTGCTGGGGACCGGACCCCTCGCAGTTCGAGGGCCGCTTCTACCGGATCGAGGCCTCGGAGGTGAACCCGAAGCCGGTGCAGCCGACGATCCCGATCCTGTTCGGCTCCACCAGCCCGGCCGGGATCGCGCGGGCCGCCCGCATCGCCGACGGCTTCAACCCGATCGCGTTCTCCGCCGAGCAGCTGACCGGGACGGTGGCCACGTTCCGCCGGCTCGCCACGGAGGCGGGCCGGGACGCCGCGGCGCTCAGCGTCGTCGCCCGCGCCAACGTGCCGCTCACCGACGACCCCCTGGACGAGGGCAGGCCGTTCCTCGGCGGGGCGCCGGAGCAGGTCGCCGATGACATCGCCCGCCTCGAGGGCAGCGGTGTCGACACGGTGCTGATCGCCAGCATCCGGCAGACCGACATCGACCTGGAGCTGCGCCTCCTCGACCGGCTCCAGAAGGCCGTCGCCAAGACCGCCTGATGCCAGCACTTGCTGACGCATGTAAGAATTCTCTTACATGTGTCGGACAGGTGTGAGAGGTGGCGCCGTGAAGGCGATGGTCCAGGACGTGTACGGCGACCCGCGGGACGTGCTGCGGCTGCGGGACGCCGACCCACCGGCGCCCGGCGAGCGCCAGGTGCTCGTGCGGGTCGCCGCGGCGTCGGTCAACCCGGCCGACGTCTACTTCGTCACCGGCGTGCCGCGCCTGGTGCGGCTCGGCACCGGGCTGCGCCGGCCGCGGCGCACGATCCCCGGCGGTGACGTCGCCGGGGTCGTCGAGGCGGCCGGCCCCGGCGTGACCCGCCTGCGGCCCGGCGACGCCGTCTTCGGCCGGTGCAAGGGCGCGTTCGCGGAGCTCGCCGTCGCCGCCGAGGACGACCTGGCCGTGAAACCGGCGGCCATGACGTTTCCCGACGCGGCGGCGGTGCCGCTCGCGGGCACGACGGCGTTGCGGGCGATCCGCGACGTCGCGCGCGTCCGGGCCGGGCAGCGGGTCCTCGTCGTCGGGGCGGGCGGCGGGATCGGCGGCTTCGCCGTGCAGCTCGCCAAGCACTATGGCGCCGAGGTCACCGGCGTCTGCGGCACCGGCAGCGTGGAGCGGGTCCGGGCCCTCGGCGCCGACCACGTCATCGACCACACCCGCGAGGACTTCACGGCCGGCGGCACCCGCTACGACGTCATCCTCGACAACGTCGCGGCCCGGCCGCTGGCGCGGGTCCGGCGGGTCCTCGCCCCGGCCGGCGTCCTGATCCCCAACAGCGGCCGCGGGCGGCTCGCCGGGCTCGACCGGATCGTCGCGGCGAAGGTCACCGGGCTCTTCACCCGCCAGCGGATGGCGACCTTCGTCGCCCGGGACGACCGCGACGACCTGGTCACGCTCGCCGGGCTCGTCGAGGCGGGCGCGCTGGTGCCGCCGGTCGGCGCCAGCTACCCGCTCGCCGGCGCGGCCGCCGCCCTCGCCGAGGTCGCGGCGGGCCACGCCCGCGGAAAGCTCATCGTCGTGCCCTGAACCTCAGCGTTCTCAGCGTTCTCAGCGTTCGAGGACGGACACGAGCCGGCCCGGCGGGGTCGCGCGGCGGTTCCACTCGCGGGGATAGCCGACGGAGACCTCCTGGTGCCGCACGCCGTCCTGCCACGTCGTTCTGGGGATGTGGAGGTGGCCGTACACCACCTCGCGCGCCCTGAAGCGGGTCGGCCACTCGGCGGTCAGGTCGGTGCCGCACCACAGCGCGAACTCCGGGTAGCGCAGCACGTCCGTCGGGTGGCGCACCAGGGGGAAGTGGTTGACCAGCACGGTGGGCAGCTCGTCGGCGGCGGCCTGCAGCCGGGGCTCGGTGAGCTCGACCCTGGCACGGCACCAGGCGTCGCGGCCGGTGTACGGGTCGAAGTGCAGCAGCACCTCGTCGGTGCCGACGATCCCGGCGGCCTGCGCGGTGGCCATGGCCTCCTCGGTGCTCGACGTGCCCGCCGGCCACCACGAGTAGTCGTAGAGCACGAACAACGGGGCCACGATCACCGGCCCGCCGAGGCCGTCCCACACCGGATACGGGTCCTCGGGCGTGAGCACCCCGAGGGTGCGGCACATCGCCACGAGCCGGCGGTAGCGCTCCTCGCCCCGCGACTGGTCGGGGTCGTCGCGGGTGGTCCACAGCTCGTGGTTGCCCGGCACCCAGATCACCTTCGCGAAGCGGTCCCGCAGCGTCCGCAGCGTCCACTCGACGTCGGCGAGCTTCTCCCCCACGTCGCCGGCGACGATCAGCCAGTCGTCGTCGTGCGTCGGTTTCAACTGCTCGACGATCTCCCTGTTCTCCTGATACGACACATGCAGATCACTGATCGCCAGCAGTCTTCCGGTCACGGTTGGACCTTAACCGCTGACATCGTCCGATGCGTATATCCCTGTTGCGGGGCCGCCTCCGTGCGGCCCCGCGGCGCGGTGCTCAGCCCACGGTGGGGATGGGCACGACCGTGTCGGTCGGGACCGGCACCGGGACGCTGGCGCAGGACGGCGTGGCGCCGGGCACCGGTGCCGTGCCGTCGCTGGGCGTCGCCGTCGGCGTGGTGCCGTTCATCCCCGGCGGGATGATGATCGCCGGGCCGGTCGCGGACGGGTCCATGGTGGCGCCCGGAGCCGGCAGGTTCGGATCCGTCGTCGGCACCGTCGTCGCGAACGGGTCGGCCATGCCGGGATCCGTCGTCCCCCACGGGTCACCCGGCACCGCCGGGTTCGTCGTCGGCACCGTCGTCGCGAACGGGTCCGCCATGCCGGGATCCGTCGTGCCCCACGGGTCGCCCGGCACCGCCGGGTTCGTGGTCGCGAACGTCCCGGGCAGACCCGGGTCCGGCGTCATGCCGGTGCCTGGCGTCGCGTTCGGGTCAGGTGTCATGTTCGGGTCCGGCGTCATCCCCGGCGCCGGGCTGCCGAACGGTCCAGCGGACGCGCCCGGGTCCGTGGAGCAGGACGGGTCCTGGGTCGCGAACGGCCCCACGTCCGAGCTCATCGACGGGTCCGGCGGCACCGCGGTGCTCGGGTCGCCGTACGGCGGCAGGGTCTGTGCGACCCGCGCCGTCGCGTCGCCCGTCGCCTCGTGTGCGCCGGCCGTCTGCACGATCCCTCCGGTCAGTGCGACGAGGAACCCCGCCGCCCCGACCACGACCGGTATCCGGAACCGGCCGCTGTTCGGGCGCTGCTGTGTCTGAGACATCTCGTTGAAACCCCCGTTGGTCTCGCCTCGAGTGATCTTCACTTTAAGTAGTTGACCAACTACACAGCGCTCAAACCCTGGATCGTCCACCGTTTCGGGCGGCCCTGCGCAGGACCGTTCCGGCGGCGAGCAGCAGCAGGCCGAGGGCGGCGATCAGGCCGGCCGGTGGTCCGGTCGCCGGCAGCTCGCCGTCGCCGGCCGCGCCTTGGGACCGGCGGGTCGGGTTCGCGTGCCGCGCCACCGGCTTCCCCGCCGGGGTCGTCACCGGGCTGGTCACGGGGATGGTCACCGGGTTGCCGGGGTCCGGCACCGGCGGCAGGTCCGGCGGCATCACGATCGGGTCCGCCCACAGCACCAGGCTGCGCACCGTCCCGTCGGGGGCGACGCCGCGCGCCAGGTAGGCGAGGCTCGTCACGGCGTCCGCCTCCAGCGGCACCGTGGTCGACAGCGAAACGGTGCCGTCCTCCCCGACGGTGGGCGTGCCGAGCACATCCATCTCGACGGTCTCCGTGTCGCTGCCGGCGGTGGACGCGTCGACCTCGTCGGTGACGTAGAGGGCGAAGCGCACCGAGGAGTTGGGCGCGAACCCGCTGCCGTTCAGGGTGATCGAGTCACCGGGTTCGAGCTTCACGCGGGCGCTGCCGCGGCTGCTGCCCAGCCCGCCCGCGGCGGTCAGATCGGGTGCCCGTGCCGGCAGCGCCGGGAACGTCGGCCGGGTCCAGTTGGTGGCCAGGACCGGTGCGGAGTCGTGACCGTAGGTCCCGTGCGCGATGACGCGGACCTGGTAGTCGGCGCCGATCGGCACGAACATGGTGCACCGGGTGCCGGTGCCGTCGAGCGTGACGCAGCGGCCGTGCCCCGCGGAGGTCGCGGTGAAGTGGCTGATGCCGGTGCCGCCGTCGGCGGGCAGCTGCCACTGCACGAGGAGTCCGCTGTCGCGGGCGACGGTGATCACCGAGGTCGGCGACTGCGGCGCCACGCCGGGGTAGACCGCGCCGGTGGGCGCGCTCGGGCCCGAGTCGGCGACACCGTCGCCGGGGTCGGCGTGCGCGACGACGGTGATGACGTAGGCGCGGCCGTTGGTCAGCCCCGTGATCACGCACATGGTGCCGGTCGTGGTGCAGGTGGCCCCGCCGGGTGTGGCGGTGGCGGTGTAGCGCGACGCCGTCGCGCCCCCCGGCGCGGTCGTCCACCTGACCGTGACCTGGCGGTCCTCGCCGGTGGCGGTGACCCCGGCCGGCGCCAGCAGCACACCGGCGGACGGACCGACCGGCACGTCCGGCACGATCGCGTTCGACGGCGGGCTCGACGCAGACGGGCCGGACGGGCCGTTCGCGACGACGGTGAACGTGTAGGGCTGCCCGTTGGTGAGCCCGGTGATCACGCACGCGGTGCTGGTCGTGGTGCAGGTGAGGCCGCCGGGCGAGGCGGTGACGGTGTAGCCGGTGGCCGCGGGCCCGGACGACGCCACGCTCCAGCCGATCGTGGCCGAGCCGTCGCCGCCCGTCGCCGTCACCGCGGAGGGCGCGACGGGACTGGTGGAGTTGGGCGTCACCCATGCGGTCGGGTTGCCGGCGACCGGGGCACCGGGGTTGGCGACGCCGACGACCCGCACGAAGAACTGGTACGCGCGGCCGTTGGTCAGGCCGAAGACCGTGCAGTTCGTCGTGGTGGTGACGCAGTTCTGCCCGTCGTCGGAGCGCACCTCGTAGTGGTCGATGCCGCCACCGGTCACCGACGGCGGGGTCCAGCTGACGTCGACCGAGCCGTTGCCCGCGGCGACGGCGACGGCGGTGACCGGCCCCGGCATCGACGCCGCCGGGGTGACCTGCGGCGACGGCGAGCTCGGCGCGGACGACCCGGTGGTGCCGGTGCCGTGCGCCACGACGGTGAACGTGTAGGCGACGCCGTTGGTCAGGCCGGTGACCGTGCAGGTGCGGCTCCCGGTGGCCGTGGTGCAGGTGGCGCCGCCGGGCGAGGCGGTCACGGTGTACACGTCGACGGCGGTGCCGCCGCTCTGCACGTCCCAGTTGACGTTCGCGGTGCCGTTGCCCGGTGTCGCGGTCACCCCGGCCGGCGGCGCGGGCGGGCCGGTCAGCACCGAGGCGGTGCTCGCCGCCGCGGACGTGCCGCCCGGGCCCTGCGCCACGACGGCGAAGGTCACCGGCGTGCCGGCGGTGAGGCCACCGACGACGCAGCTGGTGGTGCTGGTCGTGCACGTCTGCCCGCCGGGCGTGGCCGTGACGACGTAGTGGGTGATGCCGGCGCCGGCGGTGGACGGCGCCGTCCAGGAGACGGTGGCGGCGTTCGCCGAGGGCGCCGCGGTGACGCCGACCGGGGCGCCGGGCGGGCCGGCGACGGCGGGCGCCGCGGACGTCGGGGCCGACGTGCCGCCGGGACCGTTCGCGACGACCGTCACCGTGTAGGACACACCGTCGCCGAGCCCGGTGATCGTGCAGTGCGTGCCGGCGCTGGTGCACGTGGCACCACCCGGGGACGCGGTGGCGGTGAACCCGGTGACGGCGGACCCGCCGGACGGGCCGGTGCCGGCGACCCAGGCGACGGCGAGCTGCCCCTGACCCGGGGTGACGCTGACGGAGGCCGGTGCCGCGGGCGGTCCGGGGACCACGGCGGGCGACGCCACCGCGGGCGCCGACGTGCCGCCGGTGCCGGAGGCGGTCACGACGAACGTGTACGGCGTGCCGTCGGCCAGCCCGCTCACGGTGCACGAGGTGCCGGCCGCCGTGCAGGTGGCCCCGCCGGGCGAGGCGGTGACGGTGTAGCCGGTGACCCCGTCGCCGGTGACCTGCGGCGCGCTCCAGCTGACGGTGGCGGCACCCGCGCCGGGCGCGGCCGTGACGTCGGTGGGTGCCCCCGGCCGCCCCGCGGTCGGCGTGATCTGGCCGGACGGCGTGCTGGGCGCGGAGTCGCCGCCCGGCCCGCCGGCGGTCACGGTGAAGGTGTACGCGACCCCGTTGCTCAGCCCGGTCACCAGGCAGCCCGGCACCGTGGCGGTGCAGGTGGCACCGCCGGGCGACGCGGTCACCGTGTACCGGGTGAGCCCCGCGCCGGTCGTGCCGGGCACGGTCCAGGTCACGTTCGCCTCGCCGTTGCCGGCCACGGCCTGGACCGTGCTCGGCGCACCCGGCGGACCGGGGGTGACGGCGGGCGGGGCGGTGCCGGCGGCGGACGTGCCGCCGGGGCCGGTCGACGTGACCGCGAAGGTGTACGGCATGCCGTTGACCAGCCCGGTCACCGTGCAGGTGGTGGCGCCGGACGTGGTGCAGGTGGCACCGCCCGGCGACGCGGTCACGGTGTAGCCGGTGACCGTGCCGGTGACCGGCGCCTGCCACGACACGACGGCGGAGCCGTCGCCCGCGACGGCCGTCACCGTGCCCGGCACCCCGGGCGGACCGGAGACGACCGGGCCACCCGAGGTCGCGGCGGCCGAGTCGCCGGTGCCGGCCGGGCCGGTGGCCACGACGGTGAACGTGTACGGGGTGCCGTTGACCAGCCCGGTGACGGTGCAGCTGGTCGCGACGCCGGTGCAGCTCGCACCGCCGGGCGACGCGGTCACCGTGTAGTGGTCGATGCCGGCGCCCTGGTTCACCGGCGGCGTCCAGGAGACGTCCGCGGTGGTGTCGCCGGGCGTGACCGTGACACCGCCGGGGGTCCCCGGCGGGCCGGGCACGATCGCGACCGACGGCGCGCTGGCCGGCGAGTCGCCGCTGACCCCGTTGGCCGTGACCCGGAACGTGTAGGACACGCCCGAGGTCAGGCCGGTGACCGTGCAGGTGGTCGCGGTCGTGGCGGTGCACGTCATGCCGCCGGGCGACGCGGTGACGGTGTAGTGGTCGATCCCGGCACCCGCCTGCGCCGGGGCGAGCCAGGTGACGGTCGCCGCGCCGCTGCCGGCGGTGGCGACGACGGCGCTGGGCGCGCCGGGCGGGCCGGGGCTCACCGCGGCGGACGGGACCGCCGCGGCGGAGGTGCCGGTGCTGCCGACCCCGACCGCGGTGACGGTGAACGTGTAGGACACACCGTCGGTGAGGCCGGTGACCGAGCAGCTGGTGAGGCCGGTGGTGCAGGTCCCGCCGCCGGGCGAGGCGGTGACGACGTAGTTGCTGATCCCGGCGCCGGTGATCGCCGGCGGGGTCCAGGACACGGTCACCTGACCGGCGCCGGCGGTCGCGGTCACCGCCGTCGGCGCGCCCGGCGGGCCGGGCACGACCGCCACGGAGGCCCCGGACGGCGCGGACGTGCCGGAGCTGCCGATGCCGTGGGCGCGCACCACGAAGGTGTAGGCGGTGCCGCCGGTCAGCCCGGCGACCGTGCAGGTCGTCGACGAGGTGGTGCAGGTGGCACCGCCCGGTGAGGCGACGACCGTGTAGTGGTCGATCCCCGCGCCGAGGGCCGACGGCGCCGCCCAGCTGACCACCGCGGCGCCGTTGCCGGGCGTGGCGCTCGGCACGCCGGGCGCGCCCGGAGGTCCGGGGGTGACACTGCCGGGCGGGGACGCCGCCGCGGACACGCCGGTCGCGCCGACGCCGACGGTGACGACGGTGAACGTGTAGGGCGTCGCCTGGCTCAGGCCGGTGACAGTGCACGACGTGCCCGCGGTGGTGCAGGTGAGCCCGCCGGGCGAGGCGGTGACCAGGTACCCGTCGATGCCGCCACCGGCGTTGACCGGCGCGGTCCACGACACGGTCGCCGAGCCCCGGCCGCCGGTGACGGACACGCCGGTCGGTGGTCCGGGCGGGCCGGGCACGACCGGGGCGGTCGGCGAGCTGATCGGGGCGTCGCCGCCCAGCCCGCCGGCGAGGACCGTGAAGGTGTACGCGACCCCCGGGGTCAGCCCGGTGACGGTGCACGACGTGGCGGTCGTGACGCAGATCTGCACGCCGGGCGAGACGGCGACCGTGTAGAGGGTGACGCCGGCGCGGGCGACGCCCGGCGGCTCCCACGACACGGTGACGCTGCGGTCGCCGGCCACGGCGGTCACGCCGGTGACCCCGTCCGGCGGGCCGGGCGTCACCGGTGCCGAGGGCGCGCCGGGCAGCGACGTGCCGGTGCCGGCGGTCCCGGCCGCGGTGACGACGAACGTGTACGCGACACCGTTGGTCAGCCCGGTCACGGTGCAGGTGGTGCCGCTGGACGAGCAGGTCGCGCCGCCGGGCACGGCGGTGACGACGTAGTGGTCGACGCCGCCGCCGGTGACGGCGGGCGGGGTCCAGGTGACGGTCGCGGCGCCGTCGCCGCCGGCCGCGGTGACGCCGGTGGGCGCGCCCGGCGGGCCGGGGCTGACCGCGGCCGAGGGCGCACTGGCCGGCGACGGACCGCCGGGGCCGGTCGCGACCACGGTGAACGTGTACGCGGTGCCCGGGGCGAGCCCGGTCACGGTGCACGAGGTGCCGGCGGTGGCGCAGGCGCCGCCGGGCGCGCCGGTGACGACGTAGCCGGTGATGCCGGCGCCCGGCGCCGCGGGCGCGGTCCACGACACGTCCACGGAGCGGTCGCCCGCGACGGCGGTGACGCCGGTGGGTGCGCCGGGCGCGCCGGTGAGGCCGCCCGCGCTGATGCTCGGCGCCGACACGCCCGTGCCGCTGACGCCGGTCGCGACGACCGTGAACAGGTACGGCACGCCGTCCGCGAGGCCGGTGACGGTGCAGGAGGTGCCGCTGGTCGTGCACGTGCTGCCGCCGGGCGACGCGGTGACCGTGTAGGAGGCGATGCCGCCGCCCGTGTTGGCCGGCGCGGTCCACGACACGGTCGCGGAGCCGGTGCCGCCTTGGACGGTGACGCCGGTCGGCGCCCCGGGCGGTCCCGCGGTCACCGGCGGCGAGGGGTCGCTGGCCGCCGAGCTGCCGCCGGGGCCGGAGGCGGCCACGGTGAACGTGTACGCGGTGCCCGGGAGGAGCCCGGCCACGGTGCACGAGGTGCCGGCGGTGACGCAGGTCAGCCCGCCGGGCGAGGCGGTCACCAGGTAGCCGGTGACGCCGGCCCGGTCGACGACCGGCGGGGTCCACGACACGGTCGCCGAGCCGATCCCGGCGACGGCCTGCACGGCGGTCGGCGGGTCGGGCGCCGTCACGGGCACCAGCACCGCGGGCAGCCCGGGCAGGGACGTACCGGTGCCGGCGACCCCGACGGCGACGACGCCGAACAGGTAGCCGGTGAGCGGGGACAGCCCGCTGACCGTGCAGCTGGTGCCGATCGTCGTGCAGGTGGCGCCGCCGGGAAGGGCGGTGACCAGGTAGTGGTCGATGCCCGCACCGGTGTTGCCGGGCGCGGTCCAGCTGACGAGGGCGTCGCCGGAGCCGAGGTCGGTGACTCCCGTGCCGGTCGGCGCGCCCGGCGGGCCCACGGTCACCGGCATGCTGGGGTCGCTCGCCGGCGAGCCGCCGCCGGGCCCGGACGCGACCACCCGGAACGTGTACGCGGTGCCGCCGAGCAGGCCGGGCACGGTGCAGCCGAGGATCGCGGTGGTGCAGGTCGCGCCGCCGGGCGACGCGGTGACGGTGTAGGTGGTGACGCCGGCCCGCGTGACGGCGGGCGCGGTCCACGACACGGCGGCGCCGTTGCTGCCCGCGGTCGCGACGACGGCGGTGGGCGCGTCCGGCGGGCCGGACGTGACCGGCGCGCCGGAGCTCCCGGACGCCGACGTGCCGGTGCCGGGCAGCCCGTTCGCGACGACGCCGAAGGTGTACGCGACACCGTCGGTGAGCCCGGTGACGGTGCAGGTGGTGAACGGCGCGAGCACGGTGCAGGTGGCGCCGCCGGGCGTGGCGGTCACGGTGTACGAGCCGATGCCCGCGCCCTGGTTCGCCGGCGGGCTCCAGCTGACCGCCGCGGTGCCGCTGCCGCCGGTCGCGGTCACGCCGGTCGGCGCGCCGGGCGGGCCGGGGTGCACGGCGTTGGACGGGCCGCCGGCCGCGGACGCGCCGCCGGGGCCGTTCGCCACGACCGAGAACGTGTAGACGGTGGCGTTGCTGAGGCCGGTCACGGTGCAGGTCAGGCCCGCGGTGGCGCAGGTGGCACCGCCGGGCGCGGCGGTCACGGTGTACCCGGTGATCCCGGCCCGCGCGATCAGCGGCGCGGTCCAGGTGACGGTCGCCGCGCGGTCGCCCGGGACGGCGGCGACGAGCGCCGGCGCGTCCGGCGGCCCGATCACCGTCAGGCCGGTGACCGCCGGCGAGGAGGTCCCGGTCCCGGTGGTGCCGTTCGCGACGACGCTGAAGGCGTAGCTCAGCCCGTTGCCGAGCCCGGGCACGGTGCAGCCGGTGGCGGCCGCCCCGCTCGCGGTGCAGGTGGCACCGCCGGGGGTGGCGGTCACGGTGTACCCGGTGATCCCGGCGCCGGCGTTCACCGGCGGGGTCCAGGTGACGGCGGCGGTGCCGTTGCCGCCGGTCGCGGTCACGCCGGTGGGCGCGCCCGGCGGGCCAGGGGTCAGCGGCGCCGACGGCGTGCTGGCCGGCGAGCTGCCGCCCGGTCCGGACGCGACCACGCTGAACGTGTAGGCGGTGCCGCCGGTGAGCCCGGGCACGGTGCAGCTCAGGCCGGCGGTGGTGCAGGTGGCGCCGCCGGGTGCGGCGGTCACGGTGTACGAGGTGACGCCGGAGCGCACCTGCGCGGGCGCGGTCCACGACACGGTGGCGGCGCCGCTGCCCGCGGTCGCGGTGACGGCGGCCGGCGCGTCGGGCGCGCCGGGCCGGACCGTGGCGGTCGTCGCCGGTGCCGAGTCGCCGGTGCCGAGGATGCCGTTGGTCACGACCGAGAACGTGTAGTCGGTGTTGTTGGTCAGGCCGGAGACCGTGCAGCTGGTCTGGATCGGCAGCAGCGTCGTGCAGGAGCCGCCGCCGGGGCTGACGGTGACGGTGTACCCGGCGATCCCGGCGCCCACGTTGGCGGGCGCGGTCCACGACACGGTCGCGCTGCCGCTGCCGGCCGCGACGGTGACCCCGGTCGGTGACCCGGGCGGGCCGGGGATCACCGGCGCCGAGGGCAGGCTCGCCGCGGACGTGCCACCGGGGCCGGTCGCGGTGACCGTGAACGTGTAGGCGGTGCCCCCGGCGAGGCCGGGCACGGTGCAGGTCAGGCCGCTGGTGGTGCAGGTCGCGCCGCCGGGCGAGGCGGTGACCGTGTAGCCGGTCACGCCGGCCCGCCGGATCTGCGGCGCGGTCCACGACACGGCGGTCGCGCCGTCACCGGGGACGGCGAGCACCAGCAGCGGCGCGTCGGGCGCGCCCGGGGTGACGGGCGTGACCGGCCCGGCGGGCGACGAGGCGCCCGTGCTGCCGACGCCGACGGCGACGACGGAGGCGGTGTACGGCACGCCGTCGGCCAGGCCGGTGATGACGCACGAGGTGGCGCTGGTGGTGCAGGAGGCACCGCCGGGGCTCGCGGTCGCCACGTAGTGGTCGATGCCGCCGCCCGCGTTGCCGGGCGCGGTCCACGACACGGTGACGCTCGCGCTGCCGCCGGTCACGGTCACGCCGGTCGGCGCGCCGGGCGGCCCGGGGGTCACCGTCGCCGACGGCGTGCTCGCCGCGGACGTGCCGCCGGGACCGGTCGCGGTGACCGTGAACGTGTACGCGGTGCCGCCGGTCAGCCCGGACACGGTGCAGCCGGTGGTCGCGGAGGTGCACGTGGCGCCGCCCGGGGAGGCGGTGACGGTGTAGCCGGTGAGCCCGGCCCGGACGGTGCCCGGCGCGGTCCACGACACCGCGGCGACGCCGGCGCCGGCCACGGCAGACACGGCCGTCGGCGCGTCCGGGGCGCCCGGGGTGGCGGGCACCGACGGCGTGCTCGCCGGCGACGTGCCGGTGCTCAGGACGCCGTTGGCGACGACGCCGAACGTGTACGCGGTGCCGCCGCTCAGGCCGGTGACGGTGCACGAGGTGCCCATGGTGGTGCACGTCGCGCCGCCGGGCGAGGCGGTCACCGTGTAGGAGGCGATGCCTGCGCCGTCGTTGACCGGCCGGGTCCAGGACACGGTCGCCGTGGTGCCGGCGGCGGTGACGGTGACCCCGGTCGGCGCGCCGGGCGGCCCGGGCGTGACCGCGGTGGTGACGGTGCCCGTCGACGAACCGCCGGGACCGTAGGCGACCACGGCGAACGTGTACGCGGTGCCGCCGGTCAGGCCGGTGACGGTGCAGGTGGTGCCGCCGGTGGTGCACGTGGCGCCGCCCGGGGACGCGGTGACCGTGTAGCCGGTCACCCCGGCCCGCGTGATCAGCGGCGGTACCCACGACACCGCGGCCGATCCGTTGCCGGCGACGGCGACCACGAGGGTCGGCGAGTCGGGCGCACCGGGCGCGGTCAGCGCGGTCGGCGTGCTCGGCGCGGAGTTCCCGGTGGCGGCGACGCCGTTGGCCACGACCGTGAAGGTGTAGCCGACACCGTTGACGAGGCCGGTGACGGTGCAGCTCAGCCCGGAGGTCGTGCAGGTCGCGCCGCCGGGCAGCGCGGTCACGGTGTAGCCGGTGACGCCACCGCCCTGGTTGACCGGCGCGGTCCACGACACGGTCGCGGTGCCGCTGCCGGGGAGCACGGTGACGCCGGTCGGCGCGCCGGGCGGGCCGGGCACGGTGGCGGCCGACGGCGCCGACGCCGGTGACGCGCCGCCAAGGCCGGTCGCGACGACCGTGAACGTGTAGGACGTGCCGCTGGTCAGTCCGGTGACGGTACAGGTGAGCAGCAGGGTCGTGCAGGTCGCGCCGCCGGGCGAGGCGGTGACCGTGTAGCCGGTGATCCCGGCGCGGGTCGTGCCGGGCGCGGCCCAGGACACGACGGCGCTGGTCGGGCCGGCGACGGCGGTGACGTTCGCCGGCGTGTCCGGCGCGCCGGGCGTGACCGGGGCGCTCGGCACGCTGGGCGCGCTGGAGCCGGTCAGGCCGAGGCCGACGGAGACGACGGCGACGGTGTACGCGGTGCCGTCGTCGAGCCCGGTGATGGTGCAGCTGTTCTGCGAGGCGTTGACGGTCACGCACGCGCGCAGCCCGGGGGTGACGGTGGCGACGTAGACGCTGACGAGGTTGCCGGACAGCAGCGGCGGGGTCCAGGAGACCGTGAGGGCGCCGCCGAGGGCGACGGCGTTGACGCCGGTCGGCGCGCCGGGCGGCCCGGGGGTGGCGGCGGACGCGGCGGGCGCGGCGGGCGAGGTGCCGCCGGGCCCGGACGCGGTGACCGCGAACGTGTAGGACGTCCCGGCGCTGAGCCCGGTCACGGTGCAGGTGGTGCCGCTGGTCGAGCAGGTCGCCCCGCCCGGCGACGCGGTCACCGTGTAGCCGGTGATCCCGGCGCGGGTGATCAGCGGCGCGGTCCACGACACGGTCGCGCCGCCGATCCCGGCGGTGGCCACGGGCAGCACCGGTGCGTCCGGGGCGCCGGGGACGACGGCGGCGGACAGCCCGCTCGGCAGCGAGCCGCCGGTGCCGGCCGACCCGTTGGCGACGACCGCGAACGTGTACGCGACGCCGTTGACGAGGCCGGGCACGGTACAGCTGGTGCCGGACGTGGTGCAGGTCGCGCCGCCGGGCGCGGCCACGACGGTGTAGCCACCGATGCCGGCGCCGGTGCTGGCCGGCGCGGTCCAGGAGACGATCGCTGACGCGTTGCCCGGGGTCGCGGTGACGCCGGTCGGCGCGCCGGGCGGCCCGGGCGTCACGGTGTTGGACGCCGTGCTCGCCGGGGACGCGCCGGCGAGGCTGTTCGCCACGACCGTGAACGTGTACGCGGTCCCCGGGGTCAGCAGCGGCACCGTGCAGCTGGTGCCCACGCTGACGCAGCCGAGGCCGCCGGGCGACGCGGTCACCGTGTAGCCGGTGATGCCGGTGCCCGCGTTCGCCGGCGCGGTCCACGACACCAGGGCGGAGCTGTTGCCGGGCGTCGCCGTGACGGCGGTCGGCGCGCCCGGCGGGCCGGGGGTGACCGGGGCGCTCGGCGGGCTCGCCGCCGACGTGCCGGTGAGCCCGACGCCGACGGCGACGACCGTGATCGTGTAGCTGGTGCTCGGGACCAGGTTGAGGATCGTGCAGTCGTGGTCGGCGGCGGTCAGGGTGGCGCAGCCGAGCAGTCCCGGGCTGGCCGTCGCGACGTAGTACGCGATGCCGGCGCCGTCCATGTCCGGCGCGTCCCACTCGACGTGGATGGTCAGGAAGCCGGCGGACGCGGTGACGTTCTTCGGCGGGCCGGGCGGTCCGGGGGTGACCGCGGAGGTCACCACGGCGGTCGACGTACCGGTCTGCCCCGGCCCGACCGACACGACCGAGAACGTGTAGGCGGTGCCGCTGGTCAGGCCGGTGACGGTGCAGGCGAGCAGGATGCCGGTGCAGGACTGCCCGCCGGGGCTGGCGGTCACCCGGTAGTAGTCCACGGGTCCGCCGGACAGGACCGGGCCGAGCCAGGTGAGCTGGGCGGAGTTCGCCAGCGCGACGACGCCGACGGCGGTCGGCGGGCCGGGCGGGCCGACCACGGCGATCGCGGACAGGACGCTCGCCGGTGAGGTGCCGGCGCCGTTGATCGCGGTGGCCACGACGTTGAACGTGTATCCGACGCCGGCGGTCAGGCCGGTGACGGTGCAGCTGAGGGTGGCGGTGGTGCAGGTCGCGCCGCCGGGGAAGGCGGTCACGGTGTAGGAGGCGACGCCGGCGCCGGGGTTGGCGGGCGCGGTCCACGACACGGTCGCCTGCCTGGCGCCGGCGGTCACGTTGATCCCGACCGGCTGGCTGGGCGGGTTCAGCGGATCGGTGACGGTCGCGGTGACCGGGGTCGACGCGACGGAGGTGCCGCCGAGGCCGGTCGCGGTGACGGTCACCGACCAGGTGCCGGCGGTGACGGTCGACATCGTGCAGCCCAGCAGCGCCGAGGTGCAGGTCTTGGTGAGCGCTCCGCTGGTGGCGGTCGCGGTGTAGGAGGTCGCGCCGCCGGACCCGAGCCATGAGACGACGATGGTGTTCACGCCGCCGACGGCACCCGCGCCGGTGGGGGCGGCGGGCGCGGCCTCGATGGTGCCGATGCCGTCGGTGGCGGCGGATCCGTTGGTACCGAGGGGCTTGCGGGCTCCGGTCGACGCCTTGGCGGAGGCTGGGCCGGACTGCTTCCCGGACGTGGCCGGTGGCGCCCGTGATCCGCGCGGCGTGACGGACGCCGAGGCGGGCCGGCCGGCCGTCGCCGGCGGTGGCGCGGTCGCCGTGGCGGCGGGGCGGGAGGCGGTGACCGTCGCGGCGGGGGCGACCCTCGTGACCCGCTTGACGTCGGTGGTCCGCGTCGCCGCCGGGGCCGGCGAGGCATTGGCGGGCGGCGTTTTCGCCAGGCTCGTCGCCGGTGCCGTCGCGGTGCTCCGCACCGGTTGCGGCGCGGGCGGTTTCGCCACGGTCGTCTTCGCGACGGCTGCCGCGGGGGGCTTCTCCGCGACCTTCGCCGGCGCCTTCGAGACAACGTTCCCGGAGGCGTCCGCGAGAGCGCCTTCGGGCGCCCTGGCGGGGGTCTTGGCCGCCTGGGCGACGGCCGCGGGGCGCTGCCGATGGGCCGCGTCGCCGGACGGCGGGGTCTCGGCGGCCAGCGCCCGGCTCGCGAACGCCAGGATGGCGAGTCCCGCTCCAGCGGTGACGCCCAGGCCGAACATCATCAATCGCGACACGCTGCGACGGCTGCACGTAGGCACGTGCACCTCCTCGAAGATCCACCCCGAGAATCACCCACTCACCGGCCCTGTGCAGCGAAAATTCGTGACGTCTGATCTTTCGGACCCGGACGATCGGCGGTTTTCCGGCCTTGGGCACCCCTGCTCCCACGAGTCTCGGAGGTCGCCTTCGATGAAAAGAATGTGCCAACGATGTCAACGGCGTTGACCTGCGGCTACAGATACTCATAGTTTTCACATCCTTGGATGGATGGGAGGCACTATGAGGACAGCACGAAGCGGGCGGGCGCTCGTCGTGACGACGTTGCTGGTGGGCGCCGTCGGGGCACCCCTGGCGGCGTCCGCACCGGCGCTCGCGGTCACCAACCCGGCCGGTTACGTCAACACGCTCGTCGGCACCAACGGCGGCGAGACGTTCCCGGGCGCCGACACGCCCTACGGGATGGTGCAGTGGAGCCCGGAGAACACCGCCGGCAACCAGACCCGCACGGTCCGGCCCGGCGGCTACGGGTACAACACCACCCGGACGCGAGGCTTCAGCCTCACCCACATGTCGGGCACGGGCTGCGCCGGCGGGTCCGGTGACATCCCCTTCATGCCGCACGTCGGCACCGTGGGGTCGTCGCCGTCCGCGGACACCACCGACGCCACGTACGCGAGCGGCTTCTCGCACAGCAACGAGACCGCGACCGCCGGCTACTACCGGGTGGGGCTCAACTCCGGGGTCAACACCGAGCTGACCGCGACGACCCACACCGGCTCGGGGCGCTTCACGTACCCGACCGGCAGCACCGCGTCGATGCTGGTGCGCACCTCCAACTCGGAGGTCGGCAGCAGCGCGGCGACGGTGAACATCGACGCCGCGAACCGCACCATCAGCGGCTCGGTGACCAGCGGCAACTTCTGCGGCTACATCAACGCCGTCGGCCGGCGCAGCTACTACACGCTGCACTTCACCGCCGTGTTCGACAAGCCGTTCGCCAGCGTCGGCACGTGGCAGGACAACGCGCTGCGCCCCGGCACGACGAGCGCGTCCGGCGGCACCACCTACGGCACCGACGGCTGGCCGGTGGCCGGCCGGGGCTCCGGCGGCTACGTCACGTTCGACCTCAGCCAGGGCACCGCGGTCGGGGTGCGGGTCGGCATCTCGTACGTGAGCCAGGCCAACGCGCAGGCGAACCTCGCCGCCGAGAACCCGGCCGGGACCACCTTCGACACGGTCCGCCAGCGGGCCACCGACGCGTGGAACGCCGAGCTCGGCCGCATCGACGTCACCGGTGGCACCACCACCCAGCTGCAGACGTTCTACTCCGCGCTGTACCACGCGATGCTGCACCCGAACGTGTTCAGCGACGTCAACGGCCAGTACGTCGGCATGGACCAGCAGGTGCACACGGCGGCGAGCGGGCACAAGCAGTACGCCAACTTCTCCGGCTGGGACGTCTACCGCGGGCAGGTCCAGCTGGTCACGCTGCTACGACCCGACATCGGCGCCGACATCGCCCAGTCGCTGCTCAACCAGGCCAACCAGAACGGCGGCGTCTGGGACCGCTGGACCCACAACCAGGGCGGCACGCACGTCATGACCGGCGACCCGGCGCACGCGGCGGTGCCGAGCATCTACGCGTTCGGCGGCACCGGCTTCGACGCCACCGGCGCGCTCAACTCGATGGTGACCGCCGCGACCACCGTCACCGCCGCGGACCTGAGCCGCGACGGCTGGAACGTCATGGTCGTCGGCGAGCGGCCGTCGCTGGACAAGTGGCTGTCGATCAACTACATCCCGACCAACGGCAACGCGTGGGGCGGCGCCGGCGAGACCCTCGAGGTCTCCGTCGCCGACTTCGGCGTCTCGCAGCTCGCCGCGCGGCTGGGCAGCACGAGCACCGCGTCGCAGTTCCTGGCCAGGTCGCAGTACTGGAAGAACGTCTTCAACCCGGCCAACGGCGGGTACATTCAGAACCGCAACGACAACGGCACATGGCCCTCGTTCTCGCCGGGCAGTGACAGCGGGTTCGCCGAGGGCAGCGCCGCGCAGTACACCTGGATGGTCCCGCACAACGTGCGCGGCCTCTTCGACCGGATGGGCGGCAACGCCACCGCCGTCAGCCGGCTGGACAGCTTCTTCCACAACAGCGACGGCAGCTGGGCGCTCACCGGCGCCGGCGGCACGAAGTCCGAGATGGACAACGAGCCGTCGATCTGGGTGCCGTGGCTCTACAACTTCGCCGGCCGCCCCGACAAGGCGCAGCAGACCATCCGCCAGACGCTCAACGCGCTGTGGGCGCCGACCCCGTCCGGCATCCCCGGCCAGGACGACCTGGGCGCGATGTCGGCGTGGTACGTGTGGTCCGCGATGGGCATCCACCCGCTCACCCCGGGCCGCTCCGAGCTGCTGGTGTCCGCGCCGCTCTTCCCCGGCGTCACGATCAACCGGGGCAACGGCAAGACGATCAGCATCACCGCGCCCGGTGCGGCCACGTACGTGCAGAGCCTCACCGTCAACGGCGCCGCCTCCAACCGGGCGTGGCTGCCGGAGTCCTTCGTCGCCAACGGCGGGACCCTGGCCTTCACGGTCGGCACCACCGCCACGACGTGGGGCAGCGCCGTCGCCGACGCACCGCCGTCGTTCGACACCACGTCGACGCCGCCGTCGACGAACCTCGCGCTGAACCGGCCCGCCACCGGCTCCGCCGCCTGCAACACCAACGAGGGCCCCGCCAAGGCCGTCAACGGCAGCGTCTCCGGCGGCACCAGCGACAAGTTCTGCTCGACCGCGGCGACCAAGTACCTCCAGGTCGACCTCGGCTCGTCGAAGGCCCTCAAGTCGGTGACGGTCCGCCACGCCGGCGCCGGCGGCGAGAGCGCCACCTGGAACACCCGCGACTTCGACCTGCAGGTCTCCTCCGACGGCACCACGTGGACCACGGTCGCCCAGGTCCGCGGCAACACGGCGAACGTCTCGTCGCACACGTTCACCGCCACCGCCCGCTACGTCCGCATGAACGTCATCGCGGCGGAGCAGAGCTCCAACGGCGCGACCCGCATCTACGAGTTCGAGGTGTACTGAGCTCCTCCGGCCGGCCCCGCCTCGGTGCGGGGCCGGCCGCCTTATGCGGGCCTTAAAGCGATCTCTTGTCGGTCTTTGCGTGTTGACCGCGCGGCAGTGATGGGCTTAGTTTTCATCCACATCGATCTTCGATGAAAATTCCGACCGCCAACGGAATGCTTCGGGAGGCTTCACCATGCCCATCAGCCATGCCCTGTCACGGCCCGCGCTGGGTGCCGCGGCGCTGGTCCTCGCGACCGCGCTCGGTGCCGTCGCGGTGACCGCCGCGACCACCGGCCAGGCCGGCGCGGCCGCGAACAGCTGCGGCAACGTGTTCGACGACTTCAACTACGCCTCGTCCGCCGACGCCGGCTTCACCGGCCACGGCTGGGTGCCGCGCGGCAACGCCGGCGGGCCCGGTGTCCCGGGCGCCACCTGGTCGCCGGCGCAGATCACCTTCCCCACCTCCGGCGGGCAGAAGGTCATGCAGCTGACCGCGTCGACCAACGGCACCGGCGCCGGGACCAGGCACGCCGAGGTGTACTCCGCGCAGAAGCGCTACTTCGAGGGCACCTACGCCAGCCGGGTCCGCTTCACCGACACCCCGACCGCCGGCAACGACGGCGACCACGTCAACCAGACGTTCTTCGCCATCAGCCCGCTCAACGGCGACCTCGACCCCACCTACAGCGAACTGGACTTCTCCGAGTACCTGCCGAACGGCGGCTGGGGCGAGACCGGCCCGATCAACTACCAGACGAGCTGGTACACGTACCGCAACGAGCCGTGGCTCGCCGACAACACCCACTCCGAGCAGCGGCGCAGCTACGACGGCTGGCACGACCTGGTGGTCCAGGTGTCCGGCGGGCACGTCAAGTACCACATCGACGGCGTCCTGGTGGGCGACCACTCGGGCAAGTTCTACCCGCGGCAGACGATGACCGTGAACTGGAACCTGTGGTTCATCGACACCGCCACCCACACCGGCGGCACGTCCACCTACGTCCAGCAGGTCGACTGGTTCCTGTTCGCCCGCAACCAGGTCCTGTCACCGGCCGCCGCGACCGCGCAGGCGCTCGCGTACCGCAACGCCGGCACCACGTTCACCGACACCTTCGACACCGCGCCGCCGTGCGGCTCCACCGGCACCGCCCGCCCGATCATCGGCAACGGCAGCAACCGCTGCATCGACATCCCGTCCTCCAACGCGGTCGACGGCAACCGGCTGCAGATCTGGGACTGCAACGGCACCGGCGCGCAGCAGTGGACGTTCAACGCGGACGGCTCGGTGCGGGCGCTCGGCAAGTGCATGGACGTCTCCGGCGGCGGCACCGCCGACGGCACGGTCGTGCAGCTGTGGACGTGCAACGGCACCGGCGCCCAGAAGTTCACCCTGACCGCCGCCGGCGACTTGGTGAACACGCAGGCCAACAAGTGCGTCGACGTGCAGAACGTGGCCACCGCCAACGGCTCGAAGCTGCACATCTGGACCTGCAACGGGGCCGGCAACCAGAAGTGGCACTAGTTCGCTGTCACGCGCGGCGGGTGCGGTCCTCCGCGCCCGCCGCGCTCCTGAACGGGGACCGCTCCCAGCAGTACGGGTGGTCGGCGAGGACGAGGGTGCTCCAGCCGCCGCCCATGCAGTGCGGGCCGCTGTGCAACTCGCCGACCAGCTCGTGCCAGCGGTCCTGGTCCTCGTACTTCAGCAGGGCGGCGGCGTCGACGACCACGACGTACTGGCGCAGCGACGCGGCCCGGTCGCCGATCGCCTCCAGCAGCTCGTGCCAGCCACGGCTCGCCGCGTAGGGCAGCTGCAGCACGCCGACGAGGTGCTCGACGGTCCGCGCGACGGTGGTGCAGGCGGCGCCCAGCACCAGCCGCACGTCCGCCTCGACCTCGAACCCGGCCGTCTCGACCTCGTCCACGAGGTCCTGATACCGGTCCGGGCCCGACTCGACGGCGACGACCCGCCCGCGCACGTCCTTCACCGCCGCCTCGCTTCCCTGGTGGCGCCCCGCGGCCAGCGCACGTCCACCGGTAGCCGGCGCTGCAGCGCCTCCGCCACGAACGCGCCGGTGCCGCCGCGCAGCGCCGCCGATCCCCCGTCCCAGACGGCGATGAGCCGGTCGCAGGTGTCGAGGATGTAGCGGTTCGCCGCCTCGTACGACGCCCGCCGCTCGCTGACGGGCCGCATGACCTTGACCGTCTCGGCCGCCGCCAGCAGGGCGTCGAACGCGGCGCGGTGCTCGGGCCGGACCATGGCGCCGGCGTAGTCGGCGGAGGGCAGCACCACTTCGAGGGCGCCGCCGAGCTCCAGGACGACCTCCGCGAAGACCGTGTCGGCGCCGCGGGCGAGGCAGCTCACCCCGGTCAGCCCCGCCGCCGGCAGCGCGGTCCGCAGGTCTGCCCGGACCAGCTCGACGGTCGCCGCGGTCAGGTTCATGTGCCCGGTGATCCCGATGCGTTGCACGGCACCAGCATGCCAGTGTTTTCGAGGTGGCCCTGTCCCCCGGACCCCCGCCCGCCGAGCATGGGCTTCATGGACATCCCCGACGCGTTCGCGCTGCTGGCCCGCACCCCTTCGGCGGTCTCCGCCCTGCTGCCCGGCCTGCCGGACGAGTGGCTGCACCGCGACGACGGCCCGGACACCTGGAGCGCGTACGCCATCGCCGGGCACCTCCTGCACGGCGACGAGACGAACTGGCTGCCCCGCATCCAGCTGATCGTCGAGCACGGCACCGGCCGTACCTTCGAACCCTTCGACCGGGTCGCGATGCTCTCGTGGGACCGCGAGCCGGTCGCCGGCCTGCTCGACCGCTTCCACTCGGTGCGGGCCCGCGCGCTGGAGCACCTCTCCTTCCTGACCCCGCCCGACCTGGCGCTGACCGGCACCCATCCCGAGTTCGGCACGGTCACGCTGGCGCAGGTGCTGTCCGCGTGGGTCGCCCACGACCTGACCCACCTGGCCCAGATCGCCGAGGTCCTGGCCGGCCGCTACCGCGCCGAGGTCGGCCCGTACCGCCGCTACATGCCCGCCCTGGAGCGCTTCGCCCCCGCCGAGTGACGCCCCCGGTGTCCGTCAGTTACCGCACGGAGCTGACTGACCACGGGAGGAACCATGGGCGGCACGGACATCGCGGCCCGCCGCGACACCATCGCGCGGGCCGCGGCCGGCGACGGTGACCTGGACGCCGCCATCGCCGACCTGCTCAGCCTGCCCGCGTTCCCGGGGCGCGGCACCCTCGCCGCGCTGCTGCTCCAGGCGGTCCTCTGCGGCGAGCCGCTCAGCGGCACCTTCCGGCTCCGCAAGATCGCCCCGCTCCTGGCGCTGGCGGACGGCGACCCGCCGCCGGATCCGCGGTGGCCGCGCCTGCGCGCCGCCGCCCGCGCCGCGAAGATCGCCGGCGACGCCGCCGAGCGGGAGATCACCGACCCGAAGGCGGCGATGGCCGAGCTCGACCGGATCGAGGTCGAGGCCGACGGGCACCCCATCGCGACGATGTACATCAGGTCCGCCCGCGCCGGCATCGCGGTGCTGCTGTCGATCCAGCACGGCGACGTGACCCTGCCGGCCTCGTTCGCCACCGACACCGAGCACATGCGCCAGGTGACCCAGGGCCATCCGATGGGCGCCGCGCTCGGCGAGATGCTCGACGCCGCCACCGCGGTGCTGACCGCCAACCAGCAGGACGGCGACGTGTTCGCGGCGATGGACCGGATGGCCGGCCTCGCGGCGCGGTTCCCCGAGGGGTCGGACCTGCGGACCGCGGTGGAGCGGGCGACGGCCATGATGTCGCCGTTCCGCGATGTCGTGGGCGGCGCCGGCGGCCGGATCACCGACGAGCAGCTCGCGACCATGGAGCGGCTCACCACCGGCAGCGGGCTGGGCACCGCCGACAGCGCGCTGTATCACGCCATGACGGGCGGCGCGCTGCTCGGCGCCGGCGCCGAGACCGACCCGGCCCGCATCGCGCAGGGCATCGGGCACTTCCGCACCGCCGTCTCGCTGACCCCGCCCGGCCACCCCCAGCGGGTGGCCGTCCTGCAGGGACTGGCACTCGGGCTGACCCGGCGCAACGAGCTGACCAACTCGCTCGCCGACGTCGACGAGACGATCATCGTGCTGGAGGAGGCACTCGCGGCGGCCGGCGGCCCGGCGCACCCGCTGTGGTCCGACCTCAACGAGATGCTCGCGCACACCCAGCGGCGGCGCGGCGTGGCCGACCCGCACCTGCGGGCGCTCGACGGCCTGCGGGCGAACACGTGGCGGGTGCTGCTGCAGCCGACCCTGGCCGGCGCCCACGTCGCGGCGCGCCGCGCCGCCCGCGACGCGCTGGAGGCGGCGCGGATCTGCCTGGCCGACAACCATCCCGACGACGCGATCCGCGCGCTGGACCTGGGCCGGGGGCTGGCGCTGTACGCGGCGACCGAGCGGCAGGACGTGCCCACCCGGCTGATCGAGTCCGGCCACGCCGACCTCGCCGAGCGGTGGCGGACGGCGAGCGCCGACCACCTGCCGGAGGAGGTGCGCCGGGAGATCCTCGGCGTACTGACCGCCGAAGGCCCCTCGGCGCAGCTGCTGGACGCGCCCTCCATCGCCGACATCCGCGAGGCGCTCGCCACGCTGGACATCGACGCGCTGGTCTACCTGATGCCCGCCGACCCGCCCCAGCCCGGGTTCGCCGTCATCGTGCCGGTCGCCGGCCGGGTGGCGTACTGCGCGCTGCCGAACCTCGGCGTCACCGACGAGATGGCGGTCGAGCAGTTCTTCGCGGCCATCTCCGTCCGCGGCCCCGGCCCGCGCGACGCCGAGGCCGATTCCGCCGGCGGTCTGCGCGACTTCGAGGCCGCGGCCGCGCCGCCCGGGACGACGATGGCCGAGAGCGTCGCGAGGGTCTGCGGATGGGCCTGGCACGCGGCGATCGGTCCGCTGTACGAGCGGTACCTCGCCGGCATCCACCCCGACGGCGACCGGCCGCCGCGGGTCGTGCTGGTGCCGACCGGTGAGCTGGCCCGCATCCCGTGGCAGGCCGCCCGCCGGCCGGACGGCACCTACGCCGTGCAGCTGCTCGCGCTGTCCCAGGCCGTCTCCGCCCGCCTGCTGTGCCGCACCGCCCGGCTGGCGCCCGTGCCGCCCTCGCCGGTCGGTCTCGTCGTCGGCGACCCGGACCCCGGCACCAAGGGCCTCGACCTGCCCGCCGCCCGGATCGAGGCGTTCGCCATCCACCGCGACTTCTACTGGGGCGGCCGCTACCTCGGCCGCCGGCCGGACTCGCGGCCCGGCCCGGCCGGCACCGCCGAGGAGGTCCGCGCCTGGATCAGGAGCACAGGCCCGGCGGCCGGGACGACGCTGCACCTCGCGTGCCACGGCTTCGTCAGCGCGGACCCGCGGTCGGCGACCTCGTACCTGCTGCTCGCCGGCGGCGAACGGCTGGCCGCGGAGGAGCTCGTCGAGCTGCTCACCGGCGTGCCGGACCGGGCGATCGGTCTCGTCGTGCTCGCCGCGTGCCGGACCGGCCAGGCGATGAGCGGCTACGACGAGGCCTACAGCCTGGGCACCGCGTTCCTCGCGGGCGGCGTCCGCTCGGTGCTGTCGACCCAGTGGAGCATCCCGGACGCCGCGACGTCGGCGCTGATGTTCATGTTCCACCACTACCTGATGACCGAGCGGTACCCGGCGCGCGACGCCCTGCGGCAGGCGCAGCTGTGGATGCTCGACCCGCGGCGACGGATCCCGGAGCGGATGCCGGAGCAGCTCCGCGCACAGCTGACCAGGTCCGACCTGGGCGACGTCGTCGCCTGGGCCGGCTTCGTCCACTGGGGACAGTGAGGGAGAACCGGTGAACCAGACCGCCGCCGCGTTGCAGGAGCAGCTCAAGGGCCTGCGCGACGCCGAACGTACGACGCCGCTGCTGAAGCTCGGCCAGATCAGGTTCGACGAGTACTGGCGGGCCGGCCCCGGCAGCCCGGGCGCGCTGCCGGCGCTCAACGCCGCGATCCAGGCGTTCGACGAGGCGTACGGCTACATCGATCCGGCGGACACGCTGCGCGGGACGGTCGCCGCGACCCTCGGCTGGCTCCTCGGCGCCCGCAGCCTCGCGCACGCCGGTCCGCCGCGTGACCGCGACACGGGCATCCACGTGCTGCGGGAGGCGCTGTCCTTCCCGACCCTGACCGGCCCGCACCGGTCCGGCGCCGACCTCATGCTCGGCCAGCTGTACATGGGCCGCGTCACCGCCGCGATGAACCCCACCGACATGGCCTCGGCCATGCGCGGCGGCACGGCGCCCGGCGGCGCAGGCGACGCCGAGCGGGCCGTCGAGTGCTTCCGCCGGGTCGCGGACGGCAGCACGGTCAACACCGAGATGCGCGACATGGCCCGCATGATGCTGGAGATGGCGGAGGCCCTGCAGTCGCTGATGGGCGGCTTCGGCAAGGGACTGGGCGGCTTCGACCTGAGCCGGATGGCCGACATGGTCAACGTGATGCAACGCGTCCAGCAGCAGGGCGGCCGCTTCTCCGCCCGGCCCGGCATCGTGCCGATCCCGCCGCTGTTCGACGCCGAACGGGTCGCGAACGACGACCCGCTGCTGCGCCCCGTCGCCGTCGTCGAGCACGGCGACCTGCCCGCCCCGGCGGTCCCCCGCCCCCGCACCCCGGTCG
The DNA here is from genome assembly GCF_055586325.1 of Dactylosporangium sp. NPDC051087. Lineage (NCBI taxonomy): Bacteria > Bacillati > Actinomycetota > Actinomycetes > Micromonosporales > Micromonosporaceae > Dactylosporangium > Dactylosporangium sp. NPDC051087. The sequence goes on along the minus strand of NZ_JBVJIJ010000049.1, from coordinate 37,646 downwards.
AGCCGGACGCCACCGCCGCCCGCCGCGAGCTCGGCGACCTGGACGCGCTGCTCGCCGCAGACGGGTCCGATGTGGACATCGACGAGCTCGTCGCCCTGGCCGCCACCGCCGTGCACGCCTCCGGCGACGCCCACGACCACCTGTTCCTGGCCGCCGCGCTGCACCTGCGCGACGACGGCGACGAGGACCGCGCCGCCGGACACCTGGCCACCGCCGCCGGCGGTCCCCTGCCCGACGAGGACCTGCCCGCCCTCGTGGAGCTGGCCGGCCGGCTGCGCCGCCCGGACCTGGCCGCGACCGCTCTCGCCCCGGCCGCCGCGGCCCTGCGCACGATCGGCGCCGACGCCCTCGCCCTGCCCGCCACCGGTCTCACCCTCCGTGCATCCGGTGACCTGCGGCCTTCCGGGCCCGCCGAAGGTCGCGTCCTCACCGCCGGCGACGGTCCCTGGTCGGTCGCCGGCATCGGCCAGCTCATGACGCTCGCCGCCCGCAAGCCCGCACCGGTCACCGAGAACCCCGTCTTCGTCGCCAACCCCCGCGGCGACCACGAACCCTCCGGCGTCGAGGCCATGCTGCTGCGCCGGATCTTCTACCCGCGCTCGACCGGCCTCGGCCGCACCATCGAGTACGTCGACGCCGCCGGCACCTCGGACGACCTGCGCGCCCACCTCGACGCCTCGCTGCTGCACCTGGCCTGCGGCATCACCCCCGCCGGCGCCCTGGAGCTGGCCAACGGCACCGAACTGCCCCTCACCCAGCTGCCCCCGGTCACCGGCGCCGGGCTGGTCGTCCTGCCCCCGCCCCGGCCCGGCACCACCCCGCCCGCCCTGTCCGTCGCCGACCTGTTCCTGGCCGCGGGCTTCACCGGCGTCGTCACCTGGCGGCACCACGTCCCGGACCCGGTCGCCGCCCTCATGCTCTTCGTCCTGCACTCGGCCCTGGCCGCGGACGGCCTGCCCGCCCCCGCCGCCGTCGAGGCCGTCCGCTCCTGGCTGGCGGACCCCGCCCGCACACCCCCGGACAACCTGCCGGCCTTCTACGCGTCGGCCGCCGCGGCCCCCGACCTCGCCGCCCCGCAGTACCGCTCGGCCCTGGCCCACCGCGGCATCTGAGACCGGCGCCGCTCACCCGTGCCAGAATCGGGAGGTGGCGAAGCTGAGCGCTGGACTCCTGCTGTACCGTCGCGGCGACCACGGACCCGAGGTGCTCATCGGGCACATGGGCGGGCCGTTCTGGGCCCGGAAGGACGCCGGCGGGTGGTCGATCCCGAAGGGTGAGCACGAGCCCGACGAGGACGCGCAGGCCGCCGCGCTGCGCGAGTTCACCGAGGAGCTCGGCGCCGCCCCGCCGGCCGGCTCGCCGACCGGGCTGGGCGAGGTCAAGCTCAGCGGCGGCAAGCTGGTCACCGTCTTCGCCCTGGAGGGCGACTTCGACGAGACCACCGCCGTCAGCAACACCTTCGAGATCGAGTGGCCGAAGGGCTCAGGCGTGCTGCGCGAGTTTCCCGAGCTGGACCGGGTCGCCTGGGTGCCGTTGGACGACGCCAGGACCAAGCTGACCAAGGGGCAGACCGTCTTCCTCGACCGGCTCCTGCAGCACCTGGAAGCGCCTCAGCAGGTCGAGTGAAACAGGCCGCCGACCGGCCCCTCACCGATGAGGTCGTTGTAGATCTCCACCGCCTCGGTCGTCTCGGCGACGTGCACGGTGACATCCTCGCTCTCGAGCAGCCGCAGCGTCGCCGGGTCGACACCCAGCCGCTCCTGCATGCCCCGCGACAGCACGACCGTGGTCGCCCCGTTGTCGAGCAGCTCCCGCACGTCCTCCGGCTGGATCCCGGGATCGTGGTCCGTGCCGGTCTCCCGCCAGTCCCAGGCCCGCCCGCCTCCCGGGTACACCTTGAAGTCCTTGCCGGTCCCGAGCCCTTCGATCTCCATCCGGCCCCAGGCCACACTCAGGATCCGCGGTGCCGGCTTCCAGTCGCCCATACCCACGGATCGTAGCCACTTCGCGCGGCCCTCGCGGGGCCACGGGCCGGCACCTCACCGTGCCAGAATCCGGGCCGTGCGCATCCCTCTGCTAGCCCTGCCGACCCTGGCCCTGCTCGCCGCCTGCACCGGCACCTCCACACCGGCTCCGGCCACTTCCGGAGCTGCCGCCGCTTCCGGAGCCGCCCCCGGCGGTGCAGCCGCTTCCGGAGCCGCTTCCGGAGCCGCTTCCGGGGGTGCCGCTTCCGGTTTCGATGACCCGCCCCCCGCGGCCGCGGCCGGCAAGATCGGCCCGGGCACGGCATGCCCGATCCCGGCGACCATCCCCACAGCCGCGAACTGGAAGCCCAAGGACGCCTCCTCCACCGGCCTCACCACCGGCGGCGTCACCCTCCGCTGCGAGATCGACGCCAAGCCGGCCGGCGTGGTCGGCTTCATCCGCGTGTACACCTACGACGGCACCGACCCGCGGCAGGCACTCACCGCAGCCCTGTCGACCCCCGGCCGCGGCGGCACGAAAACCACCGAACGCCAACTGACCATCGCCGGCACCCCCGCCACCGAAGCCAACCTCCGCGCCGAATCCAGCGGCCCCGGCCCCGGCCGCGCCTTCGCCGCCGGCGGCGTGGTCGTCATCTGGCGCGGCATCGACGCCGACGAGTTCAAGACCGGCCTGCCCGCCTACGTCCTGGCCAGAACCTCGCTCACGTTCGCCTGACCTCGAGCCGGGATTTTCTGTCGTACCCCCGTGCTTGAGTGTCCCCATGCACTTCACCACGGGGAACAAGAACACATCCGGCCACCTCTTCGACCAGGCAGAGCCGTCAAGGCACGACCAACGACCCCGGCGAGGACCACCCAACTGGCATGCGCCCGCTCCGAGGCCGACCGTCCGCCGCGCAGCCCGGCGACACATCGCAGCCTGCCTCCCATACGAGGCAGCCCGCCCCTGGCAGAACTGACCAGCACGAGCCGAGCCCCCACGACGGCCCAGAGGGTGCGGGAGGTGACCAGCTCGAGCCAAGCCCCCACGACGGCCCAGAGGGTGCGGGAGGTGACAGCGCGACCCGAGCCCCACGACGGCCTCGAGGGACACGCGCGGAGCAAACCTGCACCGCCCTCAGAGCAAGACGAAGCCGCCTACGGCGAGCAAAGCGACGCCGCAGCCCCACACACAACGACGAGGATGAGACGCCTCACACAACCCGAGCCCCCACGACGATCTCGAGGAGCCCGCCCAGAGCACAGCACCAACATGCTCGGGAGAAGCGAGCGGCCGAAGCAAAGCGGCCCACCACCCAAGAAAAGGCAAGGCGAAGCCGAAGCCAAAAGGCCACCGACCTGGGACACCTCAGAAAATCGGGGCAACCCCGCAACGGTCTTGAGGGGGCCGTGGGTGGAGCGAAGCTCCCCCACCAGGGAGCACGGCGAAGCCGTGCGCGGGGCCAAGTGGAGCCACAACGGCGAATCGGCGCAGCCGATGAGCAGGCTACGCCGATTGGCGGAACGTGGAGTTGAGGGGACTCGAACCCCTGACCCCCTCGATGCGAACGAGGTGCGCTACCAGACTGCGCCACAACCCCAGTCGGCCCGCCGGAGTGGGCCGGGCACAAGAGTAGCAAACGGTGGAGAGGGGGCGCGAATCAGATCACTGTCCTGAGGCCCGCGTGTCGTAGGGCTTGCCGCGGACGGCGCCGAGCGCGCCGAGCCGGGCGGCTTCGCGGCGGGCGCGGTCGCGTTCGGCGAGCTGGGCGGCGACGGCTTCCCGGCGCTGGGCGGCGCGGCGGAGTTGTTCGCGGCGGACCTGTGCCTGGCGGCGGGCGATCCAGGCGGCGTAGTGGGCTTCGCGGCGGCGCCGGCGCTGTTCAGTGAGGGCGCGGTTGCGCAGGTGGGCGACGTACGCGACGAGGAGGGCGCCGGTGACGGCGAAGCCGACCCAGAAGCCGCTGCTGACGAGGGCGACGCCGAGGAGCTCGACGAGGTTGAGCAGGACGAGGGCGAGCAGGACGCGGCGGCGCCGGTACATGGCCCGTGGTGCCCGGTGGGGGCGGCGCCGCCGGGCCGTGGACGGGACGACGCGCAGGGCCGCGGGCGCGGCCGCCCCGGAGCCGCCGCCGGGAGCGCCGGAGACGGAACCACCAGGGGTGGAAGCACCGGAGACGGGGGCGCCGGAGACGGTGCGGTGCACCACGGTGCGGGGCGGGTTGACGGGGCGGCGGCCGGGGATCGTCCGGCGGCGGCGGTCGCGGCGCATCCCGGCACGGGTCAGCACCCGTGCGGTTGACAACGCCCGCTCCGCCACCAGCCGCTCTGTGGCGTCGTACCGGCGCACCAGTGCGGGCGCCAAGGCTAGGAGCCCAGCAGCGGCAAGGACGGCGAGGAGCACCGAGGTCGGCACCCTCACGCCTCCTGTTCACACCTCACACGCCGGTCCCCCCAGGCGCGCGAGTCATCCAAGTCTGTGGAAGTTACAGCGTGGTAACTCCGACTCAGAACAGTACGGGTCGCGCAGCGTTACACCACGTCAACACGCAGGAGAAGGCAAAAACTACGCCGCGAGGACCTTGTGCCACCTGGCGAGCAGCCCGCCGTCGGAGGTGACGTCCTCGGTGGTCATGGCGTAGCCGAGATGGTCGCGCCAGTCGCCGTCGATGTGCAGGTAGCGGTGGTGGTAGGCCTCCTGGCGGAAGCCGAGCTTCTCCACGACGCGCCGGCTGGCGAGGTTGTCGGGCCGGATGTTGACCTCGATGCGGTGCAGGCCGCCGACGCTGAAGGCGTGGTCGACGACGAGGGCGAGCGCGGTCGGGGTGATGCCCTTGCCGGCGTGGCGGGAGTCGACCCAGTAGCCGGCGTAGCCGGAGCAGAAGGCGCGGCGCACGATGTTGCCGAGGGTGAGCTGGCCGACGAGCTGGTCGTCGTAGCAGACGGCGAAGGGCATCGCGCTGCCGCTGCGGGCGGCGCGGCGCAGGTCGGCGTGCACGGCGCGGAACGCGGCCGGGGAGTTGAGGTCGTGCCAGGTGCCGTACGGCGTGGGCTCCCACTTGGACAGCCACTGCTCGTTCGCGCGCCGGACCTCGGCCCAGGCGCGGGCGTCGGCGCGCCGGTAGGGCCGCAGGGTGACAGGGCCGTCGGTCAGGACCGCAGGCCATCCGGGCTGGCTCATCGCCGTCTATCCAACATGATGACGTCCACTGTAGAGCCGGCGGCCGCGCTGATCACCTTCTCGCCCAGGACCATGAGCCCGTTGGCGTCGGCGAGACCCGACAGCGTGTACGGGCCGCCGGCGAGCGGCATGACGGTGTACCCGCCGCCGCGGCGCTCGGTGATGTACGCGGGACGGAACTCCCGCATGCCCGACGGCGAGCTGACGGTCTCCAGCAGGTGCGCGCGGACGCTGGGCCGGAAGACCGGGTCGGCGCCGGCCAGGAGCTGGATGACGGGCCGGGCGAGCACCTCGAAGCCGATGAGCGCGGCGCCGGGGTCGCCGGGCAGGCAGACGATCGGCACGCCGTTGGCGCCGGCGGCGCCGCCGATGGTGCCGTAGCCGAGCGACGAGCACGGGTACACGGACAGGTCGGAGAACACGACCGAGCGGGACAGGATCCGCCGGACCATGTCGCCGGGGCCGGTGCCGGTGCCGCCGGTGGTGATGATGAGGTCGGCGCGCAGCATCTGGTCGTCGAGCAGGCCGCGCAGCCCTTCGGGGTCGTCGTCGCAGATGCCGACGCGGTACGCGTGGGCGCCGGCCTCCGCGGCGGCCGCGGTGAGCGCGTGGGAGTTGGCGTCGACGACCTGGCCGGGCTGGCTGGCGCGGCCGACGTCGACGAGCTCGTCGCCGGTGGCGATGACCACGACGCGCGGGCTGGGCCGCACCACGACGTGCCCGATGCCGCTGGCGGCGAGGACGGAGACGAGCGGCGGGGTGACGTAGGCACCGGCCCGGGCGAGCACGGCACCGGCGGGCAGTTCGTCGCCGGCGCGGCGCACCCCGTGGCCGCGTTTCGTCGGGTGGTACACCTCGACGGCGGCCATGCCCTGGTCGGTCATCCCCGGCGGGACGACCACGTCGGCGGACACGGGCATGAGGGCGCCCGCGGCGACGGAGAAGCAGGTGCCCGGGGTCAGCCGGACCGGCCGCCAGCTGGAGGCGACCAGGTCACCGACGACGCTGAGCCGGACCGGGCGGCCCGGCTGAGCGTCGCTGATGTCGTCGAACCGGGCGGCGTAGCCGTCGATCGCGGAGTGGTCGAACGCGGGCACCGGGCCCGGTCCGACCACGTCCTCGGCGAGCACGTTGCCGTGCGCGGCGGTGATCTCAAGGTCCAGCGGGGGCAACGGGCGCAGACCCCGGAGCACGCCGGCGAGATAGTCGGCGAGGGGGACGCGCGCGTTCGACCCGACGCCCGCGTCGCGCGCGGCGTCGTGGTGGGAGCCCGTCGCTGGAACCGCTGTCACCCGCGCAGGTCCTTCTCCACGAACTGGGTCAGCCACTGGGTGAACGCCGGGCCGAGGTCGCCGCGCTTGCACGCGAGCTGGACCACCGCCTGCAGGTATCCCAGGGGCATGCCGGTGTCGTACCGGGTGCCGCGGTAGACGATGCCGTGGACGGGTGTGCCCTCGGCGAGCAGCAGGGCCATGGCGTCGGTCAGCTGGATCTCGCCGCCCGCGCCGGGCCCGATGCGGCGGATCGCGTCGAACAGGGTGGGCGGCAGCACGTACCGGCCGATGACGGCGAGGTTGCTCGGCGCCTCCTCCGGCTTGGGCTTCTCGACCAGGCCGGTGACCTTGAGCACCTCGCCGGCCTCGGCGGTGAGGTCGGACGGGTCGACGGAGGCGATGCCGTAGCGGCTGGTCTCGTCGGGCTCGACCTCGATGAGGGCGAGGACGATGCCGCCGGTCTTCGCCTGCAGGTCGAGCATCGCTGGCAGCAGCGGCTCGGTCTCCTCGACGAACTCGTCGCCGAGCAGGCACGCGAAAGCTTCGTTGCCCACGTGGGACTCGCCGTAGGAGATGGCGTGGCCGAGCCCGAGGGGCTCGCCCTGCCGGCAGGTGTAGATCTCGGCGAGCTCGCTGGGGCGCACGACCGCGGCGAGCCGCTCGTCGTCGCCCTTCTCCGCGAGGCGCGCCTCCAGGTCTGGACGCCGGTCGAAGTGATCGACCATCGAGGTCTTGCCCCTGCCGGTGACCAGCAGGATGTCTCGGATGCCGGCTGCTGCCGCCTCTTCCACGATGTACTGCAGGACGGGCCGGTCGACGACCGGCAGCAGTTCTTTCGGCACGGCCTTGGTCGCCGGGAGGAAGCGGGTGGCCAGGCCCGCCGCCGGGATCACGGCTTTGACAGCCCGCTGGCGCGGCAGCGCGGGCTGGTGAGGAGTCGTGTCAGGCATGTGGCAAGGCTAGCCGCCGCGGCTCTGTCGTGGCGGTTGTGCGGCCTTTGGCGCGCCGGGCGTCACCTCCGCACTAGCCTTCACGGGCTCGTCCGGGAGCGGAACCGCCACGTCGGGCGCGATCTTGTAGGTGTCGCGGCCGCCGGCCTTGGCCGCGTAGAGGGCGTCGTCAGCGGCCTCCAGCACGGCGGCTCCGGTCGCGCCGTGCCGCGGGAACACCGCGATACCGATCGACACCGTCACCGGGATCCGCCGCGGCGCCTGTCCCGGTGTGGAGGAGATCACCAGGACCGGGGCGCGCCGGACGGCGGCGCCGAGCCGCTCGGCGAGCACCGCCGCGCCGGTCGCGTCGGTCTCCGGCAGCAGCACCACGAACTCCTCGCCGCCCTGCCGGAACGCGAAGTCGACCTCGCGGATCTCGGCCCGCAGGCGGCGGGCGAACTCGGCCAGCACCGCGTCGCCGGCGGCGTGCCCGTAGGTGTCGTTGACCTCCTTGAACCGGTCGAGGTCCAGGGCCAGCGCGGCGAGCGACCGGCCGAAGCGGCTGGCCCGCTCGACCTCGCGGCGCAGCGACTCGCGCAGGTACCGGTAGTTGGACAGCCCGGTCAGCGGGTCGGTGAGCGACAGCCGCTGCGCCTCCTCGTGCACCCGGACGTTGTCGACGGCGACCGCGGCCTGCCCGGCGAACGTCCGCAGCGTGATCAGGTCGGCGTCGTCGAACTCGTCGAAGCCGTGCCGGTCGTACAGGGCGAGCACCCCTCTGGCGGCGGGCGGCAGATCCGACTGGGGTTCCAGGCCGGTGGTCGGCCCGACGCCGGGCGCCGCGATCGGCACCGCGACGTAGGTGGCGCAGCGCGGCTCGGCGGGTGACAGCGCCGGCCCGTCCCGGTCGACGCGGCCGCGCCGCGGCTCGCCGGACGCCGCGACGGCCCCGAGCAGCCCATCGCCGAGCTGGAGGCGCAGGTCGCCGACGTCGGACCCGGCGAGCCCCTCGGCGACCTGGCCGCGCAGCTCCCCGCTGGCCGGGTCGACCATGAGCACCACGCCGGACTGGGCGCCGGTCGCGGCCGTCGCGGTCTGCAGGATGACCTGCAGGATCCGGTCGAGGTCGTGGGTGCCGGCGAGGGTGTCGCCGAGGACGCCGAGCTGCCCGCGCAGCTGGTCGCGGCTCGCGGTGAGGGCCTGCACGTAGCCCTGCATCTCGCGGGTCATCCGGTTGAACGTCTGCCCGAGCCGCCCGACCTCGTCCTGGCTGCGGACGGGCACCCGGGCGCTCAGGTCACCGTCGGCGACCCGCTCGACGGCCACGGCGAGCTCGGTCAGCGGGTGCGTGGTGGAGCGCGCCAGCCACCAGGCGACGCTGATCGCGACGACCCCGGCGCAGGCGACGACGGCGACGAGGACCGCGTAGAGCCCTCCCGTGTCGGGCTCCGGCACCGACAGCGCCAGGGTCAGCGGCTGCCCGGGCTGCGGGTCGAGCCGCCTGACCAGGCGCCCGCCGGGCGTGATGCCGGTGGCGCCGCTGTCGAGCTTGCGGGCGGTGCCGACCTCCTCGGAGTCGCCGGCGCCCGCGGCGAGGGAGTCGACGCGCACGCCGCCGGCCTCGGCCAGCCAGTCCAGCAGGGTGTCGTCGACGGGCTCGACCGCGTAGGCCCGGCCGATGCGCCGCGAGCTCGGGTCGAGCACGTCGACGGAGGCGGCGATCGCGGCGAACGGCGCGGCGGTCGGCGCGGCGCAGTCGGCCCACGGCTTCGGCGGCAGCGTGCCGGCGGTGGTGACGATGTTGCCGGCGGCGTCGCTGACCTCGACCGCGCGGGCGAGCCCGCGCACGACGGCGCGCTGGGCCGCGTCGGGCTGGTCACCGTCGGCGGTGACCATGGCCGTGGTCTCGGCGGCGAGCCGGAGCCGCTGGCAGGTGACGGCGAGGGCCGCCTCGACGTTCTGCGCGCCGGAGTCGAGCCGCTCCTTGGCCCGCTGCTCGGTGACCGCGGCGACGGCGATGCCGACGAAGACCGCGCCGAGCAGCACGGGACCGAGCACGACCGCCAGGAAGGCCGCGGTGAGCCGCGCCCGCAGCGTCACGTCCGTCCTCCCGTAGCTGTGTTTCTGCGATGCTGTCACAGATGAGGAGGATTTGAGCCTTGCCGTCTCCGGTGTCCCCGAAATCCGAGCTCCGATCGCACATCCGGTCCGCTCGCCGCGCCATGCCTCCCGACCAGCGGGACTTATCCGACAAGTCGCTCATTTCTGCTGTTTCCGCCATGGTACGGGCAGCGAGCGCGCGTTCCGTCGCCGCCTACGTGCCGCTGCCGTACGAGCCGGCCGGCGCGTCCATGGTCTCCGCCCTGTCCGCGCTGACGCCCCGGCTGCTCCTGCCGGTCCTGCTGCCGTCCCGCGATCTGGACTGGGCGGTGTTCGACGGGTCGCTCGCCGCCGGCCCGCTCGGCCTGTCCGAGCCGACCGGCCCCCGGCTGGGCGTCGACGCGGTCCGCTCCATCGACCTGATGCTGGTCCCCGCCCTCGCGGTGGGCCGGGACGGCACCCGCCTCGGCCAGGGCGGCGGCTCCTACGACCGGGTCCTCGCCCGCGTCACGGCCCCGACGGTCGCGCTGCTGCACCCGGGCGAGCTGCTGCCGTCGGTACCGGCGGAATCCCACGACCAGCGGGTCAGCGCCGCCCTCGTCGGCTCCGCCGCCGGGTATGAGACCGCCCACCTGGACTGGACGAAAGGATGTCCGATACCGCACTATTGGCACTCGATAGGGTTGAGTGCCAATGATGGAGGCTGAACGGTGCCTACCTACCAATACGCCTGCACGGCCTGCGGCCACCAGCTCGAGGCGGTGCAGTCCTTCACCGACGACGCACTGACCGAGTGCCCCGAGTGCCAGGGCCGCCTGCGCAAGCAGTTCTCCGCCGTCGGCGTGGTTTTCAAGGGCTCGGGCTTCTACCGCACCGACTCCCGCTCCTCCACGAAGTCCGGCGCCTCCTCATCATCTTCGGCGTCGTCCTCGTCGGACTCGTCCACGAAGTCGGACTCGAGCTCGTCCAGCTCGTCCACGCCAGCGTCGACCTCGTCGTCCTCGGACTCGAAGCCGGCCGCCTCCTCGGGCGCCTCGACGAAGTCCGCCTCCTCGACCGTCTGACCCACGCTCCACACGATCGGCGCAGCCCCCTCAGGGCTGCGCCTTTTCGCGTGTCCGGCGCAGCTGGCTCGCCGCACCCGACCGCCCTCGCCGAGCGCCACGCCCCGCGGCTCATGACCCACGCCCGGCGACGCCGGTCCGCAGGTCAGCCCGTCGCGCCGGTGTCGCGGGCGAGCCAGCCCGGCGTGTCGAAGCGCACCGGCTGGCGGCCCACCAGCACGGTCAGCTGTTCTTCGAGGTTGCGAAGCTCGGCGTCGCCGATCTGCTGGGCCCAGCGGGCGCGGAGCCGGTCGAAGATCGCCTCGCCCTGGCGCATCACGTCGAAGCCGAGGGCGGTGACCCGAAGGCGCTTGCGGCGGGCGTCGGCCGGGTCGGCGTCGCGGGCGACATAGCCGCGCTCCTGCAGCACGGCGATGGTCTTCGCCGCGGACTGTTTGGTGATCGACAGGCGGCGGCCCAGCTCAGAGGCGCTGTCGGCGCCCTCGGCGATCGCCCGCATGGCGAAGTCGTGAACGGGCCGCACGTCGTCGTAGCCGAGCTCGGCCAGCTCGGCGACGGCGGCGTCCACGAGGGCGCGGAACCCCCCGAGCAGCAGGAGCGCGAGATCGGCGCCGGAGCGGGACATACGCAGAGGCTACGACACGGACACTGGGCGATCGACAGCCAGGGTGTCTATATTTAGACAGTCAGGTTGTCGAATCGAGGAGCGAGCCATGACCGTCACGCCAGCCGGTGCCACCCTGCCGGGCGTCACCCACCATCGCGCCGCAGTCAACGGCACCCACCTGCACTACGTCGCCGCTGGGACCGGCGGCTCGCCGATCCTGCTGGTGCACGGCTTCCCGGAGACGTGGTGGGCCTTCCACCGGCTCATCCCCCTGCTCGCGGCCAGGCATCGGGTCTTCGCCGTCGACCTGCGCGGCTTCGGCGACTCCGACACCGCACCCGACATCACCCCCGGCGGCGACGGCGGGGGCGGCGGCCATGACAGCGCGACCGCGGCAGAGGACCTGCACCAGCTGATCGCGCACCTCGGCGCCGGTCCCGTGCACGTCACCGGGCAGGACATCAGCGGCGGCGCGGTCTTCCGGCTGGCCACCGCGCACCCGCGGGACGTCCTCAGCCTCACCGCGATCGAGATGGGCCTGGCCGGGTTCGGCCTCGAGGCGCTCGCCGACGTCTCCCACGGCGGCGCCTGGCACATCGGCGTGCTCGCCGCGCCCGGCATTCCCGAGCTGCTGCTCGCCGGGCGTGAGGAGGAGTTCCTCGGCCGGCACACGTTCCCGTCCATGACCGCCGGGCCGGGGGCTGTCACCGGCGCCGACGTCGGCGAGTTCGCCCGCACGTACGCCCGCGCCGGCGGCTGGCGCGGTGCGGCGGGTCTCTACCGGTCGATGCTGCGGGAAGGCCCCGAGCTGCGGGCCCTCGCGCACGACCCCGGGCTGCGGGTGCCCGTGCTCGCGGTCGGCGCGGGCGGCGGGACCTTCACCGCGGGCACCATGACCAGGGCCGCGCCGGGGCAGGTCCGCACCGTCCAGCTCGACGGCGTGGGGCACTACGCGGCGATGGAGGCGCCCGAGGCCCTCGCGGACGCCGTCCTCGGCTTCATCGGCGACGTCGACGCCGCGCCGCGGTCATCGCGCCCAGGAATCCAGGCCGCCGCCCCGCGGCGGGAGGCGGGCGGGAGCCGCTATTCCCAGTGCGGGGGGCGGTCGGCGAGGAGGCGGTCGTCGTTGGAGGCGCTGCGCTCGCCCCAGCCCGCGTCGGTGTCGTCGGTGGTGGTGTCGGGAAGCACGACCAGCTCGTCGGCGAAGTCCTCGAAGCTCACTTCGCGCTGTTCGTCGGTCGATGCCCACTCTTCGGTCGTCGCCACGCGGACGAGGGTACTCCGGCGAGTTTGCGGGAAGTTGGCCGAATGACGACAGTCGCTCTTCCGTCGACAGGTCACACTCGGCGGCATGACAGAACAGAGCGCCCCCCAGCACGAGAGCGACGCGGAGCAGCCGGCGGCGGACGAGCAGCCGACGGTGCGGCTGGACGACCGGCAGAACGACCCGGACGCCACCCGGCCCATGTCGCTCGCGGACCTGCTCAACAGCGACTGACGTCCCCGGTCGCCACTCGGCTCCCACCGGTCGGGCCGCGCAGGTCCGTCCGGTGGGTAGGCTCGACGGCGTGAGTGACGACGCGTTCTGGCGGCGCCCGCCCGAGGGGGCCGCGCCGCCACCGCCGGCGGTGCGGGACGTTCCGGCGGCGGTGCCCTACACGGGCGCCCCGCGCAGCGCGCCGCCGCCGCGGGGGTGGCGGCCGCCGACCGTCGAGCGGCCGGCGGCGCCGAGGAAGCTACCCGCCCAGGACGCCGAGCGGATCGACCGTGAGGAGCAGGCGGCGACGATCCTGACCAAGGGGATGGGCATCTTCGCCGGCGCGGTCATCGTCGTGCTGCTGCTGATCTTCTGCGGGCGGCTGCTGTTCTGAGCGGGAGCGACGGGTCTAGAAGCCGTCCCACACCATTTTCGCGCCCGTGTCGCCGGCCTTGAAGACGTAGTAGAGGGCGGCGAGCGCCAGGACGACCATGAGGCCGGACAGCGCCCAGTGGGCCACGGCGGGGCCGACGGAGTCGGTGGGCACCGGGCGCACCAGGTAGGCCGTGGCCAGCGCGACCAGGGCGAGTCCCAGCACGACCAGGAACAGTGTGCTCCCGAAGTCCCCGTGTTCGCCGATCTTCGCCTGGAGCTCGGCGGACTGGAAGTTGGGGCTCTCCTCGAACGCCTCGCCGGACTCCTTCGCCGCGAAGACCGCGCCGGGGGTGGCGACGGCCAGCACGATCAGCGTCCAGCGCACGTGCCGGCGGGCGCCCGGCCAGACCGCGTACAGGATGCCCGCGATGGCGAGCAGCGGCACGAGCACGACGGCTGCGTGGATGAAGAACGGGTGAGCCGGCAGACCGAGCACACGTTCGAACAACGGGGCCTCCTCTTCGTCGGTGCGATCCTCCCCCACCGGACGTGTACACAACCCGAGGACGAGCAGTTCAATCAAGAGTCCGGAAACATTTGAACGGTTCCAGGCTGCGTGGTGTTATTGAAGGCGTGTCGGGTGAGGATCTGCTGCGCGCCCGGGGTCTGCGGGTGACGCGGCCCCGGCTGGCCGTGCTGGAGGTCCTCGAGGCGTCGCGCGGGCAGGCCCAGGGGCACCTCGACGTGGACCAGATCGCCGCCCGGGTCCGGGCCAGGCTCGACACGGTGTCCACGCAGGCGGTGTATGACGTGCTGAGCGCCCTCTCGCGGGCCGGGCTGGCCAGGCGGATCGAGCCGGCGGGCAGTCCCGCGCGGTATGAGTCGCGGGTCGGCGACAACCATCACCACGTGGTGTGCCGCGGGTGCGGCGAGATCGCGGACGTCGACTGCGCCGTCGGTGAGACGCCGTGCCTGACGCCGTCGCAGGCGCACGGGTTCGTCCTCGACGAGGCCGAGGTCACGTTCTGGGGGCTGTGCCCGGCCTGCCAGCGGCGCCGCGCCGACGACCTGGCGAGCGAGCAGCAGCCCGGTGGGTGACCCGGGGCTGTTCGGGCCGGACTCGGTCACCTGGCGGGTGCACCGGGAGCCGATCGTCACCGTCGGCGGCCTGCGCAGCCTGTATCTGCAGGCGCTGCTCCCCCGCGCGGTGGCCGGGGTGGAGCAGAACAGCCGGTATCGCAAGGACCCGTGGGGCCGCTTCCAGCACACCGCGACCTATGTGGCGACCGTCATCTACGGCACGACCGAGCAGGCGGAGCGCGCCGGGCGGCGGGTCCGGGCGATCCACGCGAAGATGACCGCGACCGATCCCCGCACCGGCGAGCGCTTCCGGGTCGACGACCCGCACCTGCTGCGGTGGGTGCACGTCACGGAGGTCGAGTCGTTCATGGAGTCCGCCCTGCGTGGCGGGTTGCGGCTCGACGCGGCGGACGTCGACCGCTACTACGCGGAGCAGACCCGGGCGGCGGCGCTGGTCGGCCTGGATCCGGCGACGGTGCCGGACTCCGCGGCAGCCGTCGCCGACTATTACGAGCGGATGCGCCCGGAGCTGGAGCTGACCGTGGACTCCGCGGCGACAGGGCTCTTCCTGACCTTGCCGCCGCTGCCGTACGGGCTGGGCCTGACCCCCGTCCGAGGGGCCGCGTTCGGGGTGTCCGCCCTGGCCATCGGGCTGCTGCCGGCGTGGGCGCGCCGCCTGTACGGGCTGCCGGGGCTCCCCGCGACGGACCTGATCGCCTCGGCGAACGCCCGCGTCCTGGGCCGGATGCTGAGCGCCATCCCGATCGAGTGGATCTCCCCGCTGCGCCGCGACGCGATCCGCCGCATCAACTCCTGAGGGCGTCACACCCCACGGGGCCGCGGCGTTGAGCCGTTGGCATGACTGCGAAACTTCCATGGCTCGCGCTCGCCGCGGCGACCGCCGCCATCCCCGTGGCGCTCGGCACCAGCCCGCTCGACGTCGTCCGATATGTCGCTTATTTTCTGTATGCGGTCGCGGCTCCGGGCGTGCTGGTGTACCGCGCGATCCGGCCCGCCCCGCGATCGCTGCTGGAGGACGTCACCTACGGCACCGTCGTCGGGCTCCTGGCCGAGACGTTGGCGCTGGTCGTCGCCGGCGTGCTCGACCTGCGCGGCTGGCTCTGGATCTGGCCGCTGCTGGTCATCGTCCCGCTCGCCCGGCGGTACACGCGGAACCCCGGATATCCGCAGCGGCCGTCGGCGGCCTGGTCGTGGGCGGTCGCCGGGGTCGCGATCGGGTTCCTCGCCTATCTGACGGCGGCGTTCATCGCGGTCAACCCCCCGGTCCCGGCGGGCGGGGCGCACCAGTACATGATCGACCAGCTGAACCTGCTCGCGGTGAGCGCCGACCTGAAGCACCACTTCCCGCTCGCCGTCCCCGAGCAGGGCGACCGCACGCTCGGCTACCACTGGTTCGCCTACGGTCACGTCGCCGCCAGCAGCATGATCAGCGGTGTCGACCTGCCGGTGGTGTGGTTCCGCCTGGACCTGCCCGTCCTCGCCGTCCTCGCGGTCTGCCTGCTCGCCGTCACCGGCTGGCGGGTCGCGCGGCACCCGTGGGCGGGCCCGGTCGCGGCCGCGCTGATGTTCACCGTCGGCGAGCTCGTCCCGCAGCGGCAGGCGCCCGCGTTCTTCGGCTCGATCACCACGTACTACAGCTGGTCGAGCCGCTCGCTGCTCTTCGGCGCGGCGGTCGGCATGCCGCTCATCGCCGCCGTCGTGTCGGTGCTGCGCGGCGGCGGCCGGCGCGACTGGCTGCTCGTCCTGGTGTTCGCGGCCGGCACGACCGGCGCGAAATCCACGATCGTGCCGCTGGTCGGCGCCGGGGTGGCCACGCTGTGCGCCGTACACCTGCTGCGGCGGACACCGCGGTCGGCGCCGTGGCTGCTCGGCGCGCTCCTCGCCGCCGTCGAGGTGGTCGCGGTCGCCGTCCTCTACGGCTTCGAGGGCCAGGGGCTGCGGTGGGGACCGTTCGCGATCATGCTCGACTTCGTCGGCAGCCAGCGGCACGGGACCACGGCCGGCGACGTCCCGCTGATCCTCTGGGGGCTCGGCGCGTACGGCATCGCGATGGGCGCCCGGCTCGCCGGGGTCGTCGCCCTGTTCCGGCGCTGGTCCGACACCGAGACGTTCCTCGCCGGGACGACCGCCGCGGGGTTCGCCGGGACGCTGTGCGTCTGGCACGTGTCGTGGAGCCAGCACTTCTTCATCGTGGCGGCCTGGCCGTGCGCCGCGATCCTGTCCGCGACCGGCCTGGTCGGCCTGCCGTGGTCCCGGCGCGCGCTGTGGCCGGTGCTCGGGGCGGCGGCGCTGCTCGCCGCCCTCTCCGTCGGGCTGACCCTGCCGGTGGGACCCGGCGGCTGGCGGGTGCCGCTGCCGGTGTACGTCCTGGGCGGCGCGGTCCTCGCGGCCGCCGTCCTCCTGCGTCGCCTGGGCTTCTCGGCGGCGCTGGCCGTCGTGCTGGCCGCCGGTGTCGCGCGGCTGCCGTTCGACGCCGCGACCAGCGCGAACCTCGGCGTCGCCTACCACGTCCGGGTCACCGGGGACCAGGCCGCCGCCGCCCGTTTCGTGCGCGCGCACAGCGACCCCGACGACTATGTGGCGACGAATGTGCACCGCGTCTCCGGCGGCCTCATGGCCGGGCAGAGTCTCGTGTACTGGCTCTCCGCGTACAGCGAACGCCGGGTGCTGCTGGGCAGCTGGGGCTATTCGCCGGAGTCGACCGGGGCGCAGTCCCGCGCGCACCGCCTCGGCCCGTCGCTGACCTACTGGGATCCGGCACGGCTCGCGCTGAACGACGCCGCGGTGCTCGACCCGACACCGTCCCGGCTCGGGTGGCTGTATGCGCAGCGCGTCCGCTGGATCGTCGTCGACCGGTCCGCCGGTGCCCCCACCGCGGCGCTGCCGCTGCTGACCGACGAGGTCTGGCAGCGGGGCGACGTCGCGGTCTACCGGCTCCGCGCGACCTCGAACTGCACGCCGGTGAGCTGCTCGGACAGCGTCCAGAGCCGCTGAGCGTCGGCTGGGTCCGCCGCCCGGTCGACCGGCTGCACCACCTTCGGCCAGCCACGATGCTCGCCGATGCCGTCCGGGCCGATGAACTGCCCGCCCTCGGCGCGCGGGTCGACGGCGGCATACAGCTGGTTGAGCGCGCCCTTCGCCGCCGGCTGCGCCATGACGACGTTGCCGATGCGCATGAACGCCTTCATCACGCCGGTCGGGCCGGACGTCTGCAGGTTCGTCGCCGAATACCCCGGGTGCGCGAGGACGCTGCGCTGCTTCGCGCCGGCCGCCCGCAGCCGGCGGTCCAGCTCCAGCCCGAACAGCACATTGGCGAACTTGGACTGGCTGTAGTACTTCGCCGGCGAGTAGTCCTTCGCGCCGTCGAGGTCGTCGTAATGGATCCGGCCGGGCCGGTGCAGCGTCGAGCTGACGGTGACGACCCGGTCGGTGACGAGGTCGAGCAGGAGCCCGGTGAGCGCGAAGTGCCCGAGATGGTTCGCGGCGAACTGCAGCTCGTGGCCCTGCGCACTGAGCGTCCTCGGCGGCATCATCACACCCGCGTTGTTGACGAGCACGTCGATGCTCACGCGCTCCCGGCGCAGCTCCTCGGCGAGCCTCCGCACCGAGTCGAGGTCGGCGAGGTCGACCGTCCTGAGCTCGCCACCGCCGAGGATCCTCGCCGCCCGCTCACCCTTCTCCCGGTTGCGCACCGCCATGATCACCCGCGCGCCCCTGGCGAGCAGCACCCGCGACATCTCGAACCCGAGCCCACTGTTGGCCCCGGTGACGACGAACGTCCTGCCGCTCTGATCCCCGACCTCAGCCTCACTCCATCGCATGCGCTCCATGGTGCCGCTTGTGGCACATAGTGTCAACTACGTCTCCACATGCCACCTGACGTAGTATGTTCGGGTGAGCCTCGCCGAACGCAAACGCCAGCTCGTCCGCGACGAGCTGACCGAGGCCGCCCTGCAGCTGCTCGCGTTCCAGGGCTTCGAAGAGACGACGATCGACCAGATGGCCGCCGCGGCCGGCGTGTCCCGCAGGACGTTCTTCCGCTACTTCCAGTCCAAGGAAGACGTCATCATCGAGTTCCTCAGCGACCTCGGCCGCCAGCTCAGCGACGGCCTGTCGGCCCGCCCGCTCGCCGAGCCCCCGGCGGCCGCCCTGCAACAGACCCTGCGCGTCTTCACCGACACCTTCTGGGAGCACCCCGAGAAGTCCCGCCGCCTCACGAAGATCATGGTCGGCACGCCCGCCCTGCTGGCCCGCTACCTCGAACGCCAGGTCACGTGGCGGGCCGACCTCACCGCCGGCCTGGCCGCCCGCATGTCCGCCGACCCCGCCACCGATCTGCGGCCCGCCGTCCTGGTGGCGGTCGCGTTCGCCGCCTTCGACACCGCGCTGATGCGCTGGGCCGAGGACGACGCGGCCGACCTCAACGCCCTGCTGACCTCCTGCTTCACCGCCGCCTTCCCCGTCCCGTCGTAGAGGCCTTTCCGCTGCCGGATCCTTTCCGCCGTGCGTCGCTGCGGGTGCGGCCCGATCCGCTGGGGGGATCATCCGCGCGAGTCTCGCCGCGAGTCGCGTCCCGCATCGTCGGGTCAGCGTCTCTGTCGGCGTGCCGGCGCTGCGGCCTGGGGAATCACAGTTCGGCCGGGAGGCCGGTGCGAGACGTCGGAGCATGTCGTGGTGGCCGCAGCGCAACCCCGGGTGCCGGGCCGAGGGGTCGTTCTCGGCGCCCCCCGCCCCGACGATGCGGGACGCGACTCGCGGCGGAGTGGACCGGCTCGCGCGGAGGACGCCGGGCTCGCGGCAGGCCATGGATCGTGACCTGGCCAACCGGCCGCGGCGCAAACAGCCGTGCGGCCGCGGTGGTGGTGCGACACCTCGTGACAAGGCCCGCCACGGCGCAGGCCAGGGCTGCTGTCCAGGCGCCGGGCAGGAGACGGGAGCGTCGTCAGGTGGCGGGGCGGTCCACGGCGGTCCACGGGTCCTTCGGGGCGGCGTCAACCCCCGCCGGGCACGTGCGGCGGTAGTCGCACCAGGAGCACTGCGGTCCCGGGGCGACCGGGAACGCGTCGTCCGCCGGTGTGCCCGCGGCCAGGGCGGCGTCCGCGGTGGTGATGTCGGCGGCGGTGGCCTCGGCGCGGCGGAGGTGGCGGGCGAGGGACTCGTCGGTGTGGTCGTGGGCGGCGACCGTGCCCGTGGGCAGGTGGTGGAGCTCGACGCGGTGGCAGGGCTTGCGGAACACGCGGGAGGCGGCGATCGCATACAGCGCCAGCGCCCGTGAGCCCCGCGCGTCGTCGGGGGTGAGGCCCGAGCGGCCGGTCTTGTAGTCGACGATGACGAGCTCGCCGGCGCGCTGGTCGATGCGGTCGACGCGGCCGGACAGGGCGAGGGTCTCGGTGCGGGCGGCGACCGTGCGCTCGACGCCGAGCGGCTCGTCGTGGGGGTCGAGGCCGTCCACATAGGACTCGAGCCAGCCGAGGGCGCGGCGGAAGACGTCGCGCTCCTGGGTCTCGTCGCGGTAGCCCTCGCTGACCCAGGTGGCCTTCAGCAGGGTCGGCAACGCGGCCTTGTCGCGGCGCGCGGGGTCCAGCGCATACCAGCTGCGCAGGGCGGTGTGCACGGAGGCGCCCAGCGAGTTGTGCGCCCACGGCGGGCCCTTCTGCGGCGCCGGGCGGTCGACATACGTATACCGGTAGCGCCGTGGGCAGTCCTCATAGCTGCCGAGCTTGCTGGGCGTGCAGGTGAACAGCCGCTGGGGCGGGGCGAAGAGACCGAGCTGCTCATTGTCCACACCCCGATCCTGCCACCGCGGTACGACAAAAACTCAATGGGGTGAATGCAGGTATTCGGTGACGAAGGCTCCGATCGCGTCGGCGAGCAGTTGCACGGCGATGGCGGCGACGAGAAGGCCGGCGATGCGGGTGACGACCTCGATGCCGCTCGGGCGCAGGACGCGGACCAGGATCCCGGAGAAGCGCAGTGCCAGGTACACGATGGCCATGACGGCGATGATGCCGATGGCGATGGCGGCGTAGTCGAGCACGCCGGAGGACCGTTGCACGAAGAGCATCGTGGCCACGATGGCGCCCGGGCCGGCCAGCAGCGGGGTGCCCAGCGGCACGAGGGCGACGTTGGAGGTGGCCTCCTGGCGCGGGTCGTCGGTCTTGCCGGTGAGCAGTTCCAGGGCGACGAGCAGGAGCAGCAGGCCGCCCGCGCCCTGGAGGGCCGGCAGGTCGATGTGCAGGTACGCCAGGATCTGCCGCCCGACGAGCGCGAACGCCACGATGACGCCGAAGGCGAGGGCGACGGCCTGCAGTGCCGCGCGGTTGCGGTGCTTGGCGGCCATGGTGCCGGTGAGGGCGAGGAAGATCGGCACCGCCCCTGGGGGGTCCAGGATGACGAGCAGGGTGACGAACACTTCGCCGAAAAGCTTGAGATCCACAACCCGGATTGTCGTGGTGCGCCCGCATCGAGCCGAAACCAGGGTCTTGACGGCATCGAACGGCACCCCTACGTTCCCCATGAACAGCAAACTTTCCTTACAGTCATGGAGGGTTCATGGGCAGACGCTCCGTCCTGGCCGGGTTGGCGGTGTCGCTGACGCTGGCGTCGCTGGCGATCGTGCCCGGCACCGCGTCGGCGCACACCGCGCCGAATCAGGACCAGTACAAGCGCGTCGGATACTTCATCCAGTGGGGCATCTACGGCCGCCAGTACTACGTCAAGAACCTCGAGACCAGTGGTCAGGCCAAGAACCTGACCCACATCAACTACGCGTTCGGCAACGTGGACGCGACCGGTAAGTGCGTCTCCGCCGACCCTTGGGCCGACTACCAGCGGCCGGTCTCCGCGGAGGAGAGCGTCGACGGGGTCGCCGACGCGCCGGGTCAGACGCTCAACGGCAACTTCAACCAGCTCCGGAAGCTCAAGCTCAAGCACCCCGGGCTGAAGGTGCTGATCTCGCTCGGCGGCTGGACGCTGTCGGCGAACTTCTCCGACGCCGTGCTGACCGACGCGTCCCGCAAGGCGCTCGTGAAGTCGTGCATCGACACGTTCTACTCGACCGGCGTCTTCGACGGCTTCGACCTCGACTGGGAATGGCCGGGCTCCGAGGGCAACCCGGGCAACGTCATCCGCCCCGAGGACAAGCAGAACTTCACGCTCCTGCTCGCGGAGTTCCGCAAGCAGCTGCCGAAGAAGGCGACGCTGACCGCGTTCCTGCCGGCCAGCCCGGCGAAGATCGACGCCGGCTTCGAGGTCGACAAGATCTTCAAGTACCTCGACTTCGGCACCATCCAGGGCTATGACTTCCACGGTACGTGGGAGCCCAAGACCAACCAGCAGTCGGCGCTGTTCGTCCCGCGCGGCGCGCCGACCACCCCGGACTTCAGCGGCGCCACCACGCTGAAGGCCTGGACCGACCGCGGCGCACCGAAGAAGTCCCTGGTCCTGGGCATCCCGTACTACGGGCAGGGCTGGACCGGCGTGACCGACGCCAACCGGGGCCTCTTCCAGACCGCGTCCGGCCCCGCGCCGGGCACCTGGGCCGCGGGCAACGAGGACTACAAGGTCCTCGCGACGCTGCCGCAGCAGGGCTACAAGGTGCACCGTGACCTGCTGTCGGGCCACGCGTGGCTGTTCAACGGCACCACGTTCTGGACCTTCGACGACCAGATCACGGTCGCGCAGAAGTCGCTGTACGTCCGTCTCGGCGGCTACGGCGGCGCGATGGTCTGGTCCCTCGACGGCGACGACACCAACGGCACCCTCACCAAGACGATCGGCACGGTGCTGAAGTAAGGACCCGCCTGGGCCGCCTTCAAGGACGAAGGCGGCCCAGGTGCACGTCTGAGCGGAGACCGGCCCCGCCTTCAGCCACGAAGGCGTCCGAGGTGCACGTCGATGCCGTCCAGGACCCGCGCGAGCCCGAACTCGTAGGCGCGCACCGGGTCCCCGGCGCCGTACTCCTCCCCCGCCGCCTGCCCCACCCGCGCCGCGGTCGGGAAGCGGTCCGGGTCGAGGACCTCGCCGAGCAGCGGCGCGTAGGCCTCCCACCACTGCTCCTCGCTCATACCCGTGCCCTGTTCGGCCTGATCCGCCTGTACCGCGGCGCGCACCGCACCCGCGACGTAGTTGAGCACCAGGCTGAGCAGCAGGTCCGCGTCGACGTCGGGCACGTCGCGGGACTCGAAGGCGCGCAGCTCGAAGTCGTACTTCGCGATCACGTTCGGGCCCAGGACGGGCCGGCTGGTGGCGATCTGCAGCAGCCACGGGTGCCGCCGGTACAGCAGCCAGTTGGTCCCGGCGATCTCGATGAGCCGTTCGCGCCACCCCGTCGCGGTGTATGCGGGCCGGACCGCCTCCGCGCTGACCGTGTCGACCATGACGTCGAGCAGCTCCGCCTTGCTGGGCACATAGGTGTACAGCGACATCGCCGTGACGCCGAGCTGCTCAGCGACCCGCCGCATGGAGACCGCGGCGAGCCCTTCGGCGTCGGCGAGCGCGATCGCGGCGGCGGTGACGTCGGCGACGCTGAACTTGGCCTTCGGGCCCCGCCGGGCCGGCGCCGCGGTGCCCCACAGCAGCTCGATGCTCCGCCTGGGGTCGCCGGCGCCGCTGTACTCCGTCGTCACGGCGTCCCTCCGGCGTGCCGCGGGCCGGTCACGCGATCACTTCGGACCCGGTGGCGGCCTCGACGATCTGCTCGAAGACGGCGGGGGTGGTCGTGCGCGCGCCGAGCCGGACGGTCTTGTTGGTGCCGTGGTAGTCGCTGGAGCCGGTGACGACGAGCCCGAGCCGGTCGGCGACGGCCCGCACGTGCGCCCGCTCCGCCGGCGTGTGGTCGGTGTGGTCGGCCTCGACGCCGAAGAGCCCCTCGTACGCCATCTCCTCGATCACCTCGTCGGGCACGACGGGACCGCGGGTGCTGGCCCGCGGGTGCGCGAAGACCGGCACGCCGCCGGCGTCGATGACCAGCCGGAGCGCGGTGAAGACGTCGAGGTCCTCCTTGCCCACCCGGTACCGGTGGCCGAGCCACTCCGGCAGGAACGCCTCGGACACGGTGTCCACCAGCCCGCGGCGCATCAACGCCTGCGCGAGGTGCGGCCGGCCGACGGTGCCGCCCTCGGCGTGCTCGAGGACCTCGGCCCAGGTGACGTCGATGCCGTCGGCCCGCATCAGGTGGACCATGCGTTCCGCGCGGGTCTCGCGGGAGGCCCGGATGCGGGCGAGCTCCCCGGCCAGGGCCGGCTCCGACGGGTCGAACAGGTACGCGAGCAGGTGCAGGGAGATCGGCCAGGGCCCGCCGTGCCACCGGCACGACAGCTCGGCGCCCGGCACGAGGGTGAGCCCGGCCGGGCGGGCGGCGATGGCGGCGGCCCACCCGGACGTCGTGTCGTGGTCGGTCAGCGCCATGACGTCGAGCCCGGCGGCGGCCGCCTCGGCGACCAGGTGGGCCGGGCTCGACGTGCCGTCGCTGGCCGTCGAGTGACAGTGAAGATCGATCCGCACCCAACAAGACTAGAGCGGTTCGACCAGGACCACGCCGTCGCTCTTGCCGTCCAGCTGCTCGGTGGCGCCGCTCGCCGCCGTGGGGGTGATCGCGCGGAACTTGCCTTCGCTCTCGACCACGAACGTCGTCGCGTTCATCCACACGGTCTTCGTGGTGACCGTCAGCCCCCACGTCTTCGCCGCCGTCGTCCCGTCGAAGATCTTCGTCAGGTCCAGCACGGCGATCTGTTTGAGGCCGGCGACCGGGTACGCGAGCCAGTGCCCGTCCGGTGAGACCCGGCCGCCGGCCTTCGCCGCGACCGGCAGCCCGCACCGCCGCTTCATCTCCTTGAACGGCTGGTCCAGGGTGAGCAGCGCCAGGCACATCGGCTCGTCCTTGTCGGCGGGCTTCACCTCGGCGTAGACGCTCTTCGTGTCCTGGTACACCCCGAAGATCCGCACGACCGTGTCGTCCCACGACTCGGTGTAGCTGCGGCCGGCGTACCAGACGTCGAAGCCGGCGCCCTCCTCGCGGCCCAGGAGCAGGTCGGAGCCGACGAACGCGACCGGGACCGTGCTCTGCGGCGCCGACGTCGTCACCTGCTCGGTGAGCTGCTGCTTCTTGGACTTGTCGTCGGTGATGCGGGAGGCGACGGTGACCTTGCCCTCCTGCGCCCAGGCGACCTTGGCGCCGCCCTTGGCGACGGCGATGTCGGAGGCCTTCTTGACGAGCACCTGCTGCGCGTCGTGGTCGTCCTGGAGCACGAGCTGCTTGTCGCCGTCGGACTCGGTGTTGACGACCAGGTAGCCGTCCTTCGCCTTGTACGCGGCGGCGACGGTGCCGTTGTCGGGCAGCTTCAGCTTCACCGTGAGCGACGGCTGCGCCTGCCCGTCGATCGCGTCGACCTCGCGTGCCGCGGCCGGCGGGGCGGTGGCGGTGTTCTGGGTCGCCTCCGGCTCCGGCGGCCGGTGGCCGGTGTCGGTCTGCGCGACGCCGGTGCCGGCCGGGGTGTTCGGGGTGAGGACGTGGAACGTGGCGACGGCGGCGAACGCGATGGCGACGAACGCGGCGAACCCGGTCACCGCCGTGCGCCGCCGGCGGCGGACCCGCACGGCGTTGCGGATGGCGACATCGGCGATGCCGTCCAGCGACGTCGGCGGCTTGGTGCCCGCCTTCGCCTGGAACGCCTCGCGGAGCGCGTCTTCGATCATGGTCACGTCACCAGTCCCACTTCCACCGACCCGGAGGTCTCCACCAGGACGGCCTCACGTTCGGGCGTCTCGCACTCGTCTTCGCGTGCGGGCTGCTCCTTCGGCACCGCTGCCGCCGCCTCAGCGGTCCGCGCCGGTGCCGCGGTTTTCACGGTCTTCGCCGGTACGGCCGGCCGCAGCCGGACGGTCGGCGGCCGGGCGGGGCGGGCGGCCGGCTCGATGCCCTCGGCGCTGAGGCGCTGCCGCAGCGTCGCGAGTGCCCGTGACGCCTGGCTCTTCACCGTGCCGACGGACACGCCGAGCAGGCGTGCCGTCTCCGCCTCCGACTGGTCCTCGTAGAAACGCAGGACCAGCACGGCGCGCTGCCGGTTGGGCAGCTCCCGGACGTGCCGCCACAGGGCGTCGCGCTCGAGGCTCTCCTCGACCCGGTCCGCGGCGGCGGACTCCGGAAGGATCTCCGTGGGTCGCTCGCCGTGCCACCGGCGCCTCCACCAGCTGGTGGAGGTGTTGACCAGCACCCGGCGGGCGTAGGGCTCGACCGCTTCGATGTGGCCCAGCCGTTTCCATGCGAGGTAGGTCTTGGTCAGTGCGATCTGCAGCAGGTCCTCGGCGGTCGCCCAGTCCCCGGCGAGCAGGTACGCGGTGCGCAGCAGCGCACTGGACCTGGTCTCGACGAAATCACGGAAGTCTTCCTCACGGAACCCCGCCTCGTCCGGCACCGCCGCTCCCTCCCCCGCTCCGCCCACCAGGCAAGACGCGACAGAGGGGCGGCACGGTTGCACGCCGGGGCAAAACTTTTCTAGGTGCCGTCGTCCTCGACGCCCGCGGCACGCCCCAGGCGGGCCTCGACGGCCTCCGGCTCATACATCTCTTCGACGATGCGCAGGTAGAGCTCATTGGGGTTGGGCAGGTTGCGGATGTTGCGCAGCGCCTGGTCCTGGCCCGCGGACTCGAGCTCGAAATGCCCGTAGCCGAACATGCGGCCGGTCAGCGACTGCACGTATTTCATGTCGGTGACCCGCAGCAGCGGCATCATGGCGACATTGCGGGTGAAGATCCCGGAGACCACCATCACCCGCTTGTTGGTGAGGATGAAGCGGTCATACCACCAGTCGGCGACCCGCCACGCGCAGTAGAGGATCACGATGGCCCAGATGACCAGGACCGCGGTGCGCAGCTGGGTCTGGTTGTGCTTGGTCAGCCAGCCCGCGATGTAGCCCATGGCGATCGTGGCGGCCACCGCGATCCCGCCCTCTTTCGCGAGCTGGATCCAGTGCCGCTTCCATTCGCCGCGGAACTTCTCGGTCGGGAAGAGATAACGGGCCGCGTGCCGGCTGGCCTCTTCGTCCAGCGGCGCCATGCGGCTGCCGGGCGGCACCGGCGGGCCCGAGTCGCCGCCGCGCAGGCCGGAGAACTCGTCCTCGGTGAAGGTGGGCGGACCCTCGTCGACGTAATAGTCGTCGCGCCCGTAACCGCCGAGCCTCGCCGACTGCGCACCGTCGTTGTAGGGGTCGGCGTCGGCATAGCCGTCGGGGTCTGAACTGGTGGGACGGGCCCGCGGGATCGGCTCGGTGTCGCGATCCTCCCAGCGGCGGGCACCCGGTTCTTCGGCGGAAGGCTCAGGCCCGGTGGACATCGCAGTCAGGCAACCAGACTGGAGAAGAAGTCACCGAAGCCGGTGGCGATGTCCATGATGCCGCCGCCGATGGACTTGAAGACCTCAGCCGCGGACTGCGGCCGATATGCCACAAAGAAGATGAGGAAAGCAATGCTTCCCCAGGTGAGGACCTTCTTGACCATTGCCGTCAATCCCCTCCCCACGGCGTCGTGCACGTGCACCGTGGCGAACTCAGCGTATCAGTTGCGCGGCACACGGTGAATGTATGCCGCGCCGACATCGACCCCATCGACTGAGGGTCGATCCTAGTCGTGAACTTCTACGCCTTGCCGTGAAGATAGGGCGACGGCGCGCCGTAGACGAGGTGGGTTGGCACATCGTCGGCGAGGTCGTGCAGGTCCAGCTCCTCCTCCAGGAGGTAGCCCGCGGCGGCCGGCCAGGTGATGACGTACAGCCAGATCCCCATCGCCTCGCCGACGTAGGCGCAGCGGTCCTCCGGCGACTTCGCCATCCACAGCGGGGTCGGCCATCCGGCGGCGCGGACCTTGGCGTGCGCGGTCGTCGTGGCGATGTCGCCGTCGAAGAACGGGCCGGGGTCGGTGCCGGGGATGCCGGCGAAGCGGGTGCCGAGGCCGACGCCGGGCTCCTCCGCGACGATCACGCAGTCGGCCGGCCCGTGCTGGACGGGGCCGGGGCCGCTGCACGCGACCGCGGTGGCGCGCACGCCGGAGCGCTCGTCGCCGACCCAGCCGACGCCGGTGACGGTCCAGCCGGTCGGCAGCGGCCACGGGCACCACAGCGGCATCGGCCGCCGGTCGCCGGCGCGCTGCGCCGCGGCGGCCAGCTTCGCCTTCGCCGACTCGACGATCTCCGGCCCGATGTGCTGCGCCACGTGCAGCGGCAGCACACCGCCGTCCTCATCGCACCTCCACTCGGAGTGCATGAGGTCCGGTGACCGCACCGGGCCGCCACAACGGGGACAGCTGACTGCGACGCCCATGTACCCACGGTAATGGGTCTTATGGGCTGTTGTCGCCGTACGCCCGGATCCAGGCGTGCATCGCGATCCCGCTGGCGACGCCGGCGTTGATCGACCGGGTCGAGCCGTACTGCGCGATGGAGTACACGGCGGCACACGCCTTGCGGGCAGGTTCCGAGAGGCCAGGGCCCTCCTGGCCGAAGAGCAGCACGCACCGGCGCGGCAGCTCGGCCCGCTCCAGGGGCAGCGCGCCGGGCAGGTTGTCGATGCCGATCACCGGCAGGCCGTGCGCGGCGGTCCAGTCGAGGAACTCCTCGACCGTCGGATGATGCCGCACGTGTTGATAGCGGTCAGTGACCATTGCGCCGCGCTTGTTCCACCGGCGGCGGCCGACGATGTGCACCTCGGCGGCGAGGAACGCGTTGGCGTTGCGGACCACGGTGCCGATGTTGAGGTCGTGCTGCCAGTTCTCGATGGCGACGTGGAAACCGTGCCGGCGCCCGTCGAGGTCGGCGACGATCGCCTCGAGCGTCCAGTAGCGGTAACGGTCGACGACATTGCGCCGGTCGCCCGCCGCGAGGAGCTCAGGGTCGTACTGCGGACCGGCCGGCCACTCGCCGCTCCACGGCCCCACGCCGACTTCGTCTTGATCGTGCATCTACCGTGAATCCCCGGGCCGACACTCATTCACCCTGTGGCGCTCACCCGATACGCTACGTTCCTTGCAATCGCAGACCCGGAGGGGATTGGCGAAAATGGTCAAGAAGGTCCTCACCTGGGGAGGCATTGCCTTCCTCATCTTCTTCGTCGCGTATCGGCCGCAGTCAGCGGCCGAGGTGGTCAAGTCCGTCGGCGGCGCCCTGATGGACATCGCCGGCGGCTTCGGAGACTTCTTCGCGAGCCTGTTCGGCTGAGCCCGCCAGCTCGGCCGAGCCCGCACCGGCCCCGGTCGTGGCGGGTCTTCCGGCGAGCCGGCGCGCCCAGCGCACGGGTGTGACCTTCTCCAGGGGCAGGAAGCTCGCCATCGCCACCTGGTGCGGGATGAAGGAGATCGTGATCAGGCAGAAGGTCACGATGTGGAAGGCGTAGAAACCGGCGACGACCGCCGTGCGCACCTTCGGCTTCACCACGAACACCAGCGGGCTGAACAGTTCGAAGCCCACGATGCCGATCTGGCTGACCGTGGTGAAGCCGGGGATGCCGAGCAGCCATTGGGCGAGCGCGGTGCCCCGCCGGATGAAGGCCCGGGTCAGCGTGGCCCCGGTCAGCCAGGCAAGGCCGCCGTGGCGCAGCTTGACGATCGAGGCCAGGAAATACGTGCAGACGACGCCGATCTGGGTGAGCCGCAGCGCCCACCCGCCGGCCTCGGTGAGCTCCTTGTCGCCGTGCCTGGCGCGCCCCGCGACCGGGAGCACGGCGAGCGCGACGAGCAGGCCGAGCCTGTCGTGGTCGACCTTGCCATAGCTCATCGCGATGATCATCCACTCGAAGTACAGGACGAACACGCTCCAGCCGAGCAGCCGGTGCGCCCGGCCGGTCGCGGCGGCGAGGCTCAGCGGGATGAGCGCCCAGTAGATCGAGCCGACAATCAGCGGGGTCGGCGTGGGCAGCGGCAGGATCTTGCCGATCACGAGCGGCTGGTAGAGATTGCCCGGCAGGTCGCCGTGGCTCTTCACCCAGGCACTGAAGAACACCGTGTCGAGCGCGACGAAGACGTAGATCAGGGTGCGGAAGGCGGCGATGCGCCCCTTCGGCACCGGCTCGAAGAGCCAGTTCCGCAGCTTCGTCACGGCTTCCACCTCGCCAGCACGACCTCGGTGACCTCGCCGGTCGGCTGCGCGTCGCGCAGGTGGTGCTGGACCTCGACGATGTCGACCTCCACCAGCGGCGGCCGGCCCGGGTTGCGGACCGCGTAGGCGTCCTGGACCGACCGCAGCAGGCTCGGGTCGGCCTTGAACCGGTCGATCTGCGCCTCGATCTCGGCCCGGCGCACCCCGGCGTTGCGCTCGTCGAGCACGATGCGCCGGCCCGTGGTGTCGACCCCGTCCGTGCGCAGCACCATGATCGGCGCGTTGGGGTCGTCGGCATTGGCGAACATCTGCATCGCGGCGAACGGGAAGTGGCGGTCATCGCCGAAGAACGAGCCGGCGAAGGTCAGCACGACGACCACCAGCGTGACCGCCACCCGTGTCACGCGCCCCCGCGCGCTCAAGCGTTCCATCGCCGCCGGACTTTACCGTCCGCCGTCTCGCCCCTCCGGCCCTCACTACGCTGTGTAGTGAGACCATCGGCACACTCGGTAGTCGCCACGCTCAATTTTCGTCTCATTTCCATAACTGTGATCTGCGTCTCTATACGGAGCGTTGCCTTCGCGGCCAAGATACTCGTCACAGAGCGTGGGCGGCGGGTGCCAGGGAGGGCCCCGCCGCTCACTGCGTCTTTGTCACACTGCGTCTTTGTCACAATCATGCTGAATTTTCCAGCCGCACCCGGCATGCTTGCAGACCCCACAACGACGAGGGAGTGCGAGATGCAGTTCGGCAGGTATTTCGAGGAGTTCGAGATCGGCGCCGTCTACCGGCACTGGCCGGGCAAGACGGTCACCGAATCCGACGACCACCTGTTCTGCCTGCTCACGATGAACCATCATCCGCTGCACCTCGACGTGCACTACGCCGAGACGTCGACGCATTTCCAGCGCAATGTGGTCGTCGGCAACTACGTCTATTCCATCCTGCTCGGCATGTCGGTGCCCGACGTGTCCGGCAAGGCGATCGCCAATCTCGAGGTCGAGTCGCTGCGGCACACCGCGCCGACCTTCCACGGCGACACCATCTACGGCGAGACCACGGTGCTGGACAAGCGCGAGTCCGAGTCCAAGGACGACCGCGGCGTGGTCACCGTGCAGACCAAGGGATACAAGCAGGACGGCACCCTGATCTGCGTCTTCCGGCGCAAGGTGATGGTGCCGAAGAAGTCGCACGCCGGCCCGGAGATGCCGAGTTTCCCGGAGCCGCGGGAATGACGCTTTAGGAGGACGGCAGTGGGGTTGCTGCGCAGGCTGCTGGGGCGCGAGCCGGCATGGGTCGAACGCTGGGCGGTGTATCCCGGCGAGATCGGTGCCGGCCTGGCGATGTACAACATCGACCTCGGCGCCGTCGAGGCCGCCCCGGTGGGGAGGATGCCGTCGCGGTACGACGTCGACTTCACCTACGCGGGTGACGGCGCCGGCGGCATGCCCGCGGAGGCCGAGCTGGGCGCGATCCACGCCCTCGACGAGGCGGTCCGGCAGGCGCTGCGCGGCGCCGGCGGCGCGATGGTCGGCAGGGTGGTCACCGCCGGCACCGGCCGCATCACCGGCTACCTGCCCGACGGCGCGTCCGTGCCCCCGCTGCCCGACATCCCGGCGCTGTCCCCGGTCGCCACGCTCAGCCCGGACCCGGGCTGGACGCGGGTCCGCGAGGAGCTCACCCCCGACGCCTGGCAGCGCAACATCATGGAGGACAACCAGGTCGTCCAGGAGCTGGAGGGGCACGGCGACCGGCTCAGCCAGCCGCGGCCGGTGGAGTTCCTCGCGTACTTCCCGCAGACCGAGCACGCCGAGGCGGCCGCGGCGGACCTGCGCAACCTGGGTTTCGCGGTGACGGTGGAACGCGGCGACGAGGCCGACTTCGTGCTCCAGGCGATCCGCCGCGACGCGGTGGAGCCGCCGGCGTTGCACGAGGTCACCTGGGAGGTCCGCGGAGTCGTGGAGCGGCACGACGGCAGCTATGACGGCTGGGGCTGCATGGTGCAGGCCTGAGCCCTCGTCGCCGCGGCCGGTCTCCGCACGTCTGGAGGCCGGCCGGATGAGAAGGATTGCCCAGCCCACCCGACCGGCGACCACCGGCGTGACCCCTTACTGGCGGTGCAGAGCCAGCGCCAATTCCCTGCCGATCTCGTTGACGAACTCCCGCTCGGCGAGCAGGACCTCCACCCCGCCGAGCCGGATCACCCCGGGCCGCCACGCGGTGCGGCCGACGCTGGCGGCGACGTCCATCAGCCACTCGCCGTAGGCGAGCGCGACGTCCGTGCCCAGCCGCCCGGCCAGCATCCGCACGGCCGCGCCGCACTCGGCGAGGACGCCCTCGCGGTCCAGCGGCGCGGTGCTCGTGACCTGCTCGTGCTCGGCGAAGATCGCCGCGACGACGCCCCGCACCAGCAGCGCCCTGGAGCGCTGACCTGCCGCGATGGCCTCGACCCCGGCGACGGCGTCGACGTTGTCGTCCCCGGCGCTGGCGACGACGAGGACGTTGCGGGGCAGCCGGACGAGCCGGTCCCACTCGTGCCTGTGCAGCGGCAGGTCGACTCCGGCGCTGGGTTGGCTCGGTGTGGGCTGGCTCGACATGGCGTACCTCCCACCCGCGAGCGTATGCCGAAGATCCGCGGGATTGCCGCCGTTCGCTGATCTTGGCTGCTCGTTTCCGGGGCGGTCCCTGCGCTGCCGGCTTCTCGGGCCGGTCTACAGTCCGCGCGGGCTCTCAGCTGCCGGCTGCCGGGCTCTCAGCTGCCGGCTGCCGGGCTCTCAGTTGCCGGCTCGGGCCGGGTGCCCGGGCGGCAGGGCGCAGGCGGCGGTCCCGCCCGGCATCCGGTGCCGGTTGCGGGCGATCCACCGGTACACCGGCCATGCCGTCGCGGCGACGGGTCGCAGCCGGAGCATGGTGCCGATCGGGCGCCACAGGAAGCGGCCGGCGGCGCCGGGCACGTCGCGCAGCATGTCGGCGATCGCGACAGGGCCCGCGGTCGGGGCACGGCCGGCGGTCACGTACTGCACCGCGGCGCTCGCCGCCTCCCGCGTGACACCGAGCGCGCCGAGGTCGGTGAACTGCCACGCCACGACATGCGCGGACGGCCTGATGCGGCGCTCGATGAAGCGGGCGCATGATGAACAGAAGGCACAGTCACCGTCGAAGACGAACGTCGGCCGATTCATGTCCTCCATCATGGATCACGTGCTCACCGCCGCCATCGTGAGCCCGGACACCGGTTGGGAATGCCGGTAAGGGGTACGTGGTTACAACGGTGCGTACCCGACCGCCCGAAAGGATCGGAAGAGACATGGCAACCGTAGAACTGACCGCCGAGAACTTCGCTGAGAAGGTCGGCGGCGAGGGCATCACCCTCGTCGACTTCTGGGCCGAGTGGTGCGGGCCGTGTCGGGCCTTCGCACCCACGTTCGAGAAGGCCTCGGAGAACAACCCGGACCTGATCTTCGGCAAGGTGGACACCGAGGCGCAGCAGGAGCTCGCGATGGAGTTCCAGATCCGCTCGATCCCCACCCTGATGATCGTGCGGGACGGGGTCGCGGTGTTCTCCCAGCCGGGCATGCTGCGTGAGCAGCAGCTCGAGTCGCTGATCCAGCAGGTCCGCGACCTGGACATGGACGAGGTGCGGGCGCAGATCGCCGCCGCCTCGGGTGGCGAGCCGGCGGCGCCGGCCAAGTCCGGGAAGGCCCCCGCCGACACCCCGGCCGCGGTTGCGAAGAGTGACGAGAAGTCGGGGGAAAGCGTCGAGGCGTAGCTTGCGGTTCGTTCGTACACGTGTTCGAATTGGCGTGTGCGATGGGAGAACCTGAAGGCGTCCGGCGGTCCCGGCAACGGTGACGCCGGGGCAGTGCGAGCACTTCCGCTCGCACTGCCCGGCGCCGTCGCCCGCACCTTCGACACGCCCGAGTTCCGCGGCGTCACCTTCTATGAGGTCCAGGCGAAATCCCTGATCAACCGGGTGTCCGGCCAGTCCAGGGTGCCGTTCGAGTGGACCATCAACCCTTATCGCGGCTGCTCGCACGCGTGTGTCTACTGCCTCGCCGGCGACACCGCGATCCTCATGGCCGACGGCACCACCCGCCCCCTCGCCGACCTCCGCACCGGCGACGAGATCATCGGCACGGTCCGCGACGGGCGGCTGCGACGCTATGTCACCACGACCGTGCTCGCACACTGGTCGACCGTCAAGCCCGCACACCGCGTCACCCTCCACGACGGCACCACGCTCGTCGCCTCCGGCGACCACCGGTTCCTGTCCGACCGCGGCTGGAAGCACGTCACCGGCGCCCGGCACGGCCGCGCCCGCCGGCCCCACCTGACCACCGCCAACCGGCTCACCGGCTTCGGCGCCCTGCCCGAGCGCCCCCGCGAGACCCCGGCATACCGGCAGGGCTATCTCTGCGGGTTCGTGCACGGCGACGGGCACGTCGGCCCGGTCGCCCCGGCCGCGCTGCGCCGCGCCAGGACCTATGCCACCGCCTGCGGCGGCCTGCACGCCATGGCCGCCGACGACCGCGAGTATGCGGGCGCCAGCGTCCGCGACACGAGCGCCGTCATCGACTGGCCCGCCGCCCCCACCCGCGCGTGGCGGCAGGGCTTCGTCGCCGGCCTCTTCGACGCCGCCGGCGACATGCCGGGCGACGGCCACCTGCCGTCCTTCGACGTGGTCGACAAGGTCGTCGTCGACTGGCTCGTCGAGTGCCTGTCGGTCCTCGGCTTCGCCGCCGCCACCGACGGCACCGTGACCAGGGTCCTCGGCGGCGTGCGGGAGCGGCTGCGCTTCGGCCTGACGTTCGCCCCGGCCACCCCCACCGGCACCGTCGCCGGCGAGCTCGTCCGCGGCGACGACGGCCTGCGGGTCACCGGGATCGAGCCGCTCGGCGTCGACGTGCCGATGTTCGACATCACCACCGGCACCGGCGACTTCATCGCCGGCGGCGTGGTCAGCCACAACTGCTTCGCCCGCAACAGCCACACCTATCTCGACCTCGACGCCGGCCACGACTTCGACTCCCAGATCGTCGTCAAGGTCAACGCCGGCGAGGTCCTGCGCCGCGAGCTCTCCGCCCCGTCCTGGACCCGCAGGCACCTGGCGATGGGCAGCAACGTCGACGTCTACCAGCGCGCCGAGGGCCGCTACCGCCTCATGCGCGACATCCTCGCCGCCCTCCGCGACCACGCCAACCCGTTCTCGATCCTCACCAAGGGCACTCTCATCACCCGCGACCTCGACCTGCTCACCCAGGCCGCCCAGGTCACCACCGCCGGCCTGTCGATGTCCATCGGCTTCGTCGACGAGCCCCTGTGGCGCTCCGTCGAGCCCGGCACCCCCAGCCCCCGCCGCCGCCTCGACGTCGTGCGCCGCCTGTCCGACGCGGGCTTCGCCGTCACCGTCCTCATGGCCCCGATCCTCCCCGGCCTCACCGACACCCCGGAGTCGATCGACACCACCGTCGCCGCCCTCGCCGCCGCGGGCGCCGCGGGCGTCGTGCCCCTGGCCCTGCACCTGCGCCCGGGCGCCCGCGAGTGGTATCAGGCCTGGCTCACCCGCGAGCACCCGCACCTCGCCCCGCGCTACCGCCGGCTGTATGGCTCCGGCGCCTACACCGACCAGGCCTATCAACGCGAGATCGCCGCCAGGGTCAGGCTCGCCTGCCGCCGCCACGGCATCCCGACCGGCGGCATGACCGCCACCCGCCAGCCGTCAGGGGGCCCACCCGCGGAACCACCCCGGCCCCCGACGCTGCCGTTCACCGTGACGCCACCCACCCCGCTGGCGCCACCCGGCCCGGCATCCGCCCCGACGCCGCCCATCGCCACGGCATCATCCGTCGCGGCACCGCCCGGGTCGCGGCCCGCTGCTCCGGCGTTGCCGCTCGATTCGGCAGTGTCACTCGCCTCGGCGTCGCCCGCCTCGACACCGCCGACCGGCGCAACGTCCGCACCGGCAGCGCTCCTCGCCGCCGCACCGACCGGCACCTCGCCCGGCAGCCCGGAATTGCCGCTCGCCTCGGCATCAACCGCCTCGACACCGCCGACCGGCGCGACACCCGCACCGGCAGCGGC
Organism: Dactylosporangium sp. NPDC051087; assembly: GCF_055586325.1. Lineage (NCBI taxonomy): Bacteria > Bacillati > Actinomycetota > Actinomycetes > Micromonosporales > Micromonosporaceae > Dactylosporangium > Dactylosporangium sp. NPDC051087. The sequence continues at coordinate 2,405 of NZ_JBVJIJ010000049.1, read as the reverse complement.
CCTCGCCGCCGCACCGACCGGCAGCCCGGAATTGCCACTCACCTCGCCCGCAGCCGGTCCGGCCGCATCACCCGCGGGCGGCGACGGGGTGGGTGCGGGGTCGGCCACGATCACCCCCACCGCACCCCCGGCGGTCACCTCGGAGGCAGGGGTGGGGTCGGCCATGGACACCCCGGGCACCACGGCGGTGAAGGCGGGTCGGGGTGGGCGGTCTTCGCGGGTGAGGCAGGGGACGGTCGAGGTCGTCGAGCAGCTGTCGTTGCTGTGATCGACGGTCAGGAAAACGTCAGCTAGCGTGCATAAGCTCGGTCGTATGCGTGCTCGTGCCGGTGACTTCGTGGTGCTGCTCGCGCCGACCGTGGTGGTCGGCGTGCTGGTGCCGGTCGTGACCAGAGACGACCCGGCCGCTTACGTGCCGATGCTGCTCGTGCTGCTGATCATCGCGACGGTCGGGATCGCGTTCGGGTTGATTCTGCTGGCGCACACGACGCGGGGACCGTCGACGTTCGCGATCGTGGTGTGGCAGGAGCAGGCGGCGTTCCGGGTGCGGCCGAGCTTCCGGCGCCAGTGCGTGTTCTACGGGGTGCTGGGCGCGGCGCTGGTGATGATGGCGTTCAACGGGTTCCGGGTCGGGCACATCTCGGTGCTGCGCGCCATGTCGTACGGGATCATCGTCCTGACGACGCTGTTCCTGCTGGTCCTGTCGGTCAGGATGCTGCGCAGCGGGCCGCTCGTCCTCACCGCGGAAGGGATCGCCATCGACGGTGGGCGTTCGTTCGTGCCGTGGGACGCGCTCGACGTCACGTCGGAGCCCGGCACGTGGGCGGTCGGCAGCCCTGAGCTGGTGCGCGGGCGGCGGGTGCGGGAGTTCCGGCCCGGTGAGGACGTGCCGCTGGAGGTGTCGCTGTACTTCCTGACCCGCGTCATCGACCTCTACGCCCGGCAGCCCGAGCGGCGGGCCGCGATCGGCACCGAGGCGGAGCTGGAGCGGCTCCGCGGCGCGCTCACCCGGCAGGTCAGCTGACCGCACCCGCATTCCGGGGCAGACGCGGACAGTGTGGGCGGGGTGCGGGTGATTCGGCGCGGGACGGTCATCCGCCGGAGCTGATCGGGTGACGCAGGCACGGCGCGGAATGTCTACCGTGTGGCCATGACCTCGGCGCGGCGTGCTCCGCTGAACTGGTTGTGGGTCGCGGTGCCGCCGGCCGTGACGCTGGCCGGGGGTGGGCTGCTGCTGGCGTACGGCGGGCCGGACGGCAGCGCGATGTTCCTGCTGTTCGTGCTGGCCAACGTGGTCGTGCACGGGGCGAACTACGTCGTCAACGAGATGCGGCGGCGGGACGAGGCGCCGGCCCGGGCAGGGTGGGTGTTCCACCGGCCGTTCCGGGAGGGGTGCGCGCGGGTCGGCAGGCTGTTCGCGGTCGGGTCGGTCGCCCTGGTGTGGGGGCTGCTCGCCGGCGCCGGGCCGGTGCTCGCCACCGTCGCGTTCGCCGGTGCCGTCGCGGGCTTCGCGGTCGGGTGCCGGGGGCTGGTGCGGCTCATGCGCGGTACGCCCGCGGTGCGGCTCACGGACGGCGGCGTCGGGGTGGGCGCACGCTCGTACGCCTGGGAGGACATTCAACGCGTCGAGCTCAACGGCGACCGGTGGCATCCGCGGATCGACCTGGCCGTCGCCGGGCGGGCGCGGCCGGTGACGGTGCGGCCGGAGGACGTCGACGGCAGCCTGCTGTTCCTGATGGATCTGATCGGCTACTACGTGGCGCACCCGCGGCGCCGGGGAGCGGTCGGTGAGCCGGGCGAGGCGGTGCGGGTGCACGCGGCGCTGCTCGGTGCCCGGCTGTCCGCGGGCCTGACCGGCGGGCCGACCCCGATCCCGATCCCGGCGGCGTGACGCGAGCTACGGTCTATGGGTGCGGAGCGCTGAGCAGATCCTGCGGGAATCGGTGACCATTGCTGTTGTCGGGGCGTCCCGGGATCCGCGGAAGACCGCGCACTCGGTGCCCCTCGCCATCCAGCGGCGGGGGTGGCGGATCATCCCGGTGAATCCGTTCGTGGACGAGATCTTCGGGGTGCGGGCGTACCGGCGGCTGGCCGACATCCCCGAGCCGGTCGACTTCGTCAACGTGTTCCGGCCGTCGAGGGACGCCACGCAGGTGGTGCAGGACGCGATCGCGATCGGGGCGCCGGCGGTCTGGCTGCAGCAGGACATCGTGTCGCCCGAGGGGCGGGTGCTGGCCGAGGCCGCCGGCGTCGACTACGTCGAGGACACCTGCATCGCGGTGGTGCGGGCGGTGCACGCGATCAACGGGCCCCGTATTCCTTGAGCAGGCCGCGGCTGATGATGGTCTTCTGGATCTCGCTGGTGCCTTCGCCGATGAGGAGGAACGGGGCTTCGCGCATGAGGC